>NZ_JAWSUJ010000091.1:0-12972 GCF_033549285.1 Halomonas sp.
AGAAGACGCTCAGCTGACGATCACGGGTGGGTCATTTTTGTTGGCCACTGGTGGGTCAGTTCTGATGGCCATTGACATGCCCTGAGGTTGCAGCCTAGTCCGAGCGGATGTGAGTTGCGTTCGAGCGCGTGCACCTCCATCTGGTCCTGTCCACCTACCCACGCGATGAAAGCAAGAATCTCGTTGCGTTTCTATTTTTCGTTAATTATCATGCCACATGTAAATTCAACAGTTAGAGACCTATTCTATGTCAAGCCTCCTGACGGCCTACGCACAGCACGAGCAACAAAAGCAGCAGCTGGAAAAGCAGCTTGAAGAGATGCGAGCTGATCCACGCCTCCAGGCCGAGATTGAGTTCAAGGACAAGCTTGAGGCACTGATGAAGGACTACGAGAAGAGCGCTGCGGATGTCATTGCTCTACTGGACCCGAAGCCTGCTTCTTCTTCCGCAGCGCCTTCGACTGGCGTTCGCCGCAAGCGCAAGCTGAAAATTTACAAGAACCCGAACACGGGTGAAGTCGTAGAGACCCGTGGCGGTAACCAGAAGACCCTCAAGGCCTGGAAGGAAGAGCACGGTGATGAGACGGTCGAGTCTTGGTTGGTCCGCACCGAGGACTGATTCAGCACGGCTATAGATGCTGAAGCTCGATCATGAAGCCCCACATGCGCTCAGCGGTGTGGGGTTTTTTGTTGTCTGGAGGGTGTATGCGTTCATGGCGGAGTCCCTCGTGTAACGAGGTATGAGCGTCTTCCCCGATGTACGGATAGAGCGCTGCCACAACTCCTGTAGATGTATGACTGGCAAGATGAATCTATGTCTTCATCCATCCCAGTTCCGCCAACAATAGGAAGCGCTACCACGGGCGATCGGCTAGTATGAGAGCTGGTACGCGTGACAGAAGGGGGAGGTATGAATCAGCAATCATCACCTGCGCCAGAAGATCCGCTGGACCGGATTTTTGCTTATCGGGCCTTTGACCTGCGAGATAGGTTCCCTCAGCCGCTGGAGACCTTCCGCGAGGCACTAGAGTGCCTGCAAAGCGAAAGTGCCTACCTCCCTTCTTGGAGTGGGGAAATCGTCGCCTATCTGAGAGGGGGCGGTTCGATTTCCATCCCTGATCGTTTCTTCTTTCGAGATGAGCCGGGGGTGGATCCAGCTATAGTCTCGCCCGAATTCAACGATGAGGTGTGTGCTGAGGTACAAGAGTGGTTACGCCAAGAATTGCAATCACCACGCGGGTTTGAGGACTCTTGAGAGAGCGCTTGGAGGCAGTTCCGATACTGGATGATAGTAGCTAAATAATTTATTTGGCCCTTGATTGTGACTGAACAGCATTCCCTACAATATAAAAAGAGGTTGTAGGCTTACAGTAGACGATTCATATCATGAGCATGTGCTTTGTTCTGTTTGATTATGTCCCGAGCTGTCCAATAGCATGCTTTTTATATGCGCTTTCTATCGCATCCAGGATCTGGGGGCACTCGCGGAGAAGAGAGTCCCGGTCAGCTCCATCCGGCACACGGCCAGTATGGTCAATACAGTCCCTGATAGTGCGTGAAAGCGTCGGGTTAGCTAAGTCATAGTCAGTATCGACATCGGCGTAAATCGCGTCATACAGTTGCAAAGTGCGGGCCTCTTCCCGTAACACAGCAATCAGCGACTTACCGATCTCCTGGCGCTCTTCCGCAAAATTAAAAAGTCTTTGTTGGACAGAGTAGGGGAGTGACCCGATAAAATCTGTTGCCTCCTGATGATCGTTCAGAGTGCCTTTTCCTTTGTCCTCCATAGCACCCTCCAGCTTGGGTCTATTCTGAATCCAGTTTTCTAGGTAACTGTCGCTTGCGGCCCTCTTTGTCGATCGACACGAGTCGCTCAGGATCCTCAGGGTCGACTCCATATCTCATATCACTGCGAGATACTACCCGTGCGAGTTTTCCGGTGCGACGGGCTTTTTCTAAATTTTCTAGGACGTCGTCCATGTCAATATTTTCTCTCATCGAGACCCTCCTGGTCACTCTTGTAGCATGAAACCAGAAAAACCCGAGGTTCAGGGTGTTTTGCGAAACAGCAGTACAGCCCAATAGCCCAGCGGTCACTTGCCACATACTGGGGCGGGCACTTCGTCAGCGCTCCCCCAACTGGTCAGCCACTTCTCGACTTCGTCAGCGGTTGCGTGAAGGCCGGTGGCTTGGTAGTCCTCCCAGGCCTTTAGCGTGTCTTGATTGAGGGCCTCTCGCTTCTCCTCCCGCTCCACGTACTGTTCAATGGCTTCATGCATGACCCAGTCCACAGGGCGCAGGCGAGCTTCTGCCAGGCGCTGAACCCGCCTTTGCAGGTCATCGTTGAGCGTGATGGACGTAAGTGTTGTCATCCAGGCACCTGAGTCTAGAGGGATAGCTAGTACTACTATAGTCCGATCCGGCATGGATGTCGATTATACCGTAGTGCTGGAACAGCCTCTGGCACCAAGCCACGTATGTGCCGAGAAGGAGATATTCCTCAAGCGCCATCTTAACGCCATCACAACTTTTCAATAGATTGAACATAGCCAATGATTGGGTAACCAGCCGCTTTCGCGGCTTTCTCTGCGTCGATCCGTGCTTCTAGCTCAGAGATTTTAGGAGACTGGTACTCGAAGACCTCATCGAGCAGACTCATTTTCTTTTCTCTTACGACTAGCTTGATGATGTATCCAGTTTTATATGCGGCGCCTTTGTAATTATTGCCTTTGGTTTGTTGAGTGGCTTTTTCGGTCACCTGGTGAGGAAGGTCAATCTCTTTTGCAGAGACACGTCGCTTGCCAAACTGCTCCTGGGCGCGTTGAACCGAACGGTTGTGCTGCTCGACAAAATCATCCCGTGACGACAATAATGCTTCTTCGAACGCTTGCAGATCTGTCATTCAGCTTCTCCTTTGGTTTTAAAGGCTTGTATGTTTTCAGCGCAATCCATGATATCCCCCGCCTTGAACATCATTTCAGACTTTCGCTGTCCGGCGTTAAATAATGGCTTAGGGGGCATTACGCCTTGAATGGTGCTGCCAGAAAGGATGGCTTCTCGAAGTTCAGTAATGGTCACCCCAAGCATGAGCGAAGCATTGCGGATGCCAATGCGAGATTCGCGGAATTCGGGCATGTCGAAAAACCTGTTGGTTTGTGTTATTGAAATTGGATCACGCCATTGTTTCACCAGTATCCTTGCAGCCACCGCATGCGCAGATGAAAAGTAACTTTAACAAAGGTTCCATGATGATGTCGGTACGACGTGATCCCTAGCGTCGTACATGCATTCCAGCATCATGTTGGTAGCCCATTGAATGCGCAAGTGATGATCACTGTCAATGCCTGTGGTATCTAGGCCATCTGCGTCGTGCTTTCACGAAGCGCTGACCCGGGATACTCGACGGTTACGGCAATATCGCAGGGTTGTGCTGGCGCGTAAGGGCAAGGCCAGTATCTCATCAAGCACGTCTTGCTGTCGGTAGGACACTGAGGAGGGCACATGGTTTCCTGGATTCATGGGTTGTTACACAATTATACGCTTCAGCGAGTGATTGGAGCACTTGCTCAACAGAGTTGGCGGGCTTTCAATTTAGCCCCGAGGTGAGGCTCGCCAACTCATGCTGCCTGACTGACAGGGCTTCATGACCCTCGCTAAGCTTCCCTGGTAGCTCCTTCAGACTTGCCAAAACGGGATGATAACAGATACCTGGTGAGTTTGCGTGGCATGTATCAGTTATCGGGATACCGCTTGTTTGGTATGGATGGCGACTCCAGCTACAAGGTGATAAGTACGCCGCCGCCGGCAAGGATGACTACTACCGCCCAGGCAGGCATCTTCCATACGCTGAGCAGCAAAAAGCCGGTGAGCGCCAGGGCGAACTCTCGGGGGCCGAGAATGGCACTGGTCCAGACCGGCTGGTAGAGGGCGGCTCCCAGGATGCCCACGACTGCCGCATTGGCGCCGCGCATCAGAGCCTGCGCGCTATCCCAACGGCGGAATCGGTTCCAGTGGGGTAGTACTGCCACCAGCAGCAACATGCCGGGCAGGAAGATCATCACCAGCGCCAGGGCGGCACCTAACAGGCTGCCGCCGAGCGGCCCCATCACCGCGCCCAAATATGCGGCAAAGGTGAATAACGGCCCCGGTATGGCTTGGGCGGCGCCGTAGCCTGTCAGGAACTCGTCCGCACCGACCCAGCCGGATTGCACTACCTCGGCCTCGAGCAGCGGCAGCACCACATGCCCGCCGCCGAACACCAGGGCACCGGCGCGATAGAAGGCGTCCATGACCGCCAAGGCTGCGGAGGGCGTGACCCAAGCCAGCAGCGGCAGGCCGAGCAGCAAAACAACGAAAGCCAGTCCCGCCAGATGGCCGGCACGTGTGGTGACAGGCAAAGGCAGGTCGGGAATGTCGGCTTCAGTGTGGGCCCGACACAGTGCCATGCCAGCCAGGGAACCGATCACGATGGCGGCAACCTGGCCCAGTGGACCGCTAACCAGCACCACGGTGAACACGGCGGTCAATGCAATACCGGCGCGCCGGGGATCGGGACAAAGACTGCGTGCCATGCCCCACACGGCGTGGGCGACGATGGCTACTGCTGTCACCTTAAGGCCGTGGATGATGCCCTGGCTGATGGGGCCATCAAGCAAGGCCGACCCCAAGGCGAACAGTACCAGCACGATGGCCGAGGGCAGGGTGAAGGCCGTCCAGGCCGCTGCCGCTCCCCAAGGGCCGGCGCGCATCAGCCCCATGGCGAAGCCCACCTGACTACTGGCGGGTCCGGGTAGGAACTGGCACAGCGCCACCAGGTCGGCATAGGCTTGCTCGGAGAACCAGCGACGCCGCTCCACGAATTCGATGCGGAAGTAGCCGAGGTGGGCGATGGGGCCGCCGAAGGAGGTCAGGCCCAGCAGCAGGAAAGCGCGAATGACCTCGCGGATGCGGCCCGGGGAAGCCTGATCATCGCACATGGCAAGCTCCTCAAAGCCCGGGATCAGGATGTCACCCTGAGCATGCAAGGTGACAGCAGCGTGACTGGGGAGCATAGCCGATGGGGGAGGGGCCGAAGGGTAGGTCAGACCCCGGAGTTGAGCCGAGGGTGAGTCCCCCGGGACAAGCCCCTACAGTGTCCTGTCGCACGAGGCCGTACAGCGCCTGCGGCAACTCGGCTATCGAGTCCGAAGCTTCGAGGAAGGGTATCCGGAGTGGAAAGCGGCGGGGCTGCCCATCGCATGACAGGAGGTACCGCCATGTCCGATTCCCTCCTGGCTCATGAGCCGATGATACGCGGGGGGGCCTTCGCCTTCGTACTGCTGGCGATGGCACTGTGGGAGGTCGTTGCCAGGCGACGGCCTCAGAGGATTCGTCGTCGTCAGCGCTGGCCAAGCAACCTGGCCATCGTTGTCCTCGATACCTTGGCGGTGCGTCTGTTCTTCCCGCTCGCCGCCCTCGGCGCTGCCCTGGTTGCCGCCGAACAGGGCTGGGGCCTCTTCAATCTGGTGGCAGTACCGGGATGGCTGGCGATAGTGGCGTCAGTCGTTGCGCTGGACCTGGCCATCTACTTCCAGCACCGGCTGTTCCACGCCGTTCCCTGGCTATGGCGCCTGCATCGCATGCATCATGCGGACCTGGAGTTCGATGTGACCACCGGCCTGCGCTTCCATCCCCTGGAGATCCTGCTCTCGATGGGTATCAAGCTCGCCGTGGTGACCGCGCTGGGAGCACCGGCAGTGGCGGTACTGCTCTTCGAGGTCCTGCTCAATGCCACCTCGATGTTCAACCATGGCAATGTCCGCCTGCCCGTTAGGATCGACCGCTGGCTGCGCCTTATTGTGGTGACGCCCGACATGCATCGTGTCCACCACTCCATCATCCGCCAGGAAACCGACAGCAACTTCGGCTTCAACCTGCCTTGGTGGGATCGACTGTTCGGTACTTACCGAGATCAGCCATCCGCCGGACACCTCGGCATGACGATCGGCATAGAGGACTTCAGAGAAGCGGATGACCTGCGGCTAGATCGGATGTTGCTTCAGCCCTTCGTGAACCCTCCTCGGAACTCTAAACGACGAGGGCTTTGAGGCCGTCGTTGGGTTGATGTCATGGAACACTGGTGACGAACAACTATTTTCGACGCGGAATGTCCTTCATACTCGATGCCTCACCATCCAAGGCAGATAGACGTCGTGCCGCCTGGATTCGTACATAGGTCTTGATGGCTTCATGAATGAGATCTGCCGGCTTCTCGATTCGCGGGTCAGATAGCTCCATGGCCTGCTGATACAGTTCATCATTGATGGTAACGGTGAATCTCATGGCGGTCTCTCACATCAGTAATGGGATAGGTCCGTACTCTTTTGCTATACTTGTGGCTATAGTCTATGCATAGGACGTTGGTCATGTGGCAAAAGCGTACAAGTGAAAACTTTGATGTCGATGACATATTGGCGTCGCTTGAAGCGGACCGTCAGTCGGGATCCCTTCCGAATATCGTGACTGGAAGCGCTGTCCGCTATGGAGTCGATCCTGATGATCCCGAGAGTCTCGTCGCTGTAGATGCTAATGGAAAGCATAATCTGCCGCCACTGAAAAAGTAGCAAGCTAAGTGGTTGGGCTTTATAAAACCCTGCCTCACCGTGGTAATGATTTTGCTATGCTCTCATTCAGCCATTTACGCTTTTGCTCTTTGGATATTTCATTCATCGTCTCACTTATGGCTTTATCTATATTGTCCTCTAGGTCAATTTGATTTGTGACTTTGAGTACAGTCTTCTCACCATCATCCAGGTTTTTGGAGGCCGATAGCAATGTATCAATATCGGGAAGGGGAGTGGGGCGCTTCTTTGTGAAGCCCAGCGAGCTGAGAATGTAACGGCCGCGCACAAGGATGATTAGGCCATCCATGTCGACCTTAAGATCATTACCCTGCCGGGCTAGCAAAATACTCATATAACCTCCTAGCTGTATCTGGTGGCGGAGTATACACTTGGGATATACCAGTATAGTGGGGTGTCGGGATAATGGCGAAGCAAGCTGAGTTCACAATGAGACTTGAGCCTGAGCTGCTCGAGGAGTTCTTGGCAGAGGCTGATGTAGCGCACAGTCCAGCATCTCGGGTCGTGCGCGAACTGATGCGCGAGTACGTCCAAAGGCAGCGTGAGGCTCGAGAATATAAGGCATTCTTACAAGACAAGGTCGATGCCTCCAGGCGCTCCAAGGAGGCCGGTGTGGGGCTTTCCAATGCCGAGGTGGAGGCACAAGTTCGCCGCTCGATGAGCGCGGGCTGAGCGGCAGGCGTGAGGGTCGCCAGGATGCCCGAGGCGGTCACTCACCGCGTAGCGATATGGGACTATCTGGAAGGGCGCAATCCCCAGGCCGCTGTACGAATGGATCAGCAGTTCAGCGCCACTGCCGACCGCCTGACGGACTTTTCTGAGCGGGGCAGTCCTGGCATCGTGCCGGATACGCGTAAGCTGGTTCCCGGACGAGAACTACCGGCTGGTCTATAAGCACTGTCTGGATCCGAGCATTGGTGCACACTTCGCGGCTGTGGCCGCCGGGGTAAGTAGCTCAGATGCCCCTGGCTTCCCGCAACACCCTTGCCCTGGAGGCCTCTGGCAGCTCCTTCAGGGTCTTCACGTCGATGGCCACGCCCAGGAGGGCTTCCAGCTCGGTATGCATGGCGCCCAGATCGAACAGATCAGCGTCAGGTAGCACTTCAATGAGGATATCCAGGTCGCTTCCTTCGACATCCTCACCACGCGCCACGGAGCCGTACACCCTCGGGCAGAGTCCTCGGTGCAGAGCGATGATCCGCAGGATGGCGTCACGGTGCTTTTGGAGGGCTTGTGATGGTTTCATGTGGGATGGGGCCAAGGTAAACAAAGCCTCCAGGGCTAGCTGGAGGCTTTGTGGCGTGCTTAGCGTAATGGTTGAGGGTTACATGCCCATGCTGAATTCTTCATCACGCTCTTGTCTTAACTCTGCCTGTCTTGTTTCGAAAGCTTCCTGGATAGCCTCAATAGAAGTGTTATAGTTTTCTTCTACATAGGACTCGACCTGGCTCTCAAGGTCGTCGATGATCTCATAAATAGCATTCTCATCAATATCAATGCCTGCTTTTTCCGCTGCCATCTCAATTTTTGAGAAGTTGCCGAGCTGCGCACCATCGCTTTCACCTACTACCCATGCAGGCAGGGACCCAAACCCTCTGATGTCGTTATAAAAATACTCGTAACAGAGGTTAGCAGAAAACTCTTTTTCGCCTACTTTTATATCCGCAGTGTATTCACCAACACCACCACCATGGCCAGCCTCAAAGTCAAAATCTTTAACATCCCTTGCAACTGATTTTATTTGTGCTTCGTTAGTCATCATGTTTTCCTTTTGGCGGAGCTTGATTATAGAAAAGATTTTTTAAAATGGCAATAGGAAGCCATCGATTACATTGGCTATTTTTCTACATTGCTTGCGGTTTGTATGCTATTTGTTATGTTTAGGGTAGAGGTATAGGGGGCAGTTATGAATGAGTATCTAGAAATGATTTTGGTGGCATCACCGCTGCTTATTTTAGCAGTCGCCGTTGCTTTTGCAGCGTATTGGATCACCAGGAAGAAGTGATGAAACTAGAGAGGAGGGCGCGATGATTGAACTAGATGAAGTTGAGGTGGCGGCGCTTGAGAAATTCACAAAACAGGTTTCTGAATCGCACCCTGATGCCCAGTACAGCGTTGCTCGGCGCGGGAAGGCTATTCGCTGGAGCTGGATGTGCTGATCGATCAGGCAGGCACAGCGGGCGCTTAGGCGGTGAAGGTGGCGGCGAATGGCGTGCTTGTGACTGATGGGGTCTATATCGGACCTCATGTGTCGTCACGCGGGCCTGACCAGACTAAGACACCTCTGGATCTGCTGCGCGGAAGCGTTAAGTTATTTCACCGGTCGTTCTATCCAGCTGATGACTAGCGGTCTCACGCTGATGATGGGCTTTCCGACAACATCCTCATCTTCGGGGTCGATAGATGGCAGGATAGGCCCGAATTCAAAAATCAGTTCATTGATGAAGCGACTTTCGCGATCAACCATCGTATCCAGTTCAATATCGTACCAATGCTCTGTGTACCAAAGAAACGCATCGTTCCGCGTCATCTCTGTGTCGATTAAATCATGGCGGAGTGCGCTTTTTTTTAATTGCGGGTAGTCTTCCACGGTAATTACAATGGGAGTGGTGAGCGGGGAGAGTTGAGTGATCGAACGACCTGAGGTATAGGGCTGCTCATTGCTATAGCTTTGAAATGTGCGATACTGAGGAATAATCGGGCCAAATTCCTCTATCAAGCTATTTATGAACTGAATTTCGTGATCTTCAAGCGAGCGAATAAAGACATATTCCCACGTCGACGCGTAGTGCATATGTGCGTCTTCCCGAGAAATTTCTTTAACCCCTGGGAAGCTCCACATTATAAAGCGGAGTGAGCTATAGTCATCAACACGTAACATCTTTTCCATCTCTAAAGGGTAGTCTACTATGCCTCACTGGTCGATGCGCATGCGGCGTCAAATGGAGAAACGACTTCTGCGCACCCTGGAGTCCCGCAGAAGTGATTTTGCGGGAGAGGGCGTCGACGTGGATCTTTGGAGCCGCGAGGCCTTCCTTAGAACGACCGATGCCCAAGGAAGCCAATGCACTATCACCATATCTACAGCCTTCTCAGATGCCGGGTTTTACGTCAGCGTCCAGGGCATCGATCACCCATCAGGCCACCCCGAGATGCATCAGCTCCGCGATCCTGAGGAGATCATGTCTTTCCTGCATTATCGAATCGATCAGATACACGGCAAGGACCCAGCGGAGAAAGTCATTTTGCCTCGTGTCGAGGTATGGGCGGGATCTAGAGAAGAAGCGCTGCGCTGGTATAGGGAGACGCCAATCCCCGCACTGGGAGACCTCACGGCCCAGCAATTGGTCGCCCGGGGGAGGATGGCTGACGTGCTGAGCTATATTGAGCACATCGACCAGGGCGGCTATGCCTGAGGACTACTCGGTGTGACCCTGGATGGTGCCGATATTGCGCTCGACCGTTCTGACCATGTGCGATGGACAAACTCATTTTGAAGACGTGTCGAGTGCCCAGTTTCCGATAGGTTACCGGCTATTCCATGGCCAGTATGGTGGGCAAGGTATGTCGTCATTGTCGTAGCCACGGAACAGGCTGGGGCTCTCAGTCATCATCAGGCCCAGTGAAAAATGCATTTGGCCCTAGCTGACCCTCTACATTCCTTAGCACATGCAGGGACTGCCCCAGAGAGCGCATATTGTAAGCCTCCCGTAGTGTGGCATTGACTTCTTCTCCGTCACCCTTCAAACAGTAAAGTGAGTTTCTGGTCTGGACCAAACCCCTTTCTTCATCGAAATGAATTATGAAGCTGGTGAAAACATAGCCACCACGCATGAAGCGAGTTTTGTAGTCTGATATGACATGGTCAGAAAACAAGAGCTGCATAGGCTCGTCGGAATCTATGACATTGACGACTTCCCAGTCTTTTACGATGCATGTCCTCTTTGCGATACCCTCTTCTGCTGATGCCCATGTCGCTTTGGCAGGGATGACTCGGCTCGTGCAAAGCTGCTCAATGAAAGCTTCCAGCCTATCAGGCGGTATCTTATTTCGGTACCGTTCGTGCAACGCTTCCTTTTCTCTCTTTCTGTCTTCCTGGCTGAGTAGCATATCTGTCTCCTCTTATACTCTCAGTTATAATAGGAGTGAGTTGTGTGTGGTGCAAGCAGATCTAGTGATTAGTTGGCAAGGCATGTGTAGTCCTTAAATACCTTTGTGGATGTTCATGCCAATGGCTGTCTAATCACCATTTGAGGACAAGATGATTACACTCCCATCGAGTAAGTCTTTTTCCGTTTTGTCCGTGGCCGGGAACCTGTTTGTCCATTACTGGACAAGACCATAGGTGCCAAGTTTCCTTGTAGCTGTGCACGCAGTGCCATGCAAATGTCTTACCGTAGGCGATGCCCGACCCGATGCCTGGCGCGTGCTCTGTCCATTAATGGACAAAACATATGATTGAGAGCTGCTGAGCGAACGTGGCGACATAGAGTGGCCGTGTTGGTGGGGATCTACTCCGGCACTAGGCGCTGCCCCTGTCCATTGCTGGAAAAGGCTGATGTTCAAGATGGGGGCGTACTGGGGTGCGGGCGGATCCTCGAGGAAATCACTATCAATGGCTAGTCGGATGCCAAGCGCGGGCTCTGTCCAGCGCTGGACAAACCAGACAATGCCTTACCGAGGGGAGAAAACTCCGATACAGGATGTCACCGATGGCGAGTATATGAGCTGGCACCAGGTGCTGGCCCTGTCCAGCGATGGACAAAATCAACGATTTCGATCTGCTGAGAGTGCACGCTGGCATAGGATGCCCCCGACGCTGGTCTCTGTTCTACCGGCAGGTACTGGCGCTGTCCAGCGCTGGACAAAGCCAGCGCTGCTGAGAGGGTGTCCCGATACAGGATGTCCTCGATGGCGGGTTTCCGGGCCGGTACCAGGTCACATTCTGTCCAGTAATGGACAAGACCATCGATGCTCAAGGACGTACCGACACAGGATCTCCGATGCCGTGCATCTGTTTGTCCAGCAATGTACAACGCCATCGATGCCGAGCTGCCGCGCGACCAGCTCCGCGAAGGAGTCACTACCGATGGTGATGCCTGATCCGATGCCAGTCGCTGGCTCTGTCCAGTAATGGACAAAACTGATCTTCTTGAAAGGGCCTTTTAGCAGTGACAGTAGCTCCATGAATGAGTCGCTGCTTCAGATGCCTTGCTCGTGATCTGTCCAGCGCTGGACAAGGCTGATGTTCTCGAAATGGGAGTTTAGCCGTGTGGATAGCTCCACGAAGTAGTCATTGCCTCCTACACTTTACCCGTGATGTATCCAGCGCCAGGCAAGGCCATCTATGTGCGAGGATGTTCCGACACAGGTTCCCCGATGCTGGGAATCTGTTTGTTTAGTAATGGATAAGGCCAGTGATGCGCGAGGGCACGCCGACACAGGATCCCCACGATGCCGTGAATCTGTTTATCTACCAATGGAAAAGGCCATCGAGCCCGAGCTGTTGAGCCGACACGAGATGTCCTCGGTGGCGGATACCTGATCCTGCTGCACCGTACGTTGGTCCTGTCCAGTAATGGACAAAGCCATCGATTTTGACCTGTCGCGCGGACACAGGAAATCCCCGCTGGCGGGAATCTGATTCGGTACCAGGCGCTGTCCCTGTCCAGCGCTGGACAAAGCCATTGAAGTCGATTATTCGAGATGACGTGCCAGTATAGGATGAATTCGACGCGGGTATCTGTTCTGCCGACAGGTACTGGCCTTGTCCAGCGCTGGACACGGCGTTAACTCCGGTCGGTCGAGCGGATACAGGCTGTCCTAAATGGCGAGTACCTGATACTGCTGCACCGTGCGTTGGTGCTGTCCAGCGCTGGACACGGCCGTTAACTCCGGTCTGTCGAGCGGATACAGCCTGTCCTAAACTGCGAGTACCTGATACTGCTGCACCGTGCGTTGGTCCTGTCCATCAATGGACAAAACCGTTGGAGCCGATAGGGCGAGATGACTCGCCGGCATAGGTTGATCTCGACACAGATATCTGTTCTGCCGGCCGGCGCTATCCTTGTCCATTGCTGGACAAGGGTGATGTTCAGGGTGGGGTGCGTTGCCGTGTGGGTAGCTCCACGAAGGTGTCATTGCCGGTGGCCATGCTTGATTAGCCGCCCGGCCGGTGCACTGTCCATTAATGGACAAAACCGTTGATGCCGATGAGGCGCCCACATCCAGCTTTTCCCCTCCAGCGTGGGGCTACGCAGCCGCCTGGTGCTACCCTTGTCCATTGCTGGACAAGGGTGATGTTCAGGGTGGGGTGCGTTGCCGTGTGGGTAGCTCCACGAAGGTGTCATTG
>NZ_JAWSUJ010000091.1:13070-17711 GCF_033549285.1 Halomonas sp.
CACATCCAGCTTTTCCCCTCCAGCGTGGGGCTACGCAGCCGCCTGGTGCTACCCTTGTCCATTGCTGGACAAGGGTGAGGTTCAGGGGGGAGGCATGTTGCCGAGAGGGTAGCTCCACAGAGGTGTCACTGCCATTTGCGATGGCTTATCCGGTGCCAGTCGGTGGCTCTGTCCATTAATGGACAAAGTCGTTGATGCCGATCCGCCAAGCGGACATAGGATAGCCCCATGGCAGAGATCTTATCCGGCACCAAGGGCTGGCTCTGTCCAGCGCTGGACAAGGCCATCAACAAAAATGGCGGATACCTATGTGTCCAGTAATGGACAAGGTCATCGATCCTGGGCCGCCGCGCGAGAAGCTCCATGTACGAGTTTGTGTCGATGGCGATGCCTGATCTGATGACAGGTGCGCTGGTCCTGTCCATCGCTGAAAAGGCTAACGTGAAGCATCATCGTTAATACGGCTGTTTCTTGTTGTGCCTGATGTGATACCATGTTCCGACAATCACATCAGAATATGCCTACCACCAAAAAATCGAAATCCCATCGAGCACTCACCAGCTTTTTTCATTTCCGCCCTAAAGACTGGGATATCCATTTATCGGAAGACCCATATTTTTCTTCCCTTCTAGAAAAAGAGAAGCGTGGGTTGGCTTCATTTATGTGGGCGATGTACGCTAATGCTATTCCTCATAAATCCCACCGTGTTGATCTCACCCCTATTCACTGGGAAGCGAAAAAATCTATTTTCGGTTCGGCCGCCCGATTCGATGAGATCAATGGCATGTTGGGTTGGTTTGAAAAAGAACTAGAGGGAGTGAAGGGCAAGTGGGCGTCTGGCTGGAAGCTGACCGATTATGGCTACAAGGTCGCATCTGGTTTTTTCCTGGAATTCCTCTCAAAGCTAGCCACAAAATATGATGATTTAGTAACCGGCTTGATCGACGCCGCAGGCTCTCCGTACCGTACTCCAAGTGATGCGTTTCGTAGTACTACGGCGACAGGGGCAAAATGCCGATTTCCTCGAAATATCATGTCGTCCCTCGTAGAAGTAAGCTCACAGAATCTTTTGGACTTGATTGGTGCGTCTGAGCGGTGGCTGAATGGGGACCCATTCCCAGAACATTTAGGATGGCTGAAATACCATTGGGATGAGTATAAGCGGTGTTACGGCGATCAGAAATCATATAGTCGTGTTCTGCTAGCAGACCGTCAAGCGCATCTAATGCTGTCACTTGCCAATTCAAGTAGGAATAAGGATGCGTTGGTACCTACCATTTACTCTGAAAGCAAGGCAGGGCGGCTGTATGCAATGGGGCATGTTAATCTCCAGCGCTGCGTGGGAGAGGTCCGTCGTATGGCACTTCAAGGATGCTATGACGTCGATATAGAGAACTGTCACTGGTCGCTCCTTTCTCAGATGGCCATGCGAATTGGTATTGATACCCCCAACATTTATTATTACCTGAACAACAAAAAACTGGTTAGAAGTGAGGTCGCGAGGTGTGCCGGTATCACGATCGATGATGCCAAATTTGTATTGATTTCATTGATCTATGGCGCTGTTTTGCGGTGCCGAGGCAGCCGGGAATCATTTGATGACAAAAAGAATGCGATTGAGGCTAAGCTCGGTAGGGATGTGGTGGAGACATTGGCTGGTCACCCGGTTCTGCGAGGGCTGATTGAGGATCTTAAGGTTTCAAAAGGTGCTGTTGTTGAGTATTACAGAAGTCAGACCAAGAAGAAGGGCGGTGTCATTGTGAATGATGCTGGCAGGGAAATTGATGGTTCAATTACTAATCGTAAAATTCTTTCTCATATTTTGCAAGGTGCCGAGTCAGAGGCTATGAAGGTGATGATTGAGGAGTTGATGGGTAACATTGTTCTGCTGCAACATGATGGTGTGACGGTGAAAGTGAAGCCAGACCTTGGAGGGTTAGAGAGAAAGATTCATGATCGGACGGGGTTCTCGTTGAGCTTGGAAGCTGAGTTGCTATAGGTGTTTTGTTCCCCTGTGACAATTAGCGTTATCCTATTGAAGTTAGCCATGGTGCAGGGCTTCATGATTTATTTTGCTTTGTTTTTTTGGCTAATAGTATGAATTTATATGATTCCGGTAGGCAAAGCCTAATATTGCCTTGTGCTATATATATATATAGATCCTGCCTAAGATATTATCCGTTAGCATCTCCGTGTATAAGTATTGTGTAATATATAATATTATTTATTCATATATATTAACTATATATTTAACTATGGATATTTAGGTGTATATTATATGTATTCTCGTATAGGGAGTCATTGAATATATCATGTATATCATAAATATTTCTTTGGCTAGCTGAATGTGTTTCATGCTCTATGGTACCAGGTGGTTGAATACGGATCAGCCAGGTGCATTCCACTGTATCCCACCTGACCTTGAAACAAAGGTATTTAATGGCTTTGGCTTAGAAGAAGAGGGTTAGTGGTGAGGGGAGGTATAAAATCAATTATTGCCCTTATTTTAGGCCATTGTGAAGGCATCTTAGATTTAATGGGAGGTCGGATAAGTGGAGAGGGCAGTAGTATAGCTAGTGCTGGTTTGGTTGCTAGGTGTTTAGTCCCCGCATGATTAGCTACCCATTTGATAAGCAGCTCGGGCTTCTTGGCCTGCCCTTCTTTCAGGTTCTTCGTCACATTATGTGGATTCGGTCTGATTGAGCATGCGCCCCATGGGGCTCCCAATCAGGTAGATCATCACGATGAAGTTGGCTCCGTTCCGGTAGCCGCGTCCGCTCGATCGGGCCGCTTGGAATAGACCGTTCATGCCTTCCAGACGTGCGTTGATCGGGCCGGAGATCCAGCGCCTCACCACTTGCTCGGCATGCCGCTCCAGCGTCGTCAGTGCCTTTGCCATCGACGTTAGCAGTGTTTGCCCGGTAACGGCATCCCGCGTAACCCTGAGATTGTTCGTGATGCGCCACCGGGCAGCACGCGGCGTCGCGGCCTTCTGAATCTAGCGCAGTTTTTCCTTGATGACCCTGGCATCGCCGGTGACCCCCTGATCGGCCACCAGCTCCTGAAGGAAGCTGATCTCGTTGGACGTCAGGTTGCCGTTCTTCAGGTGCTTAAAGACCGCCTACTGGAGTGATTTGAGGTGCCCCCTTCTCACGGTGATCTGTTCTGCGGACTGCATCCAGCACCTTGGTGAAGCTCTAAACGATGTGGAACTAGTTATGTAAACCCACCCGGGCGTTCACGGAATGGCCCAGCCGGCTGACTGGAGGGTGGTAATCCAGGCTGGCATGCGGCCGATGCCAGTTGTACTGATGCAGCCAGACAGGCAGGTGCCTGCCACGACGCTCCGAGCTTGCGTATGACCGAGCGTAGGCCCACTCACGGAGCGCCGTCTGGATAAACCGCTCAGCCTTGCCTTTGGTGCGTGGGCTGTACGCTTGGTCTGGCAATGTTTCAGCCGCAGTCGCGGGCACAGGCACTGGAAGCGGCGGGAGCGATAGCAGGCGCCGTTGTCGGTGAGCACCCGGGTGAAGCAGATGCCCAGGCTGGCGTAGTAGCGCACGGCCCTTAGCAGGGCCAGGCAGGCGCTCCAGCCCGTCTCGTCAGGGTGAACGCTGCTGAGGGCCAGTCGCGAGTGGTCGTCGGTGGCCACATGGCAATACTCCCATCCTGCGCCTGGCGTGTTCTGCTGACGGTCGCCGGTGTCATCCGATGCCCTGGGCGCTCGAAGCGCCCTAGTTTCTTGATATTCAGATGCAGGAGATCCTTGCCCGCGTCGTGCTCGTAGCGGTTGTCGGCCCTGCCGGTGAGAGTGCACCAGCCGATTCAGCTCTTTGCGCTTGAGAATGCTCGCCACCGTGCTCTCGCTGACCCTCAGCGCCTGGGCAATCTGGCGATTGGTCTGGCGCTGCTGACGACGTTCGATGACCTGCTCCACGGTAGCTGCGTCTGTTGCGAAGGGGCTTCGAGGGGGTAAGCAGGGATGGCTGGATGTTGCTGGGTGGCGACTGCCATAGGAACCCCACAGGAACCTTGATGCGAAATTCCTGTGCTCTTTATCTGAGGAGGTGTTTGTAACTTGCTGAAAAAAGGATGAAATCTGGCGCCCCCATCAGGATTCGAACCTGAGACCTTCCCCTTAGGAGGGGGACGCTCTATCCAGCTGAGCTATGGGGGCGCGACGGGGCGCATTATAAGCGCCTGAACCGCCAAGATAAACCCGCCGCGGCCTGGGGCACTGCCGCGGGCCATGAGTCCGGCGGGATTCCCGGGTAGAATGCGCGGCAAACCCGCGACCGGTGGCCGGCATGTCAGACCCCGCTTCTCCTCTTTCACCGGCTGGTGATCGTCACTTCGACGGGCTGGCCGACAAGTTCGCCGCGAGCCTCTACGGCGGGGCCCGCGGCGAGCTGCGCCTGGCCTTGCTCGACCGCCTGCTGCCCGAGATGCTCGACCTGCACGGCCAGCCGCTGCTCGACGTGGGCGGTGGCCTGGGCCAGCTGGCCGGCTGGTTTGCCGCACGCGGCCACGCCGTGACCCTGGCCGAGCCTTCCGGGGAGATGCTGGCACGGGCTCGGGAATCGCTTACGGGGCATGAGGTGAGCCTGTTGCAGGCGCCGCTCCAGGCACTGCCCGAGCTGG
>NZ_JAWSUJ010000092.1:0-15327 GCF_033549285.1 Halomonas sp.
ATGGCGATATTCGCTATATTGCCATGCATGTCAGTGGGTTAGAAGCATTCCAGGGGGCGGTCTCACGGATTCAGGTTCTAGAGCTTGGTTTTGTGGCAGGCCTACTCCATGATATAGGAAAAACTTTTACCTACGATTCGCAAGGTAAGCCAACTAATGCATGGAGCCTCTGCGAGCACGACGCTCTAACTCTCGAAGCATGTGCCATTGCTCTGGCTTATCTGGATCGCCATGAGCCGGAACTGGCCATCACGCTCAGGCATGTTTGGACCTGTGCCTCTCCGGGAGCACGTTACGGAGTTCGCCCCGCCACAACTCTTGCAAAGTACGTTAGAGATGCCGACGGACAAAGTGTCTTCTCCAACAAACAAGCTAGAATTTTCAGAAGCTCAAAATACGGAATGAAAAAATATGGAAAAGAAACTTTCTGGATCCCAAAAACCCAATCACTCAATAAAATAACCATGATAGGAGACCAGAAGAAATAGAAAAAATCGTAAAAACCCTGACTCCAAAAAACCAGAGCCAGGGTTTTACTTATTAAAAAAACAAAACAGGCAGATTATAAACTGCCTCTATAAAACAATCAAACCTCACCAACATCAAAAACTTATAAAGACCCCGCTACCTTTCAGCGAGAGTATACAAGCCCATTCTTAAAAGGCGGATTTGCTTGAACTGCAGGGATGAGCTCTCCCAGAGTCAAGCGGCCCCGAAGCTCAGACTAAGCGCTCCACCGGGCTCAATGCACGACTCGAACACAGTGGACTGTTTCAAACTACTCCCGAGGTATTGATGTCAGCAATGGCGCCTCATTAATGCTCTCTACGCGGTTCCGACCATCGCCCTTGGCCTGGTAGAGGATGCGATCAGTGCGATCAAGGAGGACGGCTGCGCTCTCATCAGGATTCAGTTGCGCGACGCCCGATGAAAGGGTCTGAATGATGCGAGGCCCCGGCATCGGAGTGGCCGAGACTACTACCCGCAACCGTTCCACAGTGCTGACAGCAGCTCCGAGGACTGTGTTGGGCAGAATGATCAGGAACTCCTCACCACCTTTGCGGATCACCTTGTCATATTGGCAAAGGGTATCTGTCATCCGATCAGCAACCTCAAGCAATTCCCCTGAAGGCTAGAAATTGACACCAGGGATGATCGAGCATGCCGGCAGCAAAGCCGGCTAAAGTTCTCTGCTAGGTGGCCGATACCCGTACGAGGCCCCGCCCTATGTCACCTTCATCCAGCCGCCGGACACTTCCGATGCCGTTCACTGAAGCCAAGGAACACGCGCCAGGCAGCCTGCATGAGATCTTCGCCGATCCATACAGTGCCTTTGACAACATGACCACGGAGCGCCTGCTGCACCTCCGAGTAGCGATTGGCGAACTGGTGAGGCGCCCTATCCGGCAGGACAAGCTCGTGCTGCGAATCATCCACGGCTGGGAAAATGGCGGGTGTTCGCCGGAGACACTGTGTCATCGCGACTATCGAATAGCCTCTCTCGACATCCTGCGTACCATCGAGGCCCACATCAACAAGACCCTGGAGTGCCAAACCAGCTGCGAGGGTGTGGCCGGCGAGTTACTGGGCAGACCACTGACTAACGCCATCTGCAGCGCCCAACAGGCTGGCATGACGGTTGACAACGAGAGCCGCCAGACTCCTTCACGTTGGCCTTCCTTCACCAATGGCTTGTGGCTGTACACCATGTTCAAGGTCTATCACCGACTGATCTATGGCGAGGATGATCCCTATCGCTCCATTCACCTTCGCCTCCCGGAAGGGGAGAGAGAGGTTCACGAGTTTCACCTGGAGGAAGGGGAATTTGCAGTCATGAAGCCCAGAGAGGACGCCGAGGGGGACAGCATGCTGCTGCTTCACCCAAGCCAGCTATCATCGGTGCTGATGCTACTTGAGCAAACCTGCTGACAATAGATTCAACTCAATGGGAGGATCGAAATGAAGCGACCACCCTCACTGAAGGTAAGCCGGTACACGCCATACACCCCCTCTCGGGTAACAACGTGACGCAGCGCCACGGCAGGAAAAGCCACTCGCCGGCCATCCAGGCTGCGCGTATACACCTGCTCTACCCGGCCCTCGTAGTGAGCGAGGCAGGCGTCATAGGAAAGTTCGATAACCACATCAATACTGGGCATGCAGAGGCACAGGTTGCTACCGCCAGGAAGGTTGGCAATACTCTAGCATGCCGTGGCCCGAACAGCGGGCGCCACAAGAAGGGTGACCCATGTTCGCATCAACTGTAGTCGGTCCGGTACCTGTTCAGTTCGGCGTTCAGCCTCAGCCCAGCGCAACCACTGGAGCACCGGAAAGCCAGGGAGTTTCCAGCAGCGCCTCCCCCACTGACAAGCCCACCCAGGACCGCGACGCGGAGCGCTCCCAGCGGCCTGGAGAAAGCGAGGCTGCAACCAAGCCCAATGGCGAAACATTAAGCGACGTTGAACTGCGCCAGATCGAACAGATGAAGGTCACCGACCAGGAAGTCCGCCGCCATGAGCTCGCACATCAGGTAGCGGGAGGCGCCTACACAGGAGGCCCCAGCTACACCTATGAACGGGGCCCGGACGGTAACCGCTACGTCGTGGCGGGCGAGGTACCGATCGATTATGGCCCAGTGCAAGGCGACCCACAGGCAACGATCGGCAAGATGCAGCAGGTGATCAGTGCCGCTCTGGCCCCGGCCGACCCATCTCCGAAGGATCATCAGGTTGCCGCCCGTGCGCGCGGCTACATGATGGCAGCGCAGCTTGAGGTGGCCCAACAGCAAAGCGAAATGGACAGCGCCCGGGATGGAGCCTCCGTGACCGCCGAGGTCCGCGGAGGTAACAGGGCCCCTTCATCCGATGATGCCGATGCTGCTGCAGCAACCCGGCCTGACGCCACCCAGGGCCGCCAGATATCGGTCGACACGGCTCTCAGTCAGTACGACATCATCGCTCGCACGGCCAGCAGCGGCGCACAGGAGGCCCTGCAGAGCCTGGCGTGACGGAGTCGCCACGGTACGCCTGACCTTTCGAGCAAACCAGGTGGACTCGGGGCCAGCATGCCACTGGGCCATAGGAAAACTTCAAGTTTGCCTCCCGACGGCCGACAACATTCCCATGCCCGCCACTCCATCCCTGGGAGAACTACCGCAATGCGCCACACCCTCGCCCTCTGCTGCCTGGCACTGCTGCTGAGCCTGGCCGGGTGTGCCAATCACCAAGGCGCACTTCACAATGCACCGCCGCCGCCTTCGCTTGACGACGCCCTGAATGACGCTGTCGCCAAGATGCTGGAGACCTTTCCTGCTCTCACCGAGCGCAGTCCCAGCGTGGTAGCCGCAAGCTGGATCGATCTCGAGGCTCCCGGCATTACCACCCCCTTCGGCCGCCTCGGTGCCGAACTGGCACTCTCCTCCCTCGCCCAGGGCGGCATCACAACACGGGAAGTCTTGCTGGAGGGCAGCGACCTTCTAGTCAATCAGGATGGCCTTTCAACCCCCAGGAACCGCACACTCCGGCAGGCAAACCTCGGCAATGACGGCGCCATACTGATGGGCACCTACGTTCAGGGGCAGGAGAACCTCTTTGTGACACTGCGTGTGGTGGTACCGCGTAATGCCACTATCCTGGCTAGTGTTCAGCTGAGCCTGCCTCTGGATGACGACCTTCAGGCGTTGCTGCGCCGGAACTGAAAGTCAGCGAGCCTGGATCGTCACCTCGACCCGCCGATTGCGGGCCCTGCCATCGGCCGTATCGTTACTTTCCAGTGGCCGCGTATCCGCCAGCCCCACTGCACGCAGCCGCGACGGCTCGACCCCTGCCGCCACCAATGCCTCGACAATGGCAATGGCGCGACTACTGGACAGCGCCCAGTT
Organism: Halomonas sp.; assembly: GCF_033549285.1. Classification (GTDB taxonomy): domain Bacteria; phylum Pseudomonadota; class Gammaproteobacteria; order Pseudomonadales; family Halomonadaceae; genus Halomonas. Next base: position 3,881 of record NZ_JAWSUJ010000092.1, read on the forward strand.
GGAAGGAAACCGCTCGGTGCTGATCGGGCGGCTGTCGGAATGCCCCTCGACCGAGACCTCCCCGGGGTAGCGCTCAACCAGCTCGCGCAGCCTGCCTGTGACCAGCGTGAAACCCTCATCGGTCAGCTCCGCTTCCGCAGTGGGGAAAAGCAGCCGATCTTCCACTCGCAGCCGCACGCCTTCGGGAATCCGTGAGACCTCCATGCCCTCGAGGTCTGGCAGATAGGGCGACTGTCGTAGCGACTCCGACACGAACCGCGCCCCGGCTATCGCCTGATCATCCACTTCCTGAAATCCAGCCGGAGGATTGTCCGTGAGGATCAACAGGGTATCGGCAAGAGGAGCCGTCAGGTCCAGACCGCTTGGCAGAACGATGGACGGGGGCGCCGCGGGCTGCGACGCGCTCTCGGGAGCCTCGGTTCGAGCAAGCTGTAACGGCGGTGACGGCTCTCGCCGAGGCAACCCCGCCACACCCAGTGCTGCGGCGATCGCCGAGGGCGCCAGCTGCCTTGCTGGAGACGCTGCGCCCCGGGATTGCTGCCTGGCCTGACGCAACGGCTCCGGCAACGGTATGCCCAGCTGCGGCTTTTCTGGAGCTGAAGCCAAGGCCTCGACTCCCGGCGCCCCGGAATCAACAAGGCCCGGTCCTACGCCGATCCTCCCCAGCGCGATCACCAGCACAAGCAGGGCCACAAGCAGGGTCATCACATCGATGTAGCTGATCATCCAGCCACCGGGATCATCATCCGGCGGCAGCGGCTGCATCAAGTTGTCATGTCGCCCGCGTCCGCGGTGCTCGTCGATCATGGTACCCGGGCCTTCCTGAGGGTGGCGTGAAAAGAGCAACCTTAGGGCGGCACCCTGCTTGACACAACCACCCTCACCCTACCCTAAGCAGTGCTGGCCAGCTTCTATCGGCGACTTCCGCCGTGTCGGCGGCAATAGAACAGCGCGTTCTCAAGATTTGTCGCGTCTGGCCGATAAAAATAAACATCATACGGGACAAGGCGGCCCGCCATCCCAGCATGGTTGCAACCATATCACTCACCGCTTAAAGGATGCGCAATGCCCCAGTGTGCCCGAGGCCCCCATCGCTGTGCCCGCTGCGATGGGCCACTGCCATTCGACTTCACTATGGCGTTTCAGCCTATCATCGACCTCGCCAGTGCTCGAGTGACCACGTTTGAAGCCCTGGTGCGGGGCCCAGGAGATGAATCCGCCTGGAGCGTGATTTCTCAGGTGACCGATGAACTGATGTATCGCTTTGACCAGGCATGCCGCGTAAAGGCCATCGAGCTCGCCAGCCGGCTGGGCATGCGTGAGCGACTGTCGATCAATTTTTTGCCCAATGCCGTGTACGAACCGGAAGCCTGTATCCAGGCAACACTGGAAGTGTCAGAAAAGGTTGGCTGGCCCACCGAACGGCTGGTCTTCGAATTCACCGAAACCGAACGCGTAACCGACCAGGCACACCTCAAGCACATCATCGACAGCTACCGAGAGATGGGCTTTACCACCGCGCTTGACGATTTCGGCAATGGCTACGCCAACCTCGACCTGCTGACCGTGCTTGAGCCAGACAAGATCAAGGTGGATCGTGAACTGGTCATGGGGTGCGATCAGGACCCCCGGCGTCAGGCGCTGCTTCACGCAGTACATGGGCTGGCAGCGGAGTTGAAGATCGAGATCATCGCCGAAGGGGTCGAGACCCATGGTGAAGCGCTATGGCTGGGACGTGCTGGCATCACTCGCCAGCAAGGGTTCTTTTATGCCAAGCCGGTTCTCGAATCATTGGGCGAAGACCTGACTCCACGCCTGGAAGCCTTACGCCGGGAGTTATACGCACACACACCGGCTTGACGAACTGTCAGGTAACATCAACACATATTCGAGATGCCATGCCTGATATACGCCATCTGCTGAACGCCACCGAGCATGGGGGTGACCAGATATCTCATGGGTGATACACAAGCGAGACTGATGAAGCGCGCCGACGCAGCACTTCACACGGCCAAGGACGAGGGCAGCAACCGCATAAGAGTTGTGTAATCAGGGACTTTCCATGAACGCCAAACGGACAACAATAATGTCACTGGACGAGGGAAACCTACCTTACCGCGTAAGGGACGTGGCCCTGGATGTCGGCCTGCTGATGATTGCGGCTACCTTTGCGCTGCTGGGTGGCGCCGGGCTCGTGGCCCACATCCTCGAAGTAGCGTACCCGTTGAGCGGCCTGATGGCCGCCGATGCGGCACTGACCGGGTTCCTGGCGGGCACCTGTCTATTTAGCTGGCTTTATGGTTGGCACAAGCTGCGTTATCTGGCCGCTTTACCGCTTGCGGTCATTACCCTCTATACCCTGAGCCATAACACCTGGGCGGGAAGCCCCTGGGAGGAGGTCTCCTGGGTAACGGGAGGGCCCAGGATCCTGTCACCTGCCGCGTTGCTGCTCCTGCTCGTTGCCCTGTGTACAAGCATCGGCACCGCCAGGCACTGGCGTCGCCTGGCCTGGGGGCTCAGCGGGCTGCTGATGCTTGCAGCTGGAACTCTGTCACTGACCATGATGCTGATGCCCTCCAGCCGCACCAGCTGGGCTTCCGGCTTCGTATCCGCTCCGATGCTGGCCACCCTGTATGCCTTGCTGGGCGGTGTGGCCATGCTGGGTGGCGCCTGGCGAGGTAGCCGCCCAGTTTTACCGATCGGCCACCTCACTCTGCTCAGTGCAGTTGCTGGGGTCATGGTGAGCTGTCTGGCCTGGTACGTGCTGACCTGGAATGCCCAGGCCGCTATTCAGCACCAGGCCGCCACCCTGTTAGATAGCGCCGCACTCAATGCACGGCGAGTCATGGCCACACAGCTGAATCTTGTCCAGCGCCTGGCATGGCGACAAGGGAACCAGGGAGGCTCCCGGCAAGATGGGCTATGGAATCAAGATGTGGATGCCTACCTGCGCCACGCTCCCTACCTGCAAGGACTGGCTCTGATCGGTCAGGATGCCTCTGTCGATGACCTGCGCCCTGCCCTCCCTCTGGATCAACAGGACCAGCTCGTCTCCTTGACCAACCCAGTAACCCGCGACTGGCTTACTCAGCGCTGGGAGACCCCCCATGTCATGGTGGACCCGAGGGATTCAAGAACGCTGCTGGTGGCGGCCCCCATGCAGGAGAGCGGCAGCCTGCTCCTAGCGACCATGGACCTCGAGCATCTACTGACCAGCCAGCTTGGCATCGAACTAGGCAACTTCCGCCTCTCGGTCGGCGGAGACATGCCCTACCTAGAACTTCGCGATCCCGGGCACGCCCATCAGCACGAGATCAAGCGCCCCATGCCACACATGGAACGGCGGCACGTCGGCCTGCCTGGTGGTGCACGCCTGACCTTTGACGTACATATGGATTCTCTCCCGGCCATGCTCAAGGCCGGCATAATGCCCGGTAGTTTTGCCATCTCCGGCCTGACACTGAGCTACCTGCTGGCCCTGAGCCTCGGGCTGGTCAGGCTGGTCCTTGGCCGCTCTCGAGAACTGCTGGCCGCCCGTCAGCGCCTTGAAACTCAGTACGACCTGGAGCAGCGATTTCGGTCTCTCTACCTTTATCACCCCGATGGCGTCTTCTCGATCGACCACAGTGGCCGCATCGTATCGGCCAATGCCGCCTGCAGCGAGATTACCGGACGACAGAACGAAGAGGTGCTGGGTTCGCATTTCTCCTTCCTTCTCCAACCCCATGATACCCAACGCATGCAGGAGATCTTCACCACCACCCTGGCAGGTCAGCCCGGCCGCACTGAGCTGCAGATCCAGCATCAGGACGGCGAATTACGATCGATCGACCTGACCGCCCTACCTATCATCGTCGCGGGAGAGACCCGGGGTGGCTTTGGCATCGCCAAGGATATTACCCGTCAGCGAGAGCACGAGGCTCAGATCGCCTATCAGGCAACGCATGACCTGCTCACCGGCCTGCCCAACCGCACCCTTCTCGACGAGCGCCTGGAAGAGACCTTCCTCGAGGCGCGCAAGAATCCGTTGCCGCTGCTGGTGATGCACCTCGATCTTGACGGGTTCAAAGCGGTCAACGACGGTCTCGGCCACACCATCGGCAATGCACTGCTGGTGGCTGTCGCCGAGCGGCTACGGACGCTGCTTGCGCCCGGCGACACCGTCGCGCGGATGGCAGGCGACGAATTCTGCCTACTGCTGCCTGGCCGCCATCGCGACGCCGGCATCAACCTGGCAAACCGTATCCTGGCCGCCTTGAGTCGTCCCTACTACCTGAAGAGGAAGGCCGTACATATCAGTGCCAGCATCGGCACCGCCAGCAGCGAAGGCGAGATTAGCCATGCTCAGGAACTCCTCCAGCAGGCCGACCTCGCCGTGAGCGACGCCAAGCGCCAGGGTCGCAACACCTGGCAGTGGTACCAAGGCGATGGCCAGAGGACTACCGCCGAAGAGGTGCTGTTACGCCACGACCTCTACACCGCGCTGAATAACGAGGAGTTCGCCCTGCACTACCAACCCATAGTTGAGGCCAGCAGCAGTCGCGTGCGCGGCTTTGAAGCATTGATCCGCTGGCACCACCCCAAGCGAGGCCTGATCTCTCCCGGGGTCTTTATCCCCCTGGCAGAGCAGACAGGACAGATCATCCCCCTGGGAAGTTGGATCCTGCGTCGGGCCTGCCGGGATGCCGCAGAGCTCCTCGCCGAAGCCGAGGCAACAGCCACTGTGGCGATCAACATCTCGTCGCTACAGTTCCGTCGTCCCGGTTTCCTGGAAGAGGTCGAGCAAGCCCTGGCGGAGAGCGGCCTGGCGCCCACACGGTTAGAGCTGGAGGTCACCGAGAGCATCCTGCTGGACGGGGTCGAGCAGGCCAGCGAGCTTATCCACAGACTTGGCACCTTGGGAGTAAGGGTCGCACTGGACGACTTCGGCACGGGCTTCTCCAGCCTCAGCTACCTGCGCGACTTGCCGATCCACAAGGTCAAGCTGGATCGTGGTTTCATTCACGACATCACCACCAATGTCCGCAACGCCGCCATCGTCCAGGGGGTGATTACCATGGCGCACCATATGGAGATGGTAGTCGTGGCAGAGGGCATAGAGACTGACACACAGCAAGAGGAGATGCGCCGCCGCGGCTGCGACCTGTTGCAGGGCTTCTACTTTGCACGGCCAGCACCGCTTGTCGACATCACTGCTCAGCCCCTATGCGAACCTGCTCACTCTGCATGGCCACAGGGTGATGCAGCACACCGTGACTAGCGCAGCGCGAATTCAAGGCGTGACGAAGAAGCCCATGGATCGCGGGGCATGCAAGATCGATTGCTTCGCCGGTAAATGTGTATAGAATTTACCTATATACAAAAAATCGGCCTATAGTATTGATTCAGGTCAATAATAACTGCTGCCTGCGCAGGTGACCGACATGGCTCTTCCTACCCTGTATGCCAACCCGTCAGCCGCGGTGATTCGTTCGCTTCTGCAACACACACATGATGTCTCGGTGTACGCCAAGGACATGGCCTACCCCCTGCGAGCGGAGGTGCATGAGCTCGACCTCAGCAATGGCCGCCTGATCCTGGAGGTGGAGTATGCCGGCAGCGATATCGAGCGCTACGTGGTCAATGGCGGCATCAGCTTCGACCTGGAAGCGGTCAAGGGGCCCCAGGCGCTGGAACGCGAGACCTATAGCCTGAGCAACGTCGCCGCCCGCCTGCACAAGACCGACAGCACCCTCTACCACCTGGAGTGCCAGCTGCCGGAGTCGGTGTTCGTCGCCGAGCAGCGCGGTGCGATTCGCATCCCCTTCATCCTCGGCATGCAGGCGCGGGTCAGCCTTGACGTCTACCTGCACGAGCTCAACGTACCGGGACGACTGCGCAACCTCTCCGTGGGGGGCTGCATGGTGGACATCGACCTGTCGGAGAGCGTGGCGGTCAATGTCGACCAGGAGATCCCTGGCATCAGCATCGAGTTTCCCAACGGTGAAAGCTTCTTCGCCGAAGGTAAGATCCGACACATCAGGCCGTTCGGCAACCACGGTTATGCGGTCGTGGGCGTGCAGTTCATGCAGCTGACCACCCACCAGAGCGAGGCGCTGTTTCGCTATGTGACGGAATCTGAGCGTGAAGCGGCCTACCGTACTGGAGCCAACGACAAGCTCGACTACCACTCCCCGCTCTTCATCCCCGGGGCCAAGGAGAAGAAGATTCTGCAGCGTGAAGCCCAGGAGCGCGAGAAGCGCGCCCGCCAGTCGCCCATGGAGCGCGGAGTAACGGACCTCGCCCACCGCCTCCAGGTGGGGCTGATGTACATGAAGACCCGCCACCTCTTTCCCGAGGAGATCTTCTACGACTGCGTCGACACCCTGCGCTACCTGGTGGAACAGGACCGCAAGGCGTTCCTCTTCGCCCTCTCGCTGCTGCGTGACGAGCCGGAGTGGGTCCGCCATGCGGTGCAGGTGGCCGGCCAGCTGGCCGACATGCTGCTGACCCGGGACCCCCACGACCCCCGGGTGCGCGAAGCGGTGCTGGGCGCCCTGCTGCACACCCTCGGCAAGCCACTGCTGATCGGGCCACAGCTGCCCTCGCTCAAGGTCAACATGACCCCGCCGCAGAAGGAGCTGCTGCGCGGGCATGTGGCCGAGCTGCGCGACAAGCTCAAGGCGCTGGGCTGGGTGCCCAGCCCCACCTGCCGCGAGGTGATCGAGAACGCCAACGAGCGCCTCGACGGCACCGGCTATCCGGCAGGCCGGCGTGGCGACGATCTCTCGGAACTGGTGCGCTTGGTCGCGGTGATCAAGGCAGTCAATAAGCTGCTTCACGTGCGCAACGGCATTCCGCCGCGCACCCCGCTGGACGCCTACCGCATGATCCACGAGGCGGCCACGGCCTATGACAAGACGGTGCTGGTGGAGTACATCCAGGCCTACGGGCTCTACCCGATCGGCAGCCTGGCCAAGTTCTCAGGAGGCTTCCTCGCCTGGGTGCTGGACATCGACGGCAAGGGCATGCCGACCCAGGTCAAGGTGGTCAAGAACCTGCGCTTCCCCGATACCAACATCAACAGCGAGCTGGGCAGTGGCGACTTCTCCCAGATCGGCAAGCTCGAGGACATCGTCAACCCCGCCGATTACGGCGTGACGGTGCACAAGGTGCAGTAAGCAAAAGCCCCGGAGCCAAGTGGCTTCCGGGGCAACATGGCCCACATGGACCCGGTCGATCCACCTCTCCTCAGAACTCTTCCCACTCCGGCTCGCTCGCGCGGGCCGATTGCCGCCCAACAGCGCCCGTCGCCGGCGCGGCACCTGGCACCTCCACACCCCAACCAGCCGATGCCACTGCAGACGGCGCCCGAGGCGTCTCCTCGGCGGGCCGGAAAGGCGCCTCTGGGGGCGCCTCGCCGATTTCCCGCTGCGCAGCATCCACCTTGAAGGTATCGATCAAGGCGGCCAGGCGTCTGGCCTCATCCTCCAGGTTGGCCGAGGCCGTGGAGGTCTGCTCCACCAGGGAAGCGTTCTGCTGAGTCATCGCATCCATCTGGGTGACTGCGGCACCGACTTGGTCGACCCCCGACTGCTGCTCCTTTGCCGAGAGCGCCAGCTCGTCTACCAGGGTGGCGACCTGGCGAATCGCCCCGACCACCTCGCGAATCTTCTCGCCGCTGCGTCCCGCCTGGGTCGAGCCCTCGCTGACCCGCCGGGTCACCTCCTCGATCATGGTGCGGATCTCCCGCGACGAGTCCGCAGTACGGCTGGCCAGGGTACGCACCTCACTGGCCACCACCGCGAAGCCCTTGCCATGCTCGCCGGCGCGGGCCGCCTCCACCGAGGCGTTGAGCGCCAGGATGTTGGTCTGGAAGGCGATGGAATCGATCACCTCGATGATCTCGCTGATTCGCCGCGAACTTTCCTCCATGTCACGCATCTGGGCGACGGTCGCCTCCACCTCCTGGGCACCAGACTCGGCCTGCTCGGCCGCCTCGCCGGAAAGCTGGTTGGCGCGGCCGGCCGTTTCGGTGTTGTGGCGCACGGTGGAGGCGATCTGCTCCATGCTGGAGGCGGTCTCCTGCAGCGCCGAGGCCTGCTCCTCGGTACGTGAGGCCAGGTCCTGGCTGCCCGCGGCGATATGCGCAGCCCCGGTGGCCACGCTATTGCTGCTCTGCTGCAGAGTCCCCACCAGGTGGCGCAGCCGGCCCTGCATGTCACCCAGCGCCGTCATAAGCTGGCCGATCTCGTTGCGCCCTTCGCAGGGAATGCGCGCGGTCAGGTCGCCCTTGGCTATACGTCCACAGTGGGCCACCGCCTCGCGCAGCGGCGTCACCACCCGGCGGGTGATCAGCAGGAAGACCCCCACGGCGACCAGCAGGGTGAGCACCACCGCGGCGACCTGCAGGCGTGACAGCCAGGCCGACACGGACTCCGCCTTGGTGTAGCGCATCTCGGCGCGTGTTTCGGAGAAATGGATGAAGTCGCGCACCAATTCCGCCAGGCGATTGCCGGACTCGGTCACCTGGCCGCGAAAGGCAAAGATCCCTTCCATATCGCCGTCGAGCACCGCCTCCTTGAAGCCTGGGCTCATCAGCTCGGCGTAAGTGTCGTCGATCGCATTTACGAAGCGGGTGCGCTCGCTGGAGGCTCCGATGGTCACGTCACGAAAGGCCTCGATACGCTCTTCGGCGCGCTGCAGGGCTTCCCCCGCCAGGGCGATCTCGCCGGAGGCGTCCTGCTCGCGTCCCGCACGGGTGTATTCGCCGAAGCGCACGATATGGTTACGCATCTCGGCGACATTGATCTCCATGCGGTTGGCGGCATTGGCCTGGGCGAGGTTGATGCGCGCCAGGTCGTGCAGCGCGGCGCCGCTGACCCCCTGGGCATGGAAGCCAAGCGCGCTGATCCCGAGGATCAGCGCCACCAGGATACCGAAAGCCGTAAACAGGCCGGCACGAATGGTCAGGTTGCGCATCGAGTTCTCCCTTCGACGGATGCTGCGCGGCAGAGTGCCACGATAGATATGAACCTATCTATCGACATATGAAGGGAAAACTTGAGCCGTCTTGACCACAATCAGTCTCGGCAGAAGGGCCAGCTTAAGATGCTCCGGGCTGTGCAGCGAGACGCCGTTCATGAGATTCGTGAAGGCGTTATGAGCCTATATGCACATGTCACTAAAGTTCAGGCAACTCCCGTCGATAGCGCGAACTCGGCCGGAACCACGCCCCGGCCGAGCGCGAGCCAGGGCTGCCTCGCTCGCCTTTGCAGTGGCCGACAGGAGAGTCGGCCTGACACACCACTGGAACTGAACGAGAACATGAACCAGAAAATGATCCGCACAGGCCTTGCCTCTACCCTTATCGCTGCCTGCCTGGCTACTGCCGGCACCGCTCACGCCCTCGACATGAACGACTCCAGAGTCTCCATCGGCGCCGGGGCAGGCACCACCGGCCTGGGCCTGGATGCTGCCTGGCGCCTGCACGACAACTTCAGCGTTATCGCCGGCTATCACGGCGGCCTGGAGTGGGACGGTGACCACGATACTGACGAAGCCACCTACACCGGTGACATCGACCTGCAGGCCGGCTCGCTCAAAGTGGCCTACCACCCCTTCGGCGGCCGCTTCTACCTGACCGCGGGCGCAATGCTACCGGACATGGAAGCCAACGTGGTCGGCACCGCAAAGGACGGTCAGGAGTACGAGTACAACGGCAATACCTATGACGCCAGCGACGTCGGTTCCCTCAACGGCACCCTGACCATCGCCGACGGCGTGCAGCCCTACGTGGGTCTTGGCTGGCGCAGCAGCCATGAGCGTGGCCTCGGCTTCTTCTCCGAGGTGGGCGTGATGAGCACCGACGTGGAGGTCTCGCTCAGCAGCTCCGAGAACTTCGAGAACAATGGAACTACCGAAGGTGACAAGTTCAACGCTGACCTGCGCAAGGAAGAGCAGCGTCTGGAGGACGAGGCCGACGAGCTCTCCGTCTATCCGGTGGCGATGTTCGGTATCAGCTACACCTTCTAAGCGCCTCAGCTCCCGAGCATGGAGGCCAGGCGAGCTGCCTGGTCTCCGCCCCTCAAGACCGGTACCGTCTCCCTTTCACGACGTTAACGTCGCCCTCTTGCGACACCCGAGCCGCCACACTACTCTGGCCGGAGTGCCCCTCACCTGCGGCTTCGCCATGCCTCTCCAGCCTTCCGTCTCGACCTTTCACGCCCTGCTCAGCCAGCGTCAGGATCGCGCCCTGCTCCAGGAGATCTGGGAGCACTTCCCCGAACACATGTTCCTGATTCGAGTGGAGTCGCCGCAGCGCTTCGTTGTGGAGGCGGTGAACCCCGCCCAGCAGGCCACCATCGGCTACCCCTGCGTGGGGCTGACCATGGAGGAACTGCTCCCCGACCCCGAGCAGGCCCGCAGCGTCACCGGCCACTACCGTGACTGCCTGGCCTGCAACCACCCCATCCGCTACGAGGAGACCGGCCACTTCCACAAGGAGAATGACGTGCTCCTGCACTGGCTGACCCTGCTGGTGCCGCTTCACGACGACGAGGGCAATATCACCCACCTGTTCGGCATCTCACAGAACGTCACTGAGCTGCGCCTGGCGCGCCAGGCCCTGGAGGAACAGAACGCCCGCCTCGAGGCACTGGTGGAGGAGCGCACCGCCGAGCTGAGGGCGATCAACGCCCGGCTCGAGGCGCTGGCCAGCCGCGACGAGCTCACCGGCATCGCCAACCGTCGCCAGCTGACCGCCCTGACCGAGCACGCCATGCAGCGCGCCCGCCGACAGCACGCCCCGCTGGCGCTGGTGATCCTCGATATCGACGGCTTCAAGGCGATCAACGACACCCAGGGCCACCTCGCCGGCGACGCCATCCTGCGCGAAGTGGCCAAGACCCTGACCGAGACCCTGCGCGAGAGCGACCTGATCGGCCGCTTCGGCGGCGACGAGTTCGTGGCCGTGCTGCCCGACACCCGGGCAGAAGATGCCAAGCATCTCGCCGAGCGCCTGCGCGCGGCGGTGGCCCAACACTGCGGCTGCACCCTGGGCCTGGGCGCCGCAGACTTCACGCCCCACGACGACTTCACCTCGCTGGTGGAGCGCGCCGACCGCGCCCTGCTGCGTGGCAAACGGGCCCGGGGCGTCTCGCGCTGACCGGTTTCAGAAGTACCACGACATCCCCAGGCTGACCTCATGGGCATCGTCGTCGCCCTCCACCCCGGCGCGCAGGTCAAGGGTCTTGCCCAAGGCGAGTCGGTGCTGGAGCCGCCAGCGCGTGCGGCGCCCGGGCTCGCCCTTGAGCGCATCCATATGCGAGAGCTGCACCAGGCTGCGCTGGCGGGTGCTCCAGTGGCTGAGCACGCCGAGTTGCGCCATGGGGGCGACGGGGCCGGCCTGGTGACGCTCGCTGCGCAGCCGGCCGCCGATCATGGCGAACGGCAGGTGGCGGCCCAGG
>NZ_JAWSUJ010000092.1:15337-17674 GCF_033549285.1 Halomonas sp.
TGCGACTTGCCGGCCAGCAGGGTGGCGTGGCCCTCCAGGCAGCGCTCGCAATCCAGCCGGCCGCGCTCGATGCCGGCGGAGGCGTGCCAGGCCACGTCGGGCAGTGCCGGCAGCGGTACGCTGCGCGCGTGCAGATTGGTGACATGGAAGAACTCGAGGCGGCGCAGCCGCGGGCCCTCGTCGGTGAGATCGAGCTCGGTGCGGCCGATCTCCAGCGCGGCATTGGGCATGCGGTTGGCATTGGCGTCGAGCAGGTCGTACTGCAGCGGTCGCAGGGTCAGGCGGGCGGCGCCGCCCAGCTCGCCGTTGTAGAGGCCCGCCACGCTGACCCGCGCCGGCGGCGTGGCCTCATGCAGCGGCACCTGCTCGCCGGGCGCCAGGGGGTCGCTACCCGCCGGCAGCGTCAGCCGGGCCTGCAGCAGGCGGCGCTCGATCTCCGCCAGGCCAGGCTCGTCGCCGGTCTGCTCGAGGAAGGCGGCGTGACCTAGCAGGGTATCCAACACCGCGGCGCGACGCTCGGCCGTGAGCGCCTGGAACGCCGGCGCTTCGAGGTTCAGGCGCTCGACCTCCGGCCATACCGCCCGGGCGGCGGCCTGCGCCTCGGGCGCGAGCGCCAGGTAGCGCCACTCGGTCTGCAGGCGCCGCGAGGGCACGTGACGGGTCTCCTCCAGCAATGGGCGGCCGTTGACCTCGGCCTCGCCGATCGCGCGCACCAGGTCCTCCGGCGCCACCCACGGGGCGTTGCCGGGGGTGAGGTCCGCCTCCAGCACCAGCTCCAGGGTGCGGGCGATGCGCGAGGCGCAGTTCTCGGTAAGGAAGAGGTAGTCGAAGTCCTGGCCGATCACCTCGTAGAGGTGGGCCACCAGCAGCTCGCGGTCGGCCTCGGGCAGGGCCAAGCGGTAGTGCCACAGGTCGCGCATCTCGCGCTCGGAGTAGAGCGCGGTGTTGCGATAGAAGGGGGCGCGGGAGTAGCGCGCCTCATAGCCGCCGAACACGCCCTTGACCATGTAGGGGATCAGGCCATCCTCCTCGGGCACGTCCGCGCCGAAGTTGAGGCTGGTATCCAGCAGCCGGGTGAGCGATTCGCCCTCCCCTTCCACCGGCGGCTCCAGGTGCAGCATCAGGTGACCGAAGAAGGAGGCGGGGTTGCCGAGATACCCCGAGGCGAACATCAGCCCCGCCTCGGCGCCGGCGTGCTGGTCGCGCCACTCGTCCCACTCCGGGCACTCGGCCTCGGGCCAGCTCTCGCCGGTCATGCGGGTCAGCCACAGGGCACGGGCGGGAAAAAGACAGCTGGCGTGGGCCTCATCCTCACGGGGGGCCTGACGCAGGGCAGCCAGGGTGGCGTCGAGCTCGGCGGCGGGGTCGAAGGCACCGTTATCAGCCAGGAAGAAGGCCTCGCTCAGTACCGCGCTGCGCGGCTCACTGAACATGCCGTCGCGATCGAAGTGCAGCAGCGACTGCCACTGGGGGTGGTCGTGAAGCGCGCGCTCGGCGGCCTGGGCGCCGGCGGCGTTCAGGCACAGCAGGGCCAGCAGCGTCACCAGGAGGCGTCGCATGGCGGGGTCCTTGCGGGAAGTCGGGGAAAGGGCTGTCTATCGACGCGGGGCCGGGCAATGCCCGACCCCGCGAGACGCTAAAGACGGTGCCTGAGCACGTGTTTAGCTGGCGCTGCAGTCCGCGGCGGCCTGGTTCAGGCTGGTGTAGAAGCCATAGGCCTTGTCGGCGTGCGCCTGGTCGGCATAGCCGGCGACGGCACTGGCTTCCTGCAGGTCGGCACGCAGCTGGCTGACCACGCCCTGGCGGGCCTCGCCGCCGCAGTTCATCAGGCCGAGTGCCGCGGTGAGGTGCTCGCCCTCGCCCATGGCGGTTTCCATGGCCAGCTGGTCGTAGGTCTCGTCGACGAACTTGGCGACCTCGACTTCCTTGCTTTCGCAGGTCTCGGGGGAAACGGTGGCGGAGGTCACGGCGGTGGTGCCGAGGTCCCAGATCACGTTGGAGATGGCGGCGGCGGTGCCGTTCTCGTCGAAGATGGCCGCGCCGATGCCGCAGTGCTGCCAGGGGTTGATGTCGCCATTGGTGGCGGCGGAAGCGGTGGTCGCGCCCAGAAGCATCAGGCTGCCGGCCAGTGCGGCGGCGGAGACGGTTGCGAATTTCATGCGTTTCAGTTCCCTTGTTTCCAGATGCCGGCCTCGTTCTTCTTGCTACCGGGAGGGGCCGACGACTCCCGATATTCGTTGTGTATTTCTGGAGGGCTCGCCCTAGTCGGGTAGACCGGGCGATTGCTCGACCCGGCCCCCCTCAGATCCGGGCATGCGCAATTGACGCACCCGGCTC
>NZ_JAWSUJ010000093.1:0-17667 GCF_033549285.1 Halomonas sp.
GGCGAAGCGTTCCGCCTCGGCGCACCAGTTGCCCACCAGGCTGGTGGGTGCCACCACCAGGGTCGGGCGCGCAAGCGCTCCACGGGCGCGCTCGTCGAGCAGATGCGCCAGCACCTGAACGGTCTTGCCCAGGCCCATGTCGTCGGCCAGGATGCCGCCGGTGCCGAGTTCCGAGAGAAAGCGCATCCAGGCGGTGCCGCGGGCCTGGTAGTCGCGCAGCTCGCCGGCAAAGCCGGGCGGTGCGGGCAGGCTCGCGGGCAGCTCACGCAGGCGCCGGGCCAGGGCGGAGACGTCCTCGCGCCCCGCCCAGCGCTCGTGCTCGGCCAGGGGCGCTACCTTCTCGGCGGCGGTCACCGGCAGGCGCAGCGCCGCCTCGGGGTCGCTCTCGTCATTGAGCCAGTCGAGGATCGGCGCCATCAGCGACCGTAGCCTCGCCAGCGGCATCACCAGGCGGCGGTTCTCCGCCAGGGTCAGCGTCCAGGTGGCATCCTCGGCTTCATCCTCGGCGGGCTCCAGCGGGAAGCGGGGATCCTTGAACAGGCGGCGCAGGATCGGCAGCAGGTTGAGGCGCTCGCCCTCAACCTCGATATCCAGGGCCAGGTCGAACCAGCCGTTGCCGGCCGGTTCCAGCTCGCCGTACCAGTCGTCGGGCTCGAGGTAGGTCGGCTCCTCGGGGAAGTCGTCGCTGAAGTGAACCAGGCAGCCGGCCTGGCGCAGCCGGGCGATCATCTCCCACCAGTCGTCGGGGCCGGCCAGGTGGGTCGGCCACTCGGCGGCAGTGGCCGGCGGCGTACCGTCCAGGGGCAGCAGCAGCGCCCACTCGGGCAACTCGAGGTGGGCGGGCACGGCGTCGGTCTGCTGCAGGCGCTCCAGGGTCACCATGCCGGGGGGCAGACTGCGCACCAGCGCCAGTTCCGCTTCGGGGTCGCGCATCACGGTAAGGCGCTGCCCGTCGCGGAAGGCCTGGGCGCTCTCGCCCTCCTCCGGCGGCACCTCGATGCCGTCGTAGTCGAAGCCCACCACGGCGGCCCCCACCTCGATCCAGCGCGGCACCATGGCGCCATCACGATAGCCCAGCTGACCGGTGGCGACTTGCAGGGTGACCTTGAGACGCGGCGTCACGCTTTCCAGGGTGCGCTCCTCCACCGCCTGGGGGGCCGGAAGCCGCTCCGCCAGACCCGGCGCCTGATGCAGACGCTCGGTGAGCCAGCCACTCATCTCCGGGGGCAACGGGGGCGCCCGGCGCAGGCGCATCAGTAGCTCGGGGTCGCCCTCCAGGCGCCCGAAGCGGCCGCGTGTTTCGTCGAGGTAGCAGAGCTCGCCGCCGGCACGCACGATCGCGGCATCGCCGGAGATCACCTCCGCCGGCTCGGCATCCGCCCGCAGGTGCTGGTTGCCGTCTGCGTCGGGCTCCCAGGCCAGGGTCAGACGGCAGGCCGGGCCCGGGTCGAGCATGGCGCCAGTCTGCTTGGGGTGAAAGAGCAGCGGCGGCGTGTCGCTCTCCAGCAGCGACCACAGTGCCCGCGCCTGGAAGGCGTGGGCGACCGGGCTCCAATACTGCTCGTATCCACCGGCGAGCTGGCGGCGCTGCTCGCCGAGCATCAGCAGCTCCAGGGCCTCCTCCTGGTCAGGCGAAAGCCCCTGGGGCGGCCTGGGAGAGAGGCCGCCTCCGCGCCGCACCATGATGGGCCGAGGCTTGACCCAGCCGTTACCGCGACTGCGCTGCTTCGTCGGCCGTACCCACACCGGTGATACCTTGAGGGTCGGCGAGCGAGGATTCGGGTCGATGTCCAGAAACAGCGCCAGGCGATAGTCCTCCTCCAGCTCTTCGACATAGCGCTTGCCGCCGACCGGTGATTCGAGCTCGGCCAGCCACGACTCCCAACGCTGCTCGAGCAAGGCCGAGTCGTCACGGGTCGGGAGGCCATCGGCCTCCATCTCGTCGATGAAGCCCTGGATCACCGCCACCGCATGCTTGCACTGGCGCCCCACCGGGCAGCTGCAGTCGCTGACCACGCCCATCTCGGGGCTGCCGGGGTCCACGGCCAGGCTCGTCAGGTAACGACTACGACCGCTGCCATCCACCTGGGCCCGCAGTACCAGCAGATCGCCGTCACGCTCCAGACGGGTGCCGTCGCGCACCCGGCCCTGCCGCGCATAGTCCCGCCCGCGGGTCAGCGAGCGCGCATCGAAGCTTCGCTGCCACTGGATGTCCTCCAGGGTGTGATAGAGCGTCAGGGCGGGATCGGCGAGATGGGCATCCGGCACGGTGATTCCTCACGGCTTGAAGGCGAGGCCGATATTGGAGCGAAACCCGGCGTTCCCTGCAACCTTACCGGTGTCGCGTGCTGCGCCTCCAGGAAGTTTCGCCTGCCGACAGACACACGCCGCCCCGCATCAGGCATTCATGGCATCGCTGACGATATGCCCATCCACCAGGTCGATGGTGCGGTCGCAGGTGGACGAGAGGCGCGGGTCATGGGTCACCAGCAGCACCGCACAGCCGCGCTCGCGGTTGAAGTGCCGTAACAGCTCGAACACTTCGGCCGCCGTGCAGGTATCGAGGTTGCCGGTGGGCTCGTCGGCCAGCAGCTTGCCGAGCATCGCCTCGTCGGCCCCCACGCGAAGCTGGCCGCTGACCAGGAAACGCTCCAGGGGAATGATCCGCCGGTAACGCGCCACGTCGATCCCGGTCAGGGCCACCGACTGCACGGCCTCGCCACGGCGAGCAAACGCCGGGCCCGACACCACCGGCGACACCGCTGTCAGCTCCGGCAGCCGATCGAGGGTGGCACTGACCTGCTGCCAGTTGTTGATCGAGCGCAGGCGTTACGCACGCCGGTCTCGATGTTCACCGACACCGTCATGTCCTGGCGCAGGAAATCGGGGACCGGATCGACCGCCAGCCGAACCTCCACGGTGCCGCGCTGGGGGTCGATGCTCGGGGCGATGAAGCTGACGCGGGCGGGGAACGGGCGCTGCGGATAGGCATCGGCGACGGCCATGGCGTCCTGCGGCAAGGCCAGCAGGGCGAGGTTGCGCTCATCGAGCGGCACACGGATCTCGGCCGCGCCACTCAGCGCGATGGTGAACAGCACCTGGCCAGGCTCTGCAGCAGATCGCCGGGCTCCGGGCGTCGCGACGCCTCACTGTTCGGCGGCAGTATCTGTTTTCGACCCGCCGACCGCCTCATCGACGGGTACTTAAGTGGAGGATACCAGCATGAGGCCCAACAGGGACTCTCACGCCCTGGCACGCGGCGTCACCGCCGTGACGGCCCCCTCGCGGCGGAACATGGACCGGCGGTGGCGCCAGACGACGCCCAGGGCCACCGCCAGGAACAGCAGGTTCTCGAGCGGCTGGGCATCCGGCCACAGCGGGTTGATCAGCTGGAAGTGGAAGAGCACCGGCAGCAGCAGGCTGCCCCGCGAGGCATTGAACATCGCCGTGACGATGAGGCTGAGCGCCACGGCGCCGACCAGGAACGGCAGGAAGGACCAGGCCCCCTGGGGCGTGCCGCCGAGCAGGAACGCCGGCAGGTGCCAGAGGCCCCAGATCAACCCCAGGAGGATCGCGGCCGAGAGGGGCGTGAAGCGACGCTGCAGCAGCGGAAGCGCCACGCCTCGCCAGCCGAGCTCCTCCACGGGCCCCTTGATGGCCATCAGCAGCGCGGCCACCAGCCACGCGGACAGCGACGCGAAGGCCGGCGGGTCACCGAACCGCCACCCCTGCCACATGGCCGCCACATAGAAGACCAGCGGCACTCCGAGGAACAGGAACGCATACCAGCCGAGGGAGGCGCGCCATAGCAGCAGCCGGGAGAGCAGGCGACGCACGCCGCCGGGCCCCTCGCCGTGGAAGACGACGAGCAACGCCGCGATGGCGGGCGCATAGACCGCCAGGTAGAACAGCGGATGATGACCGGTGATGGGGCCGAACACCCGACTCATCGGCGCATTGAGGAACAGGTAGCCCGCCAGGATGCCCCAGGCAATGGCGAAGGTGATGGCCAGGAAAGGCAGGAGCGCGCGCTCGCGCATCACGCCTCCCCCTGCTCCATCACGCGCTCCAGCGGGCGGCGCAGCGAGCGTGGCATGGCCGGGGCTCGGCCGACGCGCACCACCAGGTCAAGGCGACCACCGGACAGCCCCAGCGACCGGGCGAACGCGGGCGCACGCTCGCCTCCTCCACTAGCTGGTTGACGAAGGCGTTGCGAAGGCCCAGCGCCGTGGCCTGCAGGGCGAAGCGCCGGTAGCAGCGGCCGGCCTCGACCCAGTGGGCGCGGTCATCCACCGCCGAGGCGAACACCGCCAGCCCCGCGGCGCTGCGCACCTGGCGGGCCACCTTGGCATTCTCCGCCTTCGGCCGCAGCATGGCGCGCATCAGGTACTTGCCCAACCAGCGCGGCGCCTGGGGGTTGCCGGTCGCCCGGCCGCTCAGGCCGTCGCCCTTCTCCACCCGGAACCGCCAGCACTGGGTGTTGTGGCCCGAGGGCGCCAGGGTGGCGTAGCGGATGAGTGTCTTGAAGCGCTCGGCCTCTTCCTGCGCCGGTGCCTCATCCACGCTCCAGGTGCGCTTTACCACCTCGTCGTAGGTCATTGAGCGTCCTCACACTGGCTGGCCGATGCCTCTCAGAGTATGTCGCATTTCTTTCGCGGCGATGACGCCGAAGAAGACATAGGGTGTCATGGCAGGCAAGCTGGGCAACAGACAACACGCAACCCCGGAGGCCCCAATGACAGCACGCCTGATCGACTTTCAGCACGCGGACGAGGCACCGCGCTGGCGGGCCATCAACGACGACGTGATGGGCGGCGTCTCCCGCGGCGGCCTGCATGGGGAAGACGACGTCGGCGTGTTCAGTGGCGAGACCTCGCTCGAGAACAACGGCGGTTTCGCCTCGGTGCGTCGCGAGCCCGAGGCCATGGATCTGAGCACCTACGCTGGCCTTGAGCTCCGGGTGCGCGGCGACGGCCGCCGCTACCAGCTGCGCCTGCGCACCGACCGGCTGTTCGACGGCGCGGCTTACCGGGCACTGTTCCAGCCACCCGCCGGCGAGTGGCAGCGCGTTGCCCTGCCCTGGCACGCGTTCGAAGCGGTATTCCGCGGCCGGCGGCTGGCGGATGCCCCGCCCCTCGACCCCGCGGCGATCCGGCAGGTGGGGCTTCTCATCGCCGACCGGCGGCCGGGCCCCTTCCGGCTGGAGGTCGCCTGGCTGGCGACGCTGGAGAGCGGCGGCAACGGATGAGCCTGCAGGAGGGGACCTCAGCGTTAGCGTTCGCCTCCGACACTGCAGCGATAGCCATGACCGATCACCCCGCCACCCCGAAGAGCGCCCCTACGCCGGCGGTCAGCGCCATGGCCAGGGCGCCCCAGAAGGTGACGCGTGAGGCGGCTGCGATCAGCGGGGCACCACCGGCCTGGGCGGACAGGGAACCCAGCAACGCAAGAAACACCAGGGAACTGCCAGAGACCGCCCACATGAGCAGGGAAGCCGGAAACAGCATGACGACCAGCAGCGGCAGCACCGCGCCGAGCGAGAAGGTGCCGGCGGAGGCCAGGGCGGCCTGGACGGGACGCGCCGTCAGGGGGTCGGAGATGCCCAGCTCATCCCGTGCGTGGGCACCCAATGCATCATGCTGCATCAATTGGCTCGCCACGGTGCCCGCCAGTGCCGGGTCCAGCCCGCGCTTGACGTAGATCGCCGTGAGCTCCGCCTGCTCCTGTTCGGGGCTCGACGCCAGCTCATCACGCTCCCGCACAAGGTCGGCACGCTCGGTATCGGACTGTGAGCTGACGGACACGTACTCGCCGGCGGCCATCGACATGGCGCCGGCAACGAGGCCGGCCACGCCCGCGACCAGGATGCCCCGGGCATCGGCTCCGGCAGCGGCAACGCCCAGCACCAGGCTGGCCGTGGAGACGATGCCGTCATTGGCGCCAAGCACGGCCGCGCGCAGCCAGCCTACCCGGTGCGTTCTATGTGTCTCGAGGTGTCTCATGGGAAGCATCCCCTTGGCAGCTGACGACGAGAGTGCCAGGAAGGCACACCGCCCGCCAGGGCTATTGCAGTTGGTCGTGGCGAACGGGCACCGGGGGCAGGCCGAAGAGGAGGTCCTGGGCCAGGGGTGAGGAGCACCACTCCGAACGGGCTGGCCACGTATGGCCAGCACCGGACCTGCGAGCGGAGTTGGACGCGAAAACGAAGCAGGGCGTCGGAAGCGCCCATGGAAGGGTGTACAGCGCCTCCTCGATGGCCCGAAGGATGGGGTCCACTTCACTTTCCTTTGGTCGAGGCTCGGGATAGACGCGGAGTTCACGCCTGTCGAACGCAGCCAACGTATCATAGCGCGGCCGAATCCCGGCGAGTGGCAGCGCGTCGCCCTGCCCTGGCAAGACGTCGACGCCGTCTACCCGCCGGGCTCGACCCGTCAGCACCATTCGGCCTGCGTCATCACGCATCTTGCCTATGCTGATGTTACGGATGACAAGCCTGACCACTGGAGGCACGACCGTGATCATCAAGGGACTCGTACTCACTCTTATCCTCGTCGGTTCCGTCGGACTGGCCAGCGCCGATTACGCCGCCGGCATGCGCTACTACGAGCGGCAGGAGTACCGCCAGGCACTGCAGGAATTCGGCGAAGCGGCCAGAAGCGGCGATACCGATGCCCAGTACATGCTGGGCCGCCTGCACGAGGCCGGCAACGGGACAGCCCAGGATTTCGTGCAGGCCCACAAGTGGTACAACCTGGCCGCGGCCCGGGGCCACCGCCATGCCGCCGAGGCACGCGATTCGCTGGCCGAACGCATGACGGCCGGACAGGTCGCCGAGGCGCAGCGGGCGACACGGGGCTGGCAACCGGAAGAGGAAGCATCTTCACAGGCGACGGAGCGAGCGCGGCCCGACATCGAGACCCTCTCGGACCGGCAGGGCATCGCCGAGATACAGCGCGAGCTCAACCGGCTCGGCTACGACGCCGGCCCGGTGGATGGTGCCATGGGACGCCGCACCCGCAATGCGATACGCGAGTATCAGGCCGACAGGAACATGGCCCAGGACGGCCGCGCAACGGCTGACCTGTTGAAACGCCTGCGTCAGACGGAGAGACAGGAAGTGGCCACAGCCTCCCAGCCGCCACCCGCCGCCGAGTCCCGGGTCGTCCTGCAGGACGACTTCAGCGACGGCGATTACCGTCGCAATCCGCCCTGGACAGTGCTCAGCGGCGACTTCGAGGTGGATGAGAACGGCTTGCGGAGCATCGTGGAGACGCGGCGGTCGACCGCACGAGAATCACGCGGGCTTCGCTCCGATAGTCCGGAGGAGATCGGCCTGGCGATGCTGGCGCTGATCCTCGAGCAGACGGGCACTGCCGGGCAGGACCAGGTGCCTGTCCCCGTGGAACCGGCGCACATCTTCGTCAATGCCCCCGTCGACAATGCCTTCAGGATGGAGCTGGACGTCGCCTCCCGGCAGCGGCCCGGCAGCCTGGAGCTCGGGGTCTTCCAGGGCAACCGACCCCGCGGCACCGGCTATCGCCTGGTCTACACGCCCGGCTCGCGCCCGGGGCTCAGCCTGGTCAGGTTGATTTCCGGAAACGCCGAGGTGGTCGCTCGCCACGAAGCCAGCCTCGACCTCGAGGACGGCCGCTCACACCGCATCGTCTGGACCCGTGACGAGGACGGACAGATGCAGGTCCGCGTGGATGACCAGCGGCTGCTGCGTGTGCAGGACAATGGCCTGCGCGATCCCTTCCAGGGCGTCGTGCTGGCCAACCAGGGGGGCGACTACACCCTGCACCGGATCAGGCTGGAGGAATAGGCGCCTGTGCCGACCCGCTTCAGGCGGTCTCGCCCTCACCTGCTCACTGACTAACAGACCGAATGCCACCCGATTCCCCCGGCGGGAAGCGGTGCCATTCGGTCGAGCTACCGGCAATGGGCACCACAAAGATCACGCCGAACGCGGAAGCGCTCACCCGCACCACCAACGCGCCGTCATCCGCCTTGCGGAGGCGATAGGTCAAGGACTCGACGCCACTCACCTGTTCCGCCACCCAGCGAGACGATTCCAGCAACATCCAACCGCCCTCGCAGCGATAGTCTTCCTGACGCTGCAGGATGAGTGGTTCAAGTGAAGCGTCCTCGCCGAGCAGCTCGACCTTCAGCGCCTCGTTCGCGTCGCCCGTGAACCGGACACGCTTCGCCCGCGCCGCAGTGGCGGTATCTGCAAGGAAGTAGCTGGAGAGATAAGGCGGGGAATACTGGGGCGAACCACCCTCCGGCACCGAGCGCTCACCCGCGTTCTGAAACTCGCCCGCAAGCGTGGGGCAGCTCTCGCCCGGGGATGCCGAGAGGCCGCCCCATTCGACGGGATAGACGCCGTGCGACGAACAGCCCGGGACAACGACGATCGCGGCGAGAACCAGGTACCGGGCAGCGCTGACTGGGCGCTTCATCGGCAACTTCCTTCGAAAGTAGAGGGAGGGGTGTCATGCACCCGTTTATCGTGCGGCAAAAGAGGGGAGCGCTCTCTATCATTGGCACCGACGGTTGACCCAGCCATGTAGATGCTGCCATCCACTGAGCGCGTTTGGCGAAGAGGCTGCCGGAGCCCGTCAGGATGTTTTACGGAAATGGCAATAGAGGTACATTTGCCTTACCCGTCCCGGCGTCATGTGCAGGGATTTGCGATGCTGTATCAGTTCGAATCTCTCGCCCAGTGTCGCTTCCAACTGCTCCGGACTGTACCGCTGCACCGGCAGACCACTGCATGTTGGTGGCGCTTCTGGCGCAAAGGTGCCGACCACGAAGTGCCCGCCTGGTGCTAGCGACCTCAGAAGCGTGTCCCGATAGTTATGTTGCTGATCCGCGCCGGTAAGGAAGTGAAACACGGCGCGATCATGCCACAAATCATAGTGACCTTCAGGCAAGTCAATATCTTCCATATCGCCCACCCGCCATGTCACGAGTTCTGCCTTGCTTCCCAGCCGTTGTCTTGACAGGCACAGGGCTTTCTCAGAGATATCGAGCACAGTGATGGATCGATAGCCTGCGTCCAACAGATCATCGACGAGTGTGGACGTCCCCCCACCGACATCGATGATCGAAGCGTCCATGGCCAGACCAAGCCCCTGGATAAGGTTCAAGGAGGTCTGTAAACGGGGCTCATACCACCCCAGCTCCTCGGTCGCCTTGCTTGCGTAGACTTGCTCCCAGTGATCCTTTTGACTCATTTCATGCCACCCTGTGTCGATGCTCACCTGGACAAAGCACTGTCGTGTGCGACAGGCGATCATCCCGCCAGGTCGACGCCGGTATCCGAGCGCCGCTGCGCCTCACGGCGCGGACGTAGTATGATCCTAGCCCAACGGCTGACCGTGGGCCTCTACCCGACGCTTGAGCCAGGCACCGATCAGCAGCAGCAGGGTCAGCGCGACCAGCGGCAGGATCACGCTGGGGCTCACGGCCTGCTCGGTCTCCACCGCTTCCAGGGCGCCGTAGATGGCGCTGGAATAGACCCCCCATTTCGCGCTCAGGCCGATGATGGCCGCCATCACGAAGGTCGCCAACGGCAGGCGCAGCAGGCCGGCGGCGAAGTTGACCACGGAGTGGGGGAACCCCGGCAGTACACGCAGGGCGCACTGGGTCAGCAGGTCACTACGCTTCTCCAGATTGCCCATGACATTGCGAGTGAGCCCCCTGGGCTTCCAGCGGTCGCTGAAGCGGGAAGCCAGGTAGTAGGCCCCCAGGGCGCCCACCACGCTGCCGACCGTCAGCATCAGGGTAGCCGCCAGGGGCGTATAGAAGGGTGCGATCAGCCACAGCCCGATGCTGCCGGGCAGCCCGATGGCCAGGGTCACCGCCATGATAGCGATCACCGAGACGATCACCGCCGGATGGTGGGAGGCCTGGTCGGCCCAGCGCTGCAGTTCCGCCAGTTCGGGCGAGTGCCAGATCCACAGGTAGCCTGCCATCAGCAACGTGGCGCCGATCGCCACCCAGCGCCAGGGACGGCTCGGCGGACTGTCATTGAACATCGGGGCGTCTCGGTCATGGATCATTCGGGCATGGTCGCATGCCCGCCATGACGGGTCACCCCTTTAGACCTAAGTCGAACATTGTTAGAATGCCATCGCTCTAGTCGGCGTCATGACCCATCGACGCACACATTCTCCGCAACTAGAGCGTCCCCATGCCTCCGAACCCTACTCCCGCACCCGCCAGGGCCTCGGCGCTGTCGCGCCTGGGTGATCCCATCGTGCTGCTGCTCACGGTCGGCTTCATCGTCGCCTTCGTCGGCCTGTCGCTTTACGACATCGACCTGGTGGCCGACAGCATCAGCGCCGGCTTCGCCTGGACGGCGGCCACGCTGGGCACCTACTTCCAGCTCCTGCTGCTGCTGACCTTCCTGATCGCCATCGGCGTGGCGATCTCGCCGGCGGCCGGGGCTCGGGTCGGCAACCTGGAAAGCCCGCAGATCGGCACCTTCAAGTGGCTGTCGATGATCATGTGCACCCTGCTGGCCGGGGGCGGCGTGTTCTTCGCCGCGGGCGAGCCGGTCTACCACTTCGTGGTGACCCCGCCGGCCTTCGACACCGAGGCGGGCACCGCCGAGGCGGTGGCCGGCGCCCTGGCCCAGTCGTTCATGCACTGGGGCTTTCTGGCCTGGGCGGTGCTGGGCTCGCTCTCCGCCATCGTGCTGGCCCATGCCCACTACGTGAAGGGCCAGCCGCTGCAGCCGCGCACCCTGCTCTACCCGGTACTCGGCGAGCGCGTCATGCAGGGCGCCCTGGGCAGCCTGGTCGATGCCTGCTGCGTGATCGCGGTGGTCGCGGGCACCGTCGGCCCGATCGGCTTTCTCGCCACCCAGATGAGCTTCGGGCTGCACGAGCTGTTCGGCGTCAGCGAGGGCTATGCCACCCAGCTTGGCATCCTGGTGCTGCTGGCGGGGGTCTATGTCACCTCGGCGATGACCGGCATCCACAAGGGCATCCAGATCCTGTCGCGCTTCAACGTCTTCCTGGCGCTGGCCATCGCCGCGGTGATCCTGGTGGCCGGCCCTACCCTGTTCCTGGTCAACGCCTTCAGCCAGGGCTTCGGCGAGTACCTGTCGTCGTTCTTCACCATGGCCACCATGAGCGCCGAGACCGCCCCGGCCTGGTAGATGCAGTGGTGGACGGTATTCTTCTTCGCCTGGTTCATCGGCTACGCGCCGCTGATGGCGATCTTCGTGGCACGCATCTCCCGCGGGCGCACCATCCGCGAGATGATCCTGGCCGTCGCGGTGATGGCCCCGGTGGCCACCGCGATCTGGTTCACCCTGCTGGGCGGCTCCGGCATCCACTACCAGCTGACCGGGGCGATCGACCTCAGTGAGGCGCTGAACGCCTTCCAGTTCGACGTGGCAACCCTCACCGTGGCCCAGGCGCTGCCGGGCGGGTCCCTGATGGCGCTGGCCATCCTGCTGCTGACCAGCATCTTCGTGGCCACCACCGGCGACTCCATGAGCTACGCCATCGCCGTGGTGTGCGCCGGCCATGACGCGCCGAGCCCGCTGGTACGCGCCTTCTGGGGCATCGCCATGGCGCTGATGGCGGGCATCCTGCTCTACATGGGCGCAGGGCAGATCGGCGCGCTGCAGCAGTTCATCGTGATCACCGCGATTCCCGTCTCGCTGGTGCTGCTGCCCTCGCTGTGGGCCGGTCCCCGGGCCGCCTATGCCATGGCACGGGAGCAGGGCATCATCCCGCCCAGCTCGGTGGCCAGCGCCGGGGCCGAATGAGCCTGCCGGGAATGGCATCCTGACGGCCAGACGCTGCATCCTTGGCGTATCATGGAGGCAGCGGGTGCAGTGCCTCCCGCCCCTCCTGGTCGTTGGCCGGCCATCCCGCAGAAGGAGCCGTCATGAAAGTCCTCCCCGCCCTGATCCTGGGTATCGCCGCCATCGTGGCGGCGTCGCTGGTCGCCGAGGGGCTGACCGACCTGCGCACCGGCGACCGCTACGTTACGGTCAAGGGCCTGGCCGAGCGGGAAGTGCAGGCCGACCTCGCCCTCTGGCCGCTCCATTTCGTGGCCACCGGCGACACGCTGCAGCAGGCCCGCGACGAGGCCAGCGCCAGCCGCGAGGCGGTACTCGCCTTCCTGGAGGGCCACGGCATCGACACCGCGCAGGTGGAGCTGCAGCGCCTCAACGTCAACGACACGGCCGCCAACCCCTACCAGGGCGGTGACCGCGAGCAGAAGTTCATCATCAACCAGACCCTGACGGTGCGCAGCGAGGAGATCGCGCGCATCCGCGACACCGCCCAGGCGGTGGGCGAGCTGCTCGACGCCGGGGTGGTGCTCTCCTCCGACTACGGCCCAGGCGGCCCGCTCTATCTGTTCAGCGGGCTCAACGACATCAAGCCGGAGATGATCGCCGAGGCCACCGCGGCAGCGAGGGAGGCCGCCGAGCAGTTCGCCCGGGACGCCGATGCCGACGTGGGCGACCTGCGCCGCGCCAACCAGGGGGTGTTCGAGATCCGCGCGCGTGACCAGGCCATGGGCATCACCGAGGCGCAGCAGCCGGTGAAGACGGTGCGGGTGGTGACCACCGTGGAGTACTACCTGCGCTGAGGCGACGACAGCGGCCATCGTCGCCCCCTCGCCCGCCCTATCCCGCTCGGCTAGACTGGAAGGCTTTCCGCCCCAGAGACCCGTCATGCAAGCCACCCTCGAGCAGCGCGCCCTCAAGCTCTCCATCCTCGTGACCCTGGGGGTCTCCAGCCTCGGGGTCACCTTCGGCCTGCTGGCCGGCTCGCAGTCGATCCTCTTCGATGGCGTCTTCTCCACCATCGACGCCGCCATGTCGGGGCTGGCGCTGCTGGTGGCGCGGCTCGCCGTGCGCGAGGCCAGCGAGCGCTTCCAGCACGGCTACTGGCACCTGGAACCGCTGGTCGCGGCGCTCAACGGCAGCATCCTGATGCTGCTCTGCTTCTATGCCTTCCTCACCGCCCTGCTCGACCTGCGCGAGGGCGGCCGTGAGCTCGCCTTCGACCTGGCGATCGGCTATGCGGTGGTGGTGGCCATCGTCTGCTTCGCCATGACCGCCTACCAGCGGCGCATCAATCGCACGGCGGACTCCGAGTTCGTGCGCATCGACATGCAGGGCTGGCTGATGGCGGCGCTGATCACCACCTCGCTGCTGGTGGCCTTCATCATCGCCCGCTTCCTGCAGGGCACCCCCTGGGCGCACCTCACCCCCTACGTGGACTCGGTGCTGCTGATGGTGCTGACGGCCAGCTTCATGCCGGTGCCCATCGGCATCGTGCGCCGCGCCATGAAGGAGGTGCTGCTGATCGCGCCGAGCGAGATCGACCGCGAGGTGCATGCGGCCATGGCGCCGGTGATGGCCCGCGAGGGTCTGCTGCGCTACTACAGCCACGTGGCCAAGGCCGGCCGCGGCCACTACATCGAGATCCATATCGTCACCACGCCCGAGTACGGGCAGGGCCAGGGCATCGCCGTGCTCGACGAGATCCGCGAGCAGATCAGCGCCGGGCTGAGCCCGCCGCCGGAGCGGCGCTGGTTCACCGTGGCCTTTACCGCCGACGAGCGCTGGGCCTGACTCTGAGGGCCGGCCAAGAGCCGGCCCCTAATCCTCCCGCGCGACCCACTGCCCTGCCTGCTGCGCGGCGCGCCCCTCGGCCTCCAGCTTGAGCAAATGGGCCAGCGCCGAGCGCGCCGCCACCCCCAGCTTCTCCGCCGGCACGTCGTCGTAGGCGTGGCGCGTCAGCGCCTCCAGGCTCGCCGGGGCGTGGCGCGCCAGGGCCCGGCGCACCTTGTGCTCCCGGGCCAGGCGATGGGTGACCAGGAAGTCGATGGCGGCGTGGGCCTCGCCGATCAAAAAGCCGTGGCCCGGGGCGATGGTATCGAAGGGCTCCTCGCCCAGGGCCTGCAGGGCGGCCAGGTAGGCGGCCATGTCGCCGTCCGGCGGGTTGATCACCACCGTGGAGCCCTGCATCACCTGGTCGCCGGCGAACAGCAGCCGCGCAGGCTCCAGCAGGTAGCAGAGGTGGTTGGAGGCGTGGCCCGGCGTATGCAGCACCTTGAGCGTGCCGGCGGGCGTCTCGAGGCGCTCGCCGTGGGCCGGCCGGTGGTCGGGCGCGAAGCCGGCGTCCTGGCTGGGCCCGGGCGGCGGCGGCAGGCCCACCAGCCGGGCGCCGGTGCGCGCCTTGAGCCAGGCCGCCCCCGGCGAGTGGTCGACATGGGTGTGGGTCACCAGCACCCGGGAGATCCTGCCCCCGCACAGCGCCAGCAGCCGCGCCAGGTGGGCCGGTTCCGCGGGGCCGGGGTCGATCACCAGATGGTCATCGCCGTCGCCGAGCAGGTAGCTGTTGGTGCCGGGGCCGGTCATCGCGCCGGGATTGGGCGCGGTCACCCGGGTCACCCCCGGCGCCAGTGCCACCGCCCGACCGGGTTCGATCTCTGCGCTGGCCGTGCCCCGCCGCTGGGGGTCCAGGCGGCGCACCTCCGCATAGGCCGGGGAATCCGGCTCCACCTGCCAGGCGACGCCGCCCTTGCGAGCCGGCCAGGGGCGGCTGGGGCGCGCCGTCGGCGGGTTGGCATGGGCGTAGCGCAGCAGCGCCTCGGGGGTCGCGAAGTCGGCGAGCAGGCGCAGGGTGCGCAGGGTGGGGTAGCCCAGCGCCATGCGGCCCTGGCGGTGCGCGGCCAGCACCTCGGCGGGGGTGAGCCAGGCGTGGTCGATGGTCTCGCTGCCGTCGTGCGCCGCCTGCTGGCCCGGTGGCGCCAGGGCCACGAAGAAGCGTGTGTCGAAGCGTCGCGGGGCACCCCGGGGCGTGACCCAGTGGCCCAGGTAGGCCAGCCGGTCGAGCGGCAGCACCAGCCCATACTGCTTGCACAGCGCATGGAAGCTGGTCGCCTCGCGGCGCAGCGCCTCGCGCCCCTCGCTCAGCACCGGATGGTCCCCGGGCGGCAGACGCCCCTGGCCGTCCAGGGCCAGCAGCAGGCCCGCCTCCTCGAGGCACTCGCGCAGTGCCGCGATCATGTAGTCCGCCCCGCCCTCGTCGAGGCTCAGGGTCTGGCTGATGGCGGCATCACCGCGGCCGGAGGTGAAGGCCCGCACGTCGAGGTCCTGGGGGTCCACGGCCCCGCCGGGGAAGACGAAGTGGCCCGGCAGGAAGGCGGCCTGCCAGGTGCGCTGCAGCAGCAGGACCTCCAGCCCCCGGTGGCCATCGCGCACCAGGGCAAGGGTTGCGGCGGGACGGATCTCGATCATGCGCTCCCCCACCATCAGCGCGGCGTGACTACCGCCAGGGTCACGGAGGCCTTGGCCACCAGGGTGGCGCCCTCCTCGCCGGCGTAGACCTCGGACTCGGCGACGATCAGGGTGCGCCCGGGCTTGAGCACCCGCCCCACGCAGCGCAGTTCGCGCCCGCGGGCCGAGCGCAGCAGGTTGATCTTGAGCTCGGCGGTGAGCACGATCGCCCCGGCCGGGATCAGGGTGGCAGCGGCGGCGCCGGCGGTGTGGTCGGCAATGGTGGCCAGCACGCCGGCATGCACGAAGCCATCCTGCTGCTGGTGGTCCTCGCGCACCGCCAGGCGCGTCACGCATCGGCCCGGGGCGATCTCCACGGCCTCGACGCCGAGCGAGCGGATGAAGGGCGCCGCCTGGAGGATACGCTCCACCTCGGTGCGATAATCGGGATTGGCCGGCGGGAAGTCGGGGGCCTGGGGCATCACGGGGTCCTTTGGAGATTGGCTCGGCCACCAGCAATACCATGCCGGAGGCGCCCGGCCCATTGGTCGATGGCAGGGGGCTGGCCTGTCCGCCCCCTGCCATGCGCCCGTCCCTGTTCGTCCAGCACTATTCGTCCAGCACTATGCGTCCACCACCACCTCGAAACCGCCATAGATCAGCCGCTTGCCATCGAAGGGCATGGGGTTCGCCTCGGGCTGCAGGCGCGGGTCCTCCATGACCTTGGCCATGCCCCGGTCGCGCACCTCGCGGGAGGGCCAGGTGATCCAGGAGAAGACCACGGTCTCGTCCGGCTGGCACTTCACCGCCATGGGGAAGGAGGTGACCTTCCCCTCCGGCACGTCGTCTCCCCAGCACTCCACCATGGTGAGGGCGCCGTGCTCCTTGAACACCACGGCGGCGTCGCGGGCGTGCTGGAGGTATCTCTCGCGGTTGGCGGTGGGCACCGCGGCAACGAATCCATCGACATAGGTCATGAGGCGTCTCCTCTATCTCTTGGGGGAAGTTCCCGCACCGGACGCACCTCGATGGTGCCGAACCGGGCGGGGGGAATGCGGCTGGCGAGTTGCAGGGCCTCGTTGAGGTCGCGGGCGTCCAGCAGGTAGAAGCCGGCCAGCTGCTCCTTGGTCTCGGCAAAGGGACCGTCGGAGATCAGCACCTCGCCATCGCGCACCCGCACGCTGGCGGCGCTCTCCACCAGCTGCAGGGCCTGGCCGGCCAGGAAGTGTCCCTGGTCGGTCAGGCGCTCCACCCCGGCCAGGCACTCCTGGTTGAGGTCGTGCCACTCCTGTTCGTTCATGGCCTGGATAAGGCGCTCCTGGTAGTAGACCAGCGCGGCGTATTTCATGGTTGGCTCTCCTCCTCGCTCATCGGGCATTGGCCGGTCTGGCAGCCGATCATCCAGGGCACGCCGAAGCGGTCGGTGAGCATGCCGAACCCCTGCGCCCAGAAGGTGGCGCCGAAGGGCATGGTGACCTCACCGCCCTCGGCCAGCCGGTTGAACACCGTCTCGGCCCGGTCGAGCGTCGCGTAGTCGAGGTGCACCTGGGCGCCCTGCGGCGGCTGGTAGCAGTCGCCGGCCATGTCCGCGCCCATCAGCCGGCGGCCGCGGACGTTGAGCGAGGCGTGGATGATCCGGTCGTGGCGTTCGGGCGGGGTGTCCCGGGCGGCCGGCGTCTCGCCGTAGGTGATCAGCGCCTCCAGCCGACCGCCGGTGACCTCGGCGTAGCAGGTCATGGCCTCGCGGCAGTTGCCGGGAAAGCACAGGTGCACGTTGAGCTCGCTGGGCAGACGCGCCATGGCGCGGTGCTTGTCCAGGCCGGGGCCGGGCTCGAAGTCCTCCAGGCCGAAGTAGCGGCGCAGCTCCAGGGTGACGTCGCCGTCTTCAGCGGGCCACTGCCTGGCCCATTCGATGGCGGCCTCGAGCGAGTCCGCCTCCAGCACGCTGTAGCCGGCGAGCAGCTCCCTGGTCTCGGCGAAGGGACCGTGGGTAACCCGTACCTCTCCGTCGCGCCGCTCGATCCGGCAGCCTTCGCGGCTGGGTCGCAGGCCGTCGCCGGTGACGAAGACCCCGGCCTCGAGCATCCGGTTGTTGTAATCGGCCATGGCCTCGAGCACGCCCTGGCCGGGCAGCTCGCCGGCCTCGGTGGCCGGGTCGGCCTTGCGCATCAGCATGTATCGCATGAGTTCCACCTCCGTTGGCGGGTTGCCTCCCTGAGTCGTGCGACGGCCGTGCGGATCGACATCGCCGCGGATTTTCTATCGCGACGAGGAGGCCAGCTCGGCCAGCCGGCGCTGCAGGAAGCGACGCTCCGGCACCTGGGAAGCCAGCGCCAGGGCCCGCTCATAGGCGAGCCGCGCCTCCCGAGGGTGGCCGGCACGGCGATGCAGGTCGGCCCGGGCGGCAT
>NZ_JAWSUJ010000094.1:0-17624 GCF_033549285.1 Halomonas sp.
GAGCAGCACCGGGCCATGCTCGGGAAAGCGTTCGGCAGCAAGCAGCGCCATGCCCATCGCGACCCCGGCCTGGGGGGTCAGCGCCAGGCCGAGGTTCCCCGGCAGCTCGGCCTGCCGGTGCCGGGCGAGTCGCACGCCGAGCATGCCGCCCAGGTAGCGCCCCGCCAGGCGCAGCAGGATGTAGGCCAGGGTCAGGCCGAGCGCCTCGTCCAGGCGGTAGAGGTCGATGCTCGCGCCCGAGAGCACGAAGAAGAACACCAGGAAGGGCCACTCGATATGCTCGATCTCGTTGAACGAGCGGGTGTGGTGGCGGGAGAGGTTGGCCACCAGCGTCCCGGCGAGCATGGCCGCCAGCAGCGACGAGACCCCCAGCCAGGCAGAGGTCCCGGCCAGCAGCAGGATCAGCGCGACGGCCTCCACCTGGGTCGGCTCCCCCCGGCGCAGCCGGCCGGTCAGCCAGGCGGCCGGCAGCCCGATCGCGGTGCCCAGCAGTATCGCCCCGCCCAGCTCCCAGACCGCATGCAGCAGCGCCAGGCCGCCATCCCCCGAGAGCCACCAGCCGAGCAGCGCCATGGCCAGGCCGAAGGCCAGGACGCCCCAGCCATCGTCGATGGCGACGATCCCCAGCAGCAGCCGGGCGCGCAGCCGGCTGTCGTGGCTCTCATGGATCGTCTCGCTGACCGCCGCCGGGTCGGTGGCCACGGAGATGGCCGCCAGCGACACCGCCACCGCCAGCGGGAACCCCAGCGCCAGCAGGCCGAGGCCGACGGACAGCACCCCGGCCAGGATCACCGACAGCGAGACGATCAGGATCAACGGCCCGGTGCTGCGCAGGCGATCCAGGGTCAGCTCGCCGCCGAGCAGGAAGGCCACCATCACCAGTGCCACCTGGATCAGCGGCTCGGCCAGGCCGTCCAGCGGCCGGGCACCGGGCTGGTCCAGGCCCCACTGCTGGATGACCGCCACCCCCACGCCCACCATCACCAGCAGCGAGATACGCGGCAGGCAGGTCCGGCTGGCCACCGCGTCGGCCAGGATGCTGGTGGAGAGGATCGCCCCCAGCAGCATCAGGCTGGCCGCGGCAAAGCTCGGGTCGACGGGTAGCCAGGCGAGTGTGTCGGGGAGCGTCACCGTGTCGTTTCCTCATGGCTCGGGGAGGTTGTCGAACGCCCAGCCTAGCATGACGTCACCGGGCATCGCGCCCGGGGCAGGGAAGCCTAATCGACCAGCCGGCCGATCCGGAAGCGCTCCAGCATGCCCTCGGCGAAGCTGCTGTGAGGCCGGCCGGGGCGCTTGTTCTCCCAGGCCTCGCTGGCATCGCGGCCGCACCACTCGAGCATCACCGCAGCGGGGGTCGGGTGGTCGGAGATGAAGCCGGTGACGTCATAGACCGCGCCGTGGATGGCCTTCCAGCAGCTCTCGGCGCTGTCGTGGCGGGCCAGCTCCTCGCGGGTGATGGCTTCCGGGTCGCCGGGCACCGCCGCGTCCGGCGAGGAAAGCGCATTGATCGAGACCAGGGTCAGCACGCTGGAGAGGAAGGCGACGAAGGCGGTGTAGGCGACGATGTTCACAGGAAATCGAGGACCTCGCTATGGATGCGTGAGCGTGGCACCCCCTGGCCGACGAGCAGCCGCCTCAGGTGGGCATTCATGGCCGGCGGGCCACAGAGGTGGATCTCCCGCTCGGCGACGTCGGGGCAGTGCGCGGCGAGGAAGGCCGCGTCCAGGGCGCCCCGCTCGAGGTAATAGTGCGCCATCACCGAGAAGCCGGCCAGCCGCTCGGCGATCGCCTCGAGCTCGTCCAGGTAGTAGGCCCGCTCCGGGCGGTTGGCCAGGTAGACCAGCAGCACCTGCCCGCCCACCGCCCCGCGGGCCAGCAGGTCCCGGGCCCCGCCGACGAAGGGCGTGATGCCGATGCCACCGCCGAGCCAGAGCCGGTGGCGCCCTGACGGGTGGCGGCCGAAGAAGTCACCGTAGGGGCCCTCGACCTGCACCAGCGAGCCCGGCGTCACCGACTGCAGGGCATGGCTGGCATCGCCCAGGTCCTTGATGCCGATGCGCAGGCGATCATCGGCCGGGGCCGAGGCGAGGGTATAGGGATGCTCCTCGCCGCGGCCGGCCGAGAGCGTCTCGTCCAGCGGGGCCAGGTAGACGAACTGCCCGGGCTCGTGGACCAGCCGCTGCCCCTCGGGGGCAAGCACCAGCTCCACCACCCCGCGGGCCAGGGGCTCCACCGCCTCGATCCGATAGGTCAGCCGCGCCCGGCGCGAACCCAGCTTGCGCCAGGCGATGGCCGCCAGGCCGGCCAGCCCCAGCAGCCACCATGGCCAGGCCTCCCCCGCCAGCGGCAGGGCGTGGGCCAGGGCCAGCAGCAGGGCGGCGGCGGACACCAGGTGAAGACGCTTCCAGGCCTGGTAGCGGGGCCGGCCGAAGAAGCCGAAGGTGGGGGCGAGGAACAGCACCATGGCCAGCCAGGCCAGCCAGCCGAGCCAGACGGGGCCCCGGGAGAGGGGCGGGAAGAGCACCTCCACCGCCACCGGCAGGCCCAGCGGCACCACCGCCAGTGCCAGAGCCAGGACATGGACCATCAGCAGCACGAAGGCGCCGAAGCCCAGGGCGTGGTGCAGTCGCCAGAGCCGTGCCAGCCCGCCGAAGGGACGGTCCCAGCCCGGCACCCGGATGCTGGTCGCCGCCGCCAGCAGCAGCATGGCGAGGCCCAGGATTCCCGCGGCATGACCGATCCAGGCCAGCCAGTCGCCGGCATCGGCGCCCGGCCAGCCCAGCCGCGGCAGGGCCACCACCAGCGGCAGCAGCGCGGCCACCGCCAGGGCGAGATCGCCCGCTCTCGGATGGTGTCGCATCCTCCCTCCCCTGCCCCGGTGTCGTCCTCCCATTGTTGTCCTGACGGTGCCGGAAGCAATGGAAAGCGTCACGAGTCGACGCTTCCTTGACCCCGGTCAGCCGCCGCAGACGCGAGGCGCCGAAGGCCTCGCCATCAACGGATGTGGCACCTTGTCGCGCCCGACTTGATCTGTGTCACACAAAGTCACGAGCCGGGGCCTACACTGAACATTCGTTACATCACCTTACTCCCTGATTCAGGAGATCATATGGCACGTCAAGACAAGGGCATCACCCCCTGGCTGGTCCTGGGGCTACCCGTCGCGCTGGGCCTCGCCTGGGTCACCCAGGGAACCGGGGTGATCCAGGATGACCCGGAGCGCAACATCGCGATCCCCGATGAGCTGACCATGCCGCTGCAGGTCCAGGCCGCCTACAACGATTCACACATCTTCTTCCGCTACCGATGGCCCGCCGAACGTCCGCATATCCTCCACGACGTGCTGGTCTACGAGGATGGCGACTGGGTGCGCAAGGGCAGTGCGGTCCCCGGCTCCAACCCGGATGGCCTCCACGAGGATCGCGTCGCGATGATGCTCGATGACGGCAGCGTGCCGGACTTCGCGCGTTACGGTGGCTACATGGCCATCGGGGCCGGGGCCGCCGGCCTCACCGACGAGGCCCCGGAAGAGGTCTCCAAGTCGATGCCCGGTACTCGCATCGACCTGACCGACTGGGCCAGTCGTCAGGCGCCGGAGACCCTCGAGGCCCAGCGCGAGGCCGGCTACTTCCTCGATCTCTGGCACTGGCGCGGCCATCGCTCCAACCCGCTGAACCTGTCCGACGACCAGTGGATCGGCGCAGAGCGCTCCGGCGACGCGGGGCGCAGCCCCTACACCACCAACTGGGACGGTGATGCCGGCCAGCCGCTGTGGATGCTCGACCCGGAAGAAGCGGGCCAGGCAGCGCTGCGCTGGGAGGACATCGAGGCCGGCCGGGTGGACTTCGACAGTCCCTACTTCCTGGCGGAGGACACCGCGATCGACTTCGATCCCGACCACGACTGGCAGAACGGCGATGTCATCCCCCGCCGGCTCGTCCGCCAGACGGAAGGCTCCCGGGGCGACATCACCGTGCAGGGCGAGGGGCGCTGGAACGATGGCTACTGGGACGTGACGCTCTCCCGCCGCCTGGACACCGGCAACCCGCTGGACGACAAGATCCTGCGCGACCAGGGGCTCTATGCGGCAGCCTTCTCGGTTCACCGCAATGCCACCGGGGGACGCTGGCACAGCGTCTCGCTGCCCGTCTCGCTGGGGCTGGGGCGTGATGCCGACCTCACGGCCACCTCCTTCCAGGGCAGCACGCCGGAGTGGGCAGATGACTGGTTCGACATGACCCTCTTCTACCCCGGCCAGGTGAACTGGCCGCTGCTGGTCAGCCGTGCCCACGCCGGCGCACCCGACATCGCCGAGGGCACGCCGGTCCATGCCCGGCACAGCGAACGACAGCTGGCGATCTACGGGGTGGAGATGGAGTTCAACGACGCCATCATCCGCCAGTGGGGCCTGACCCTACTCGCCGGCCTGATCACCATGCTCGGCGTGGCGATCGCGCTGCTCCCCGTGTTCCGCGACACCTCCACCAACCGCAAGGGAGAAGCATCATGAGCGGCATGCACCATATGCTCGTCCACTTCCCGCTGGGCTTCTGGGCACTCGCCACCCTGATGATCCTGATCGGCGCCCTGCTCCCCGGCCGGATGGCCGAACTCAACCGCGTCGCCCTGCTGCCGGTGCTGGTGCTGAGCCTGCTGGCCGCCCTGGTGGCCATCATCAGCGGCTTCCTGGTCTGGCCACTGGAGGCCAGCACCGCCAGCCCCCTGGCGCGCAATCACATCCTCACGGCGCTCTGGTCGCTGGGCGTCTTCACCATGCTGACCGTGCTGGTCTGGCGGGCGGGCCGCTCGGCCTTCGTCGGCGCAAGCCGCTGGGCCCTGCTCCTGCTGGCGCTGATCGGCATCTCCATCTTCGCCACGACCGGTACCATCGGCGGCCACCTGGTGGGGGCCACGACCCAGTTCTCCGAACTGCTGAAGCTGTTCGGCTGGGACGTCTACCACACCTTCTTCGTCCCGACCTGGGTGATCGGCGTGATGGTGCTCATCGGCATCGCCTGTGCCGTCCTGGGGCTCAAGGGGCGCCGCACGGCCAGCTGAGCCCCACCCCGCCCTGCCCCGATAAAGAAGGCCCCGCATTGGCGGGGCCTTCTTCATGAGCGGCGGATGAGCCCGGCCTACTCGAAGCTGAAGCGCGGTGCCGGAGCGTCCGGCAAGAGGGCCGCGCAGGCGCGCACCCTCTCCAGCAGTGCCTCGTGGGTGGGCGCCAGCAGGTTGACGTGGGCCAGCTTGCGGCCGGGGCGCTCGCTCTTGTCGTAGCGGTGCAGATGGGCGTCCGGCAGGGCCAGGATCTCGGCCGGGTCGCCCTCGCGGCCGATCACGTTGACCATGCAGGTCGGCATGCGTGCCGAGGTATCGCCCAGCGGCAGGCCCTGGATGGCGCGCAGGTGGTTCTCGAACTGGCTGGTCACCGCGCCGTCGATCGACCAGTGGCCGGAGTTGTGCACCCGGGGCGCCATCTCGTTGGCCAGCAGGCTGCCGTCGGCGCACTGGAAGAGCTCCAGGGTCAGCACGCCCACGTAGTCGAGCTCGTCGAGCAGGGCGCGGATGTAGCCATCGGCGATCTGCTCGACCCCCTCGTCCAGGTCAGGCAGGGGGGCGATGGAGTAGCGCAGGATGCCGTCCACGTGCTGGTTCTCGGCCATGGGATAGAAGGCCACCTCGCCGTCACGACCGCGCACGGCGATGATCGACACCTCGCGCACGAAGTCGACGAAGGCCTCCACGACCAGCCGCGGGTGGTTGATCACTCGCCAGGCGTCATGGGCCTCGGCCGGGTCCTTGAGCACCGCCTGGCCCTTGCCGTCGTAGCCCTCGGTGACCGACTTGGCCACCACCGGGCAGCCCAGCTCGCGGGCCGCGGCCTCCAGCTCGTCGGCGTGCTCGACAAGGCGGTAGGCGGGGGTGGGGATGCCCAGGCGATCGAACAGCGCCTTCTCCTCGGCGCGGTTCTGGCAGACGCGGATCGCCTCGCTTGAGGGATGGACCGGCCTGACCTCCTCGATGGCCTGGACCAGCGAGACCGGCAGGTGCTCGAACTCGTAGGTGACGAGGTCGACCTTCTCCAGGAAGGCCTCGAGGTGCTTCCGGTCGGTATCGATCATCACGTCCCCGATGCCGGCGCTGGGGTGTCCGGTGGTGTCGAGGAAGGTGAAGCGGTTGGCCAGCGGGTAGCCGGCGAGGGCCAGCATGCGGCCGAGCTGGCCGGCCCCCAGGACGCCGATATTCATGGTGGGCTCCTTCATTCGCTGTCAGGCCGGGGATCGGGATGGTCGAGCACCGTACGAGTCTGCTCGGCGCGGAAGGCCTCCACGGCGGTGCGCACCGTCGCATCCTGCAGGCCGACGATCTGCGCGGCCAGAAGGCCCGCATTGGTGGCGCCGGCCTTGCCGATGGCGAGCGTGCCCACGGCGATGCCGCCGGGCATCTGCACGATGGAGAGCAGCGAGTCCAGGCCCTTGAGCGCCTTGGACTCCACCGGCACGCCGAGCACCGGCAGCGCCGTCTGGGAGGCCACCATCCCCGGCAGGTGGGCGGCCCCGCCGGCGCCGGCGATGATCACCTGGAGGCCGCGCTCGGCCGCCCCCTTGGCGTAGTCGAAGAGCAGGTCCGGGGTGCGGTGGGCGGAAACCACCCGGGTCTCGCAGGGCACGCCCAGGCGCTCGAGCATCGCCACGGCATGCTCCATCACCGGCCAGTCGGACTTCGATCCCATGATCACGCCAACCTTCGGCGCCTGTGTATCGGACTGCATGGCCTGCTCCTCGGCGACTGCCTCAGTACGGTAGTAGAGTGCGGAAAAGCCGGCCATTCTAGCGCTGCGGGCCTTCGCAGTCATCTTGACCACTCGGCCAGCCTCTTCCCCTCCCCTCCTGTCGCCGGAAGAAGACAGCGGCTTGCATGCTGGATGCGACTTTGGTTGCTAGGGTCATGGTGAGGGGGCAGCAAGGACAAGCCCACCAGGAAACCCTCAAGGAGAATGACCATGAAGCGTTCACTGATCTTCACCACGGCACTGGCCGGTTCGCTGCTGCTCGTCGGCTGCGACTCCGACAGCGAACCGACCGACCAGGCCACACAGCAGGAAGAGACGGCCGAACAGGAGCTCCAGCAGGCGGAAGAGTCGGCTGAACAGAGTGCCGACGAAGCTGCCGAGGCCACCGACGAGGCGGCCGATGCGGCGGAAGCGGAAGCCGAACAGGCCACCGAGGACGCTGGCAACGCCCTGGACGAGGCCGCCGACGAGACGCAACAGGCGATGGAGGACGCCAGCGACGCCCTGGAGGCCGCGGGTGACGAAGCCGTTCAGGAAACCAGCCAGGCCGCCGAGGACGCTGGCGAGGCACTGGACGAGGCCGCCGACGAGACGCAACAGGCGATGGAGGACGCCGGCGATGCCCTGGAGGCCACGGATGACGAGGCCGCCGCAGAGGCGAAAGCCGATGCCGAGGCCGATGTCGACGCCGAGACCGAAACGTCCACTTCCCAGTAGGCCGACAGGCCGAAATGCGCAGGGCCCGCCCGGCAACCCCGGGCGGGCCCTGCGCGTCTGGCCGCCAACCTCAGCCGGCCGGTGCCCCTGCCTGGCGGCGGCTGGCCAGCCAGTTGCCGGCCAGCCCCAGCACCATCACCGCCACCCCGGCGACCTCCACCATCAGGTTGGGGTAGAAGGCCGCGGCGATCGCCGGCAGCAGCACCACGCGCACCGGCCAGGACATCCAGGTGAACAGGAACCCCTCCAGGGCCGCGGCGAAGGCCCCCAGGGCCAGGAAGCCGATGAACGCGGTCCATACCAGCACCGGGAGTGACCCGCCCATGATGATCTCCGGGTTGTAGACCATGAACAGCGGGATCAGGTAGAGCCCCTTGGCGAACTTCCAGGCCTGGAAGCCGGTCTCCATGGGCTTGGCCCCGGCGATCGCCGCGCCGGCGAAACCGGCTAGCGCGATGGGCGGCGTGACGTTGGAGTCCTGGGAGTACCAGAACACCACCAGGTGGGCGATCAGCAGCGGCACGCCGAACTCGGCGGTCAGCGCCGGCCCCACCAGCACGATCAGCACGATGTAGCTGGCAGTGACCGGCAGCCCCATGCCCAGCACCAGGCTGGCCAGCAGCACCATCACCAGCGCCAGCAGCAGGTTGCCGCCGGAGAAGGCCATCATCATCGAGGAGAACTTCAGCCCCAGCCCGGTCAGGCCCACCACGCCGACGATCACGCCGGCCACGGCACAGGCCATGGAGACGGCCACGGCATTGCGCGCGCCCAGTTCCAGGCCGCCGACCAGCTTGACCAGCCCGGCCTTGAGCGCCTCGAGCAGGGTCTCCCCGGTCACCTTCTGCCCCTCGCGCGGCGCGATGAACAGGAACCACACCGCGAAGCGCAGCACCGCCACGGCCAGCATGGTGAGGATGGCGTAGTAGCCCACCCGCATCGGCGACATGTTCATCACCAGCAGCCACACCAGCACCAGCAGCGGCAGCAGGAAGTGCCAGCCGGCGCCCATCACGTCGCGCATCTGCGGCAGTTCCGAGCGCGCCATGCCCTGCATGCCCTGCTTCAGGGCGATGATGTGCACGAAGAGGTAGACGGTGGCGAAGTACATGATCGCCGGCAGGATGCTGACCTTGACCACTTCGAGGTAGGGCATCCGGGTGTACTCGGCGATCAGGAAGGCTCCGGCGCCCATCAGCGGCGGCATGATCTGGCCGCCGGTGGAGGCCGCCGCCTCGATGCCGCCGGCCTGGTGGGGCTTGTAGCCCAGGCGCTTCATCAGCGGGATGGTGAAGGCCCCGGTGGTCACCACGTTGGCGATGGCGCTGCCGGAGATCGAGCCCATGCCCGCCGAGGCGATCACCGCCGCCTTGGCCGGGCCGCCGCGCTGGCGGCCGGTGGCCGCATAGGCCAGGTCGATGAAGAACTTGCCCGCACCGGTGATCTCCAGGAAGGCGCCGAACAGCACGAAGACGAAGATATAGGTGGCCGCCACCCCGAGCGGCAGGCCGAAGATGCCCTCCTGGCCCAGGTAGAGCTGGCCCACCACGCGGTCGATATTGTAGCCGCGATGCTCGAGGATGCCGGGCAGGAAGGCGCCGAGCCACGGCAACTCGCCGCGCGGGCCGGCGAAGGCGTAGAGGATGGCGACCACGCCGATGATGGTCATCCCCAGCCCCACCGCCCGGCGCGCCGCTTCCAGCACGGTGACGGTGGCGATGCAGCCGACCACGATGTCGGTCTGGCTCCAGAAGCCGGCGCGGTTGATGATCTCGTCGAGGAAGAGCACCAGGTAGCCCCCGGTGATCAGCGCCCCGCCGAGGAAGACCGCGTCGACCAGGCCGCTGACGGGCCCGCGATCATGCTTCGGCCCCAGCAGCGGGAACATCAGGAAGGCCAGCATCATGATCAGCATCAGGTGGATGCTGCGCTGGTAGAAGAGGCCCAGCGGCTGGATGCCGGCGGAGTAGAGCTGGAACAGTGACAGTCCCACCGCCACCAGGGTGATCAGCCACAGCACCTGGCGGGAATGGTTCGCCTGGCTACCGGGAATGACGGGGGAGGTGCCCGAATCGCTCATCGTGGTTCTCTCGCAGGGTTGTCGTTCAGTCAGGGGAAGCGGCAGCCGAGGTCAGGCGGATCGTCACCCGCCGGTTCGCGGCCAGGCGACTCAGGCTGATGCGCTCGCCGTCCACCACCAGGCGGTGGTCGACGCGCATGGCTCCCACCCGCAGCCGGTAGGCGTTGCCCGGCACCGGCTCGTCGATCGCCTCGATCCAGTAGCCGCCCTCGCCGTCGGAGACCTGGCGGCCGCGACCGGGAATATGGTCGAGCCCCGCCGCGAAGTCGGGCAGGTGGCTGCGCTCGAGCACCATGCGCCCCTGCCGGTGGCGATAGCAGTCCAGCACCGGGAACCCCTCGACCGAGTGGTTCCACTCCAGGCACCAGCCCTCCCCCTCGGGCATCGGCAGGCTCACCAGGCGCTCGCCTTCGGCGTCCAGCACCTCCAGCCGGGCCTCGTCCTGGCCTGCCGCCGGGCCGGCCAGGACGAGACCCGCACACAGCAGCAGGGCGGGCAGCCAGGCCCGCCCTGCTGTCAGGCGCCAGTCACGCATCGCCTCAGGGGCGCTGGTGGTCCTGGACCTCGGCGCCCACCTCCTCGTAGTAGCGCAGCGCTCCCGGATGGAAGGCAATCGGCGTCGACTCCACGCTGAACTCCACGGTGGTGTCATTGGCCGCCGGGTGGATGGCGATCAGCTCGTCGGTCTGCTCGAAGAGCACCTGGGTGATCTGGTAGGCCAGTTCCTCGTCCATCTCGCTGCTCACCGCCAGCACATTGGGGATGCCGATGCTCTGCACCGCCTCGTCCATGCCCTCGTAGAGGCCGGCCCTCAGCTTGTAGGCGGCGAAGACAGGCTCGGCCTCCCTGGCCTTGGCGATCTCCTCCTGGGTCAGGCCGATCAGGCGGATGTCGCGGGTGGTGGCCAGGTTCATGATCGAGCTGGTGGGCGGGCCCACGCTCCAGAAGCCGGCATCGATGTCGCCATCGCGGATGGCGTCGGCGGTCTCGTTGAAGTTCAGGCGCCGCGGGTCGAAGTCGTCGTAGGTGATGCCGTTGGCCTCGAGCAGGGCTCGGGCGTTGAGCTCGGTACCGCTGCCGGGCGCGCCCACGGAAACCGTCTTGCCCTCCAGATCGGAAAGCGACTCGATGCCGGAATCGGCCATGGTGACGATCTGCACGGCATTGGGGTAGATCGAGGCCAGTGCCCGGATGTTCTCCAGCTGGCGGCCCTCGAAGTCGCCGGTACCGTTGTAGGCCTGGTAGACGGTGTCGGCCAGCGCCAGGGCCAGGTCGGAGTCCCCGCGCCACACCAGGCCCATGTTCTCCACCGAGGCACCGGTGACCTCGGCGACGGCATCGGCGCCCTCGATGTGGTTGCCGATCAGCTCGGCCAGGCCACCCCCGTAGGGATAGTAGGTGCCGCCGGTACCACCGGTGGCAATGGAGAGCTGCTGGGCGGCAGCCAGGGGGGCCGTGGCCAGCAGCGTGGCGGCGGCGGCGTACTTGAAGAAACGCATGGCAATCCTCCGGTCCTGGAACCAGGTTTGTTGTGGAGTGTCTCGGCGCCGGCATCTCGTGGCGCCTCGCCTCACGCTAGCACGGTCGCTGCGTGAGAACCCAATGCCACTATTTCTACGTTCCTCGGGATTTTCGGCAATTCCCCCAAGGTCGAACGCTGCCTCAGGCCTCGACCAGGGCCTTCACCTTGTCGACGATATGGGCGCCGATAGGGATCGCCGAGGTGGCCGCCGGCGAGGGCGCATTGCCCACGTTGACGGTGCGCGGCGTGTTGACGAACAGGAAGTCGTCCACCAGCTTGCCGTCGCGGGAGACCGCCTGGGCCCTCACCCCGGCCGGGAAGGGCTCGAGATCCTCCAGGCCCAGGCTCGGGCAGTACTTGCGCACCAGCGCCAGATACCCCCGCTTGTGCAGCGAGTTCTTCATCTCCGTGAGGCCCGGGCGCAGGTTGCGACCCAGCACCCGGAGGATGCCCGGGTCGCTGAACATC
This sequence comes from Halomonas sp., assembly GCF_033549285.1. Lineage (GTDB taxonomy): Bacteria > Pseudomonadota > Gammaproteobacteria > Pseudomonadales > Halomonadaceae > Halomonas. Next base: position 11,581 of record NZ_JAWSUJ010000094.1, read on the forward strand.
CTGGCCATGTCGCCGAGCGATACGTCGCGCCGGCGATAGCCCTCGCGCTTGAAGGCCAGCACCGCATTGGGGCCCACGGTGACCGAGCCGTCGATCATCCGCGTCAGGTGCACCCCCAGGAAGGGCATGGAGGGATCCGGGATCGGGTAGATCAGGTGGTTGACGATGTCGTTGTGCTTCTCCGGCAGCCGATAGTACTCGCCGCGGAAGGGGCAGATGGTGAAGCCGGGATCCTGGCCCAGCATGCGTACCACCCGGTCGGCCATCAGCCCCGAGCAGGTCACGAGATAGCGCCCGGTGACCTCGCCGGCGCCGGTGGTGACCACCACCTCCTGGCGCCGCTCCTCCAGGGCGGTGACCTCGGCCCCGTAGCGGACCTCGCCGCCCATCCGCTCGAACTCGGCGGCCATGGCCCGGGTTACCGCGGCGTAGTCGACGATGCCGCTGGAGGGCACGAAGATGCCGCCGACCCCGGTGATGTTGGGCTCCCGCTCGGCGAGCGCCTCGGGGCCCAGCCACTCGCGCGTGAGGCCGTTGGCCTCGGTGCGCTCCCACAGCGCCTGCATGCGCTGCATCTCCAGGTCGTTGGTGGCCACCAGCAGCTTGCCACAGGTGTCGTAGGGAATGTCATGGGCCTGACAGAACTCGACGGTGGCGCGGTTGCCCGCCAGGCAGAAGCGCGCCTTGAGGCTGCCCGGGGTGTAGTAGACGCCGGCGTGGATCACGCCACTGTTGTGGCCGGTCTGGTGGCGCGCCGCCTCGCGCTCCTTCTCCACCACCAGCATGCGGCGATCCGGATAGGCCTGCTTGAGCTGCATGGCGGTGGACATGCCCAGGATGCCGCCGCCGATGATGATGAAATCGTACATGCCGTTCTCGCTCCTCCAATGAGACGGCCACGCCGTTGTCACGGCGTGGCCTCGTCAGTCTAACCCGTCGGCCGGGTCGCGGCGCCTGAGCTCGCTCTGCTCAAGACTGGCGCGGGTTGCGCAGGGTCTTGGCATGGGTGAAGTAGCCGCGCTGGCGCATCAGCTCGCGACGCAGCTCCGGGTGGGGCTTGAAGCGATCCCGGCCGTGCAGCCAGAAGTGGTTGTTGATCAGCAGGAAGCTGCCCACCGGGTTCGGCACAGAGAGGATCGCCGGGCTGTTCTCGAGCGACTCGGAGAGGTCGGTCAGCCAGTTGCCTTCCTCGAAGTCCTTGGGCTGCACGAACTGGTCGATGTAGGACATGATCGGCAGGCCGCTGGCGTCCACGTCGAAGACCGCATGGTAGATGTCCCTGGCGACATTCTTGCTGGGCGGCGCGGTCCAGCGCATCGCCCGGCGTGCCAGCGGATGGTGATAGAAGCGCTCCAGCCCCTCCCAGTCGTCCAGGTGCAGCAGCAGGGAGTTGCCGCCCTCCATGTGCTGCTCGTCGATCTTCATCATCAGCACGTAGTCGGTGTCCTGCTCGACGAAGGTGCCGTCGTTGTGCAGTTCCATCACCCGGTGAGGCTGGCGCAGGTAGCTGTCGGACTCATCGACGTTGCGCACCACGAAGCGGGCATAGTACTGGCCGCTCATGGCGTCGTAGTTGGAGCGCCCCATCAGGTGCGCCACGGCGGTGGCGAACTTGACCATCTCGTCGGCCTGCTCGACGGAGCCGAGCCCTTCGGGAACCACCTGGAAACCACCGGTGGTGCGATCCACCAGGGTATTGACCAGCACCGGCTGCAGGGTGTTGTCGCAGAGGTCGTCGAGGATCTTCGCCACGCGGAAGCGCAGCATGGACTTGTACTCGAGGGCCTGCACCGGCCACTCGGCGACGGCCTCGAGGAAGGCCACGACCACCTCGCGGCTGACGGTCAGCTGCAGCAGGCGCGAGGACTGGGCGGAGGACGCCAGCGTGAAGCCGCGGATATCGGCGGGCAGGGGCATGGCGGTCTCGGGAAGCTGGGTCAGTACGGTCATGTCAGGGGCTCCATGGATTACGTGGACACAATACAAAAATATCTATATTTTTTATTTGTGTCAAAAATAAAGGACGACCATTGGCCATCCTTTACGTCCTGTCGTCGATGGCCGCCCCGGGAAGCCCCGGGGCGGCCGCCTGCAGGGCCGAGGGGTCAGCGACCGGGATAGGGGTCCGCGCCTGCCAGCTCGCGCTTCATCATGGTGTCGCTGTAGGCGACGCCATAGCGGTTACGCGACCAGGCGTAGAGGACCAGGCCGATCAGCATCCAGCCGGCGAACATGAACCACTCGATGGTGGAGAGCGCCGAGGGGCTGCCCGGCAGGTACATGCCGATCAGCATCACAGACAGGATCACCGACAGGGCACCCACGGTCTTGCCACGGCGGACCCGGAAGGGGCGCGCCATCTCCGGCTCGCGCCGGCGCAGCACCACGAAGGAGAGCGCCACGAAGAGGTAGGCGATGACGATGCCCAGGCCACCGGCCACCACCAGCCAGACCAGCGCCTGGCGACCGAAGAAGGGCGCGATGGAAGAGAGTGCCCCCATCACCAGGATGGCGTTGGTCGGGGTGCGATGCTTCGGGTGCAGCTTGGCCAGGAAGGCCGGCAGCATGCCGGAGTGCGCCAGGGCGTAGATGGCCCGCGAGCCACCGATGTAGAAGGCGTTCCAACTGGTGATGATGCCCGCGATGCCGGCCAGGATCATCAGGTTGCCGGCCCAGGGCGCCTGGAAGGCCGCCTGCATGGCATCCGGCACCGCCAGGGAGCTGGCGCCAAGCGCTTCGGGATCGAGCATCAGCGCGGTCCCCAGGATGATGAAGGAGTACCAGAACACCGCCAGGATCACCGAGATCATCAGCACCCGGCCGATCTCGCGGAACGGCAGGTTGATCTCCTCGGCGGCCTGGGGGATGACGTCGAAGCCGACGAACATGAAGGGCACCATGATGATCACCATCATGACGCCGCCCATCACGCCCTCCTCGACGCTGAACAGCGGCTGCATGGTCTCGGTGCTGCCCTGGAACAGCGCGCCGGTGATGAACAGGATGCCCACCGCCAGGATCAGCAGGGTCACCACCTTCTGGACCAGGGCGGCGGTGCGCACGCCGATGTAGTTGATCCACATCATCAGCACCGACCCGGCCACGCCGACGGCGACCCAGGTGGCCTTCACGTCCCAGCCGGCGATGTTCCACATCTGCCCCACGGCATAGTTCGGGAAGAGGTGCTCCACCACGGTGGGCAGCGCCACGGCCTCGAAGGCCACCACGCTCACGTAGCCCAGGGTGATGGCCCAGGTGCAGAGGAAGGAGGCGAAGTGCCCCATGGCCCGGTAGCTGTAGACGTGCTCGCCCCCGACCTGGGGCATCGCCGAGGCCAGCTCGGCATAGGTCAGGCCCACCAGCACGATGATCAGCCCGCCGATCAGGAAGGCGGTGATCGCTCCCAGGCTGCCGGCCGACTGGATCCAGCTGCCGGTCAGCACGATCCAGCCCCAGCCGATCATGGCGCCGAAGGCCAGGGCCAGCACGTCCTTGCGGGCAAGGACTCGCGTCAGGTGCGTCTCCGTGGACGTCTCGTTGTTCATGTCAGCCTCTTGGTCGGTTGTCGATTGTGGTGATGTAAGATTTTTTCATGAAACATCGACAAAAATAGTAAACGAAGGACAAACGTTCAAGGAATATTGAACACCCGCCGCCTAGACATTTGTCGCAGCCGGTCCATGTCGGTCGCGGAATCCCCACATGGCTGGACGATGCCTTCCCTCGGCAGGCCTTGCAGTATAAGGATATGCCTATACAGAGGCAGCCACCGACGCTACATGTCGGCCATCTGCGGTGCCGCCCGGAAAGTTCGATATTCTGCACACCCTGCCCCGTGCCGCGACCCCGCGAAAAGGCCTCGAATAACACCAAAGAATCATCGAATCGATACTGGCAAAATCGCCGTATACCCCCCATAGTGTGGCTGTCGAAACCGCCCACTGGAGCATCATGAGCACGGCACGTCACACCGCCCACGCGGAACTCACCGACCCCCCGCGAAGCTGCCCTGACCTCGATGTCAGGGACCTGGAAAAACGTACACGCCTCATGCGCATCATCACGCGGCTGATCGCCGTGTCTGACCTCGGCAGCAAGGAGATCGCCCGCCGCGCCGGCCTGCCGATGCAGAAGATCAGCGACCTCCTCTCGGGGAAGCTCGAACACCTCTCCGTGGACGAGCTCCGTCTCGTCTATCGCACCATCGACCCGAGCGGTTCACCGCCCTGATCGCCCCCTCCCGCGGGAGGCCGACACGACCACGAACAGCGAACGCTCCGCCTCAAACGCGGGGCGTTTTTTCTTGATGAGCCGGACATGGCACAGCGCCAGACCGGCCACTGCCATGCCGCCTGGCTCCGCCGGGCGGCTAGTCGCTCGAGAGGTAGTGCACGCTGAACAGCGCCTCGTCATCACACCAGACGGCGCGTGACCGGTAACCGGCACGCGCCGCCAGGGCCTGGAACCCCGCCACGCTGTACTTGCAGGAGTTCTCGGTGTGCAGCGTCTCGCCAGCCTCGAAGGCGAAGCGCTGCCCGTCGAGGGTGATGGCCTGGCGCTGCCGGCTGACCAGGTGCATCTCGATGCGCGATGCCGGCGCATTGAAGAAGGCCCGGTGCCGGAAGGCATCCAACTCCACCGCGGCCCCCAGCTCGCGGCGCATGCGCGCCAGCAGGTTGAGGTTGAAGGCCGCCGTGACACCCGCGGCATCGTTGTAGGCCGCCTCCAGGATCTCGTGGTCCTTGACCAGGTCGACCCCGATCAGCACCCCGCTGCCCGGCGGCATCGCCCGTCGCAGGCGGACCAGGAAGGCCTCGGCCTCGCGCGGGGTGAAGTTGCCGATGCTCGAGCCGGGGAAGAACGCCACCACCCGGCGGCCCTCGACGCCCGGGGGCAGCTCGAGGCGGCGCGAGAAATCCCCCCAGGCGGCATGCACCTCCAGCCAGGGGTAGTCCGCCGCCAGGCGACGGGTGCTCTGCAGCAGGAAGTCGCGGGAGATGTCCATGCCCAGGTAGCGGCGGGGGCGCATCGCCTCCAGCAGCAGCCTGACCTTGCGACTGGCACCGCTGCCCAGCTCGACCATCAGCGAATCCGGCCCGACCAGCGCCGCGATCTCGTCGGCGGCCCGGGAGAGGATGCCCTCCTCGGTGCGGGTCAGGTAATACTCGGGCTGCTCGCAGATCGCCTCGAAGAGCCGCGAGCCCCGCTCGTCATAGAAATACTTGGGCGACAGGGCCCTGGGCGAGCGACCGAGCCCGAGGATCACCTCCTCGCGAAACGAGGGCCCCGCCTCGTCGAGATGCTGGTCATGGAACTGCACGGCAGTGGTCATCGAGGACCCTCGCGGGCGAAAGGTTCGGGTGGCAGGAGACGACAGCACGCGGACACCGCGATGGCGTCGTACCCTCGTTTTACCTTTAGACTGTGGCGGCAACGCCAATGCCCCATCAATCTAGAGCGAGCCTGACCATGCAGCAACCGCAGCAGCCCCCGGGGTTACAAGCGTTACGGGATATCGTCCTGGTCGGCGGCGGGCACACCCACGTGGGGGTGCTGAAGCGCTTTGCCATGAAGCCCGAACCGGGCGTCAGGCTCACCCTGATCTGTCGCGACACCCATACCCCCTACTCCGGCATGCTGCCGGGCTATGTCGCCGGGCATTACACCTACGACGAGGTGCATGTCGACCTGCGCCGGCTGGCGGAATATGCCGGGGCACGCTTCTTCCGCGACGAGGCCATCGGCATCGACCACGATGCCCGCACCGTGCTCTGCCGCTCGCGCCCCCCGGTGCCCTATGACTGGATGTCGATCAATATCGGCTCGACGCCGCGCGTGGATGCGGTCAGCGGCGCCGGCGAGCATGCCGTCCCGGTCAAACCGATCCACCAGTTCAACGACCGCTGGGAGACCCTGCTCCGGCGCATCGAGGAGCACCCGGGCCGGACCCGCGTCGCGGTGGTCGGCGGCGGCGCCGGCGGTGTCGAACTGCTGCTGGCCATGCAGTACCGGCTGGGCAGGGAGCTGGCCGCCCGGGGGCGCGA
>NZ_JAWSUJ010000095.1:0-10157 GCF_033549285.1 Halomonas sp.
CTCCAGGGGGTGCGCCGCCAGGGCCTGGTGGGCGGCGTCGCGCTGCCGCTCGGCCGCGTCGCGATCCTGCCGGTGGCGGCTGAGGGCGGCCTCCACGGCGCGATACTCGCCCAGCAGCTCGTCGCGCCGACGCTGGGCCGCGTCGCGCGCCTCGCGGGCCGCGTCGAGCTGGCGGGTTTCCTCCGTTTCCTGGGCCGCGAGCTGGGCGGCCTCCGGGGTGGCCGGCGGGTGCTGCCGCCACGGATGCTCGAGGCCGCCGCACACCGGGCAGGGCTCACCTTCCTGCAGGGCCTCGCGCAGTCGCGCCACGCTTTCGCTGCGCACGGCGCGGCTGCGCTCGATCAGCGCGCCGATGCTGTCGAGGTGGGCCTGGGCGCGGTCCAGGGCCTGGCGGGCATGCTGGCCCTCGGTCAGCAGCCCGTTCCTTCGGGTCTCGTCGTCGCCGAGCCGGCGGGCGAGCTGGCTCAGAGCCTGCTCCGCGCGGCCGAGCTCCTGCCAACGGCTGGCCAGCTCGCCCAACGCCAGGTGGCGCTGGGCCGCCTGGTCGTGGGCTTCTTGTGCGGCCTGGCGAGCGTCGTCGAGGCGAGGGTGAGTGCCCACCAACCGCTCGAGGGTCGCCTGCCAGTCGTCGCGCTGCCGCTGTCGGGCCTGCTGGGCCTCCCTGGCCTTATGGTGCTCGCGGGCCAGCCGCTCGGCCTGTGCCTGCTGGCGGGTGTGGGCCGCCTCCAAGTCGGCGAGCTGCTTCTCGTGGGTGGCGAGGCGCTGGGCCTCGCCGCGGGCCTTGCGCAGTTCGGGCTCGGCCCGGCGGCGGGCATCAGAGGCCTCGCTCAACGCCTGCTCGGCCTGCGCCCGGGCGGTCTCCGCCGCCTGCTGCTCGGTGCCGGCGGCTTCCCGTGACTTGAGGGTCTCGGCGTGGCTCGCCTCCAGGGCGGCGATCTCGTCGGGCAGTTCGGCCCGGCGCAGCAGGGCGTGGCGTCGCGGGGCGATCAGGCGTCGCCAGTCGCGGTCGGCGCGCAGGTGAGCGAGCGCTTGCCATGCCTCCCGGGCCGTTCGCTGCTGCGCCAGACCCTGGCGGTAAGCCTCGTGCAGGCGGGCATCGCCATCGTGCCAGCGGCGCTTTGCCTTGAGCGACTCCGCCTGGGCCTGCAGGTCGGTAAGCGCTTGCCGGGTGGCCTGGGCGGCGCGCTCCAGCTCGGCTCGAGCCTCGGGCTCGGCGGGCCGGTCGTCGGCGAGCCTCGCTTCCAGGGACTCGACGGCCTTGCGGGCGGCGCTCGCGCGCTGGTAGGCGGCCATGGAGATCGCCGAGTACTCGGCGGTGCCGGTGAGGCGCTCCAGCAGGTCGCTGCGCTCGTTGTCGTCGGCCTGGAGGAAGGCGGCGAACTCGCTCTGGGCGAGCAGCACGGCGCGGGTGAACTGGTCGAAGGTGAGCCCCAGGCGCTCCGGCAGCAGGCGGTCGAACTCGCGTTTCTGGGTGGTGAGCAGGCGGTCGTCCTCGAGGTCACGCAGCGACTGCTCGGCCTTCTGAAGCTTGCCGCCGACCTTTTCCCGGGCGCGGCGCACCGCCCAGCGGGCGCGGTAGCGGCGCCCGTCGCGGCCCAGGAAGTCCACCTCGGCGAAGCCGGCGGCGGTGCCGCGGCGCAGCAGGGTGCGCGGGTCACTGGTGGTCAGGGTGGAGTCCGGGGTGTCGTCGACCTGGCTGTCGCGGGCCGGTGCCTGGCGCAGCCTGGGCGTGCCTCCGTAGAGCGCCAGGCAGAGGGCGTCGAGCAGGGTGCTCTTGCCGGCCCCGGTGGGGCCGGTGATGGCGAAGAGGCCTGCATCGCGCAGCGGGGCTGCGGTGAAGTCGAGCGAAAGCGGCCCCGGCAGCGAGGCCAGGTTCTCCAGGCGCAGGGCGAGGATCCTCATGGACGACCCTCCTCGGTGGCATCGTCGTCGGCCTCGAGTACCTCCTGGCGCAGCCGGTCGAAGTCGGCGAGCACGTCCTCGTCCGGCGGCTGACCCCAGCGCGCCGCCCAGGTTCGCTCGAAGAGCTTGCGCGGGCCCAGGGTCTCCAGATCCACCCGCGCCGGGGTCGCCTCGCCCTCCACCCGGGGCAGGCGGCGCTCCAGGCGCAGCAGGCGCAGCGCCTTGCCCTCGAGAGCCGCTTCCACCCGGGCACGCAGGTCGGGAATCGGCGCATCGAGCTCGACGCGCACCTCCAGCCAGGGCCAGCGCTCGCGTACAAGGGCCGGGTCATCCTCCAGGGCCTCGAGCTCGGCCAGCACCTCATCGAGGGGCGCGGGGCCGATGCGCTGCATGGCCACCGGGCGCGGCACGGGGATCGCCTCGGTCGCGGAGAGCGCCTCGCCGTCCAGGGTGACCTCCACCACCTGGTGGGGATAGGCCACCTCGCTGAAGTCCAGCGGCAATGGGCTCCCGCTGTAGCGAATGCGCGCCTCGCCGACCTGCTGGGCGCGGTGCAGGTGGCCCAGCGCCACGTAGGCGATGTCATCCGGGAAGAGGGCGGCGGAGATCGATTCCTCGCCGCCGATCACGATGGGCCGCTCGCTGGCCTCGGAGACGGCCGCGCCGTGCAGGTGGGCGTGGCTCATCGCCACCAGCGCCTGGCCGGGCCGGCGCCGGGCGCGGGCGGCCTCGATCAGCTGCTCATGGACGCGGCTGATGCCGCTGACGTAGTCGTTGGGCGCCTGCTCGTCGGTCGCCTCGCTGGCAAGCGACGCACCGGTGACCTCGGCGGGGCGCAGGAAGGGCAGCGCCAGGCACCAGGCGCGGGTCTCGCCGGCCTCGTCGCTCAGTGGCACCAGCAGGTGCTCGGCGTCGAGACGGCCGTCGTCCAACCAGCGGACCCGGCCCAGGGCGTGGGTCCGCAGTCGGCGCATCAGCGGGGCGGGCAGCTCGATGCGGTTGCCGCTGTCGTGGTTGCCGGCGATCAGCACGATGTCGAGCCCTGGCAGCCGTTCGTGGGCGGAGACGATGAAGTCGTACAGCAGTTCCTGGGCGCGCAGCGAGGGGTTGACCACATCGAAGATGTCGCCGGCCACCAGCAGGGCGTCGGCCTGGCGTTCCACCAGGGTATCGAGCAGCCAGGCGAGGAAGGCGCGGTGCTCGGCGTGGCGCTCCTGCCCATGGAAGCTCTGGCCCAGGTGCCAGTCGGCGGTGTGGATCAGTTTCATCAGGTCTCCCTTCCTGCCTGCGTGCCGGGGGCGATAGTCTACGTCACTCACACGCGGCTGTTCAGGAGTCCCCATGCCGACGGCACCTCTTCACGACTGGAACCTCGCCCCGGTGGATGCCATCGCCCTGCAGAAGCGCCTGGCCTCTCGCGTGGAGCGGACCGACCGCCTGGACCCGATTCGTCACCTCGCCGGGGTGGATATCGGCTTCGAGCAGAAGGGTGCGATCACCCGGGCGGCGGTGGTGGTGCTGGCCTGGCCGCCGGGTGCGTCAGGCGAGTTCGAGCCGGCCACCCTGGAGATAGTGGAGCAGGTAGTGCATCGCGAGCCGACGCGCATGCCCTATGTGCCGGGGCTCTTGTCGTTTCGTGAGGTGCCGGCGGCGCTCGGCGCCTTCGAGAAGCTCAGCACCCGGCCCCAGCTCGCGATGGTCGACGGCCAGGGCATCGCCCATCCGCGGCGGATCGGTGTGGCCAGCCACCTGGGGCTGTGGCTCGACCTGCCCACCATCGGCGTGGCCAAGTCGCGGCTGTGTGGCCGTCACGCCGAACCCGGGCCGGCGCGGGGCGACTGGACGCCGCTGGTGGATGGCCCGGATGACGAGGTGATCGGCGCGGTGCTGCGCTCGCGGGTGAAGGTGAAGCCGATCTTCGTCTCGCCGGGGCATCGGGTGTCGCTGTCCACGGCGCTCGACTGGGTCATCCGCTGCCTGGGACGCACCAAGCTGCCGGAGCCGACCCGGCTGGCCGATCGCCTGGCCTCGCGGCGGGGCCGATAGGGCAGGGTGGCCGCCTGAGCTATACTGCCGCTCCCTTCTTTTCGCTCCCTTCTTTTCGCTCCCTTCCCCGACCGAGGCGACCATGACCCTACCCACTGATCCCCTTGCCGCCACCCGTGCCTGGGTGGAGACCTTCGTGGTCGCCCGTGACATCTGTCCCTTCGCCGGCCGTGAGGTGGCCCGCGACACCATCCGCTACGTGGTGGTGCCGGCCTCGGACCGTGAGGCGGCACTGCTGGCGCTGTTCGACGAGTGCCGCCACCTGGAGGCGACCCCCGAGGTGGAGACCACCCTGCTGGTGCTCACCGAGGGGCTCGACGACTTCGACGACTACCTGGACCTGCTGGAGATCGCCGAGGCGCTGCTGGCGGAGCAGGGCTTCGAGGGCACCTACCAGCTGGCAAGCTTCCACCCGGACTACCTCTTCACCGACGCCGAGCCGGAGGATCCCGCCAACTTCACCAACCGCTCGCCCTTCCCGATGTGGCACCTGCTGCGCGAGGAAGGGCTGGAGCGCGCCCTGGCCCACCATCCGGACCCGGCGGGGATCCCCGAGCGCAATATCGCGGCGATGCGCGAGCTGGGCCATGAGGCCCTGTCCGATGCGCTGGCCAGGTTGCAGGGCCGAGCCTAGACGATATCCAGCGGGGTCTTGCGCCTCGGCGACGGGAAGGCGGCCTCCAGGCGGGCCAGGCTCTCGGCATCCAGCTCGACCATCAGCACGGCGGCGTTCTGCTCGACGTGCGCGAGGCGGGTGGCCTTGGGAATGGCGATCACGTCCCTGGCGCCGTCGATGGGGCGGATCGCCCAGGCCAGCAGCAGCTGGGTTGGCGTGATCCCGAGTGCTTCGGCGATCCCCTCTACCTCGGGGTGGCCGAGCAGGTCGCTGCGCAGGCTGCCCGCCTGGGCCAGCGGGCAGTAGGCCATGGTGGGAATGCCACGCTCGCGCTGCCAGGGCAGCAGCGAGTGCTCGATGCCGCGCGAGCCCAGGTGGTAGAGCACCTGGTTCATCGCGCAGGCCTCGCCGCCGGGCAGGGCGGTCAGCGAGGCCATCTCGTCCACGTCGAAGTTGGAGACCCCGAAGCGCCGGATCTTGCCCGCCTCCTGCAGCCGCTCGAAGGCCTCCAGGGTCTCCGCAAGCGGCACGCTGCCCGGCCAGTGCAGCAGGTAGAGGTCGAGGTGGTCGGTGCGAAGTCGCCTGAGACTCGCCTCGCAGGCGGCGATGGCGCTGTCGCGCCCGGCGTTCCAGGGGTAGACCTTGGAGACCAGGAAGGCGGCGTCGCGACGACCCGCGAGCGCCTCGCCCACCACCTCCTCGGCGCCGCCATTGCCGTACATCTCGGCGGTATCGATCAGGGTCAGGCCGTGGGCCAGGCCGTGCTGCAGGGCACGCACCTCGTCGCGGCGCGGGGCCAGGCCCTCGCCCAGGTACCAGGTGCCCTGGCCGATGGCCGGCAGGTCGCGGGCGGGCTCATGGTCGGTGGCGGCGAGTCGCACGCAGGGTGGTGTCGGCATGGGGATCTCCCGTCTGAATAATTTTGGAAATGTTTTTCAATTATTCTGGTCGTTGAGCGTCGCCGGTGCAATCGACCTCGGCAACCGCTGCAATTCGGCTTTGGTCGGCTCGAGTGCTCAGCTCCGCGGGGCTGTCGCGACCAAGACGTCAAGATAATCGATATTATCGAATGATAAATGCGATAAAAGTCTCTTTTGTTCGAAATGGTTGAGCTATTAGCATGCTTATCAGAAGTCGAGAGCCTCTCTCTGAATCGAAGCAAAGGAGACACATCATGAAACTCAAGCCGATCCTTTCAGCCCTGATGATCGCCGCGACCCCGGTGGTCGCACAGGCCGGGCAGGCATCCGTGCTCACCATGCAGTTGAACGAGCCGCTGTCTACTTCCCGCCAGGCAACAGGCCAGGGTAACGAGGCGCATGTCCCGATGATGGATGTTTCCGGCGCTATCGGGAATGACGGAAACAGCGCTGCCATGGTGAAAGCTCGCGCTACGCTGAATGCGAAAGACCATCACACACGATCCATCGAAGAGGCTGGCGACCTTCTTGAGCCGGCCCGGGAAGCCACCAACTAAGAGCGAAATGTTGGGCAGGATTTCTGCAAGGAGTTGATCGACATATTCGCTCATCTGGTATCAGAAATTCACCAGCCTCATGCCAGGCTAGTGCTACGGTGCTTTTGCTGGGCGCGCGTAGAGATGACTGGTATCAGGATTAGCCTCACGGACTCACCGGAGACACTCCATGGCATCACTGACCGAGGCCGTTGCCGCGATGAAAGCCTGGCAGGCGAAGTTGTCTCATAGTGACATGACGTATCCCGCTCTCAGGAAAGGAGGAACACATGATCCTGCGACGTGCCAATGATCGAGGCTATGCCGATCACGGCTGGCTGCGCTCCCGACACACCTTCTCGTTTGCCGATTACTTCGACCCTGACCACATGGGGTTCAGGAGCCTTCGCGTCATCAACGAAGACCGCGTCCGGGGCGGGGCGGGCTTTGGTACCCACCCGCATCGGAACATGGAGATCATCTCCTATGTCCTGTCGGGCGCCATGGCCCACAAGGACAGCATGGGGAACGGGGCCGTCATGCACCCTGGCGATGTACAGCGCATGTCGGCCGGCACCGGCGTATTGCACAGCGAATTCAATCACTCCTCCAGCGAGGAACTCCACTTCCTGCAGATCTGGATCGAGCCGCAGCAACACGGCATCGCCCCCAGCTATGAACAGAAGGCCTTTCCTGCGCAGGAACGACAGGGACAGTGGCGCCTGGTCGTCTCCCAGGAGGGACGTGACGGCTCTGTCAGCGTGAACCAGGACGTCAACCTCTATGCAGGGCTGTTCGATGCCGGCGAGCAGGCGAAGTCGCCGGCCCTCCGCCATGCCTGGCTGCAGATGGCGCGGGGAGAGGCCGAGGTCAATGGCCAGCGGCTTTCGGCCGGCGATGCCGCCGCCTTCCAGCCGGGCGAACCCATCGAGGTGGTCGGCATCGAGGCCTCCGAGATTCTCCTCTTTGACCTGGCGTAACCCGCCCGTCGAGAAGCACTCGAGGCTGCCCGGGTCGGCAAGGGAAATGCCAGGCGCTGGCCGGCCTCGCGGTTGGAGGCCCCGGGCGTGACCGACATGCCGGATGGGCGATTCGCCCCCGGTATGTGGGCAGCGATTCCCTTGCACCAGGAGGGGGGCATCCCCATGGTGTATGGTGGAGAGGCAACGGTTCATCCCTGACAACGAGAAGGAGTCGACATGAGCATCAAGAAATCCGGCAGCGCCGTCTGGCAGGGCGGCCTCAAGGACGGCAAGGGGACGGTGTCTACCGAGAGTGGCGCGATCAATGACGTCCCCTACAGCTTCGCCAAGCGCTTCGAGGGTGAGGCGGGCTCCAACCCCGAGGAGCTGATCGGCGCCGCCCATGCGAGCTGCTACTCCATGGCCCTGTCGCTGATCCTGGGCGAGGCCGGCATGACCGCCGAGCGCATCGCCACCGAGGCCAAGGTCTCCCTGGAGGAGGTCGAGGGTGGTTTCGCCATCACCGCCATCCACCTCGACACCGTGGCGAAGATCCCGGGCGCCGACGAGGCGGCCTTCCAGGACGCGGCCGACAAGGCCAAGGAGGGGTGCCCCGTCTCCAAGCTGTTCAACGCCGAGATCAGCCTGTCGGCGACGCTGGAAAACTGAGCCCGGAGGCCGGCTAGAGCGGCCGGCACGGGACAGCATCGCGCCGGGGCCACCTCAGGGTGGCCCCGGCTCTTTGTGTGAAGCGATGCTCTTTCCAGGGGGCTGTACTTGATCCCGGACGAGCTATGGCGCCCCGTACGAGCTATGGCGAGGCGATGCCGCGCTTGGCGGCCTCCACCAGGGCGCGGATCAGTCGCTGCTGGGGACGGTTGAAGACCAGCCACTCGGGGTGCCACTGCACGCCGATCAGGAACTCGTGGTCGCGGGACTCGATGCCCTGCACCAGGCCGTCGCGGTCCCGGGCGACGATCTCGATGCCCTTCCCCGTCCGCTGCACCGCCTGGTGGTGGAGGCTGTTGATGCGACACCAACTCACCTCGAGGATGCGGTGCAGCTGGCTGTCGGCGACGATGTCCACGGTCTTGCGCGGCAGCACGGTGCGCCGGCGCTTGAGCCCCTCATGGGTGGTGTAGATGTCCGGGTCCAGGGTGCCGCCCTGGTAGACGTTGATCAGCTGGGCGCCGCGGCAGATGCCCAGCACCGGCTTGCCCAGCGGAATGAAGCGCTCCAGCAGCTCGAGCTCGAGTTCGTCGCGCTGCGGGTCGACGCGGACGTCCAGGCGCATCTCGTCGTCATAGAGGTGGGCCTGGATGTCGTCGCCGCCGCCGATGATCAGGCCGTCGAGCGCCTCGGGAAAGGGGCGCGAGGGCGACAGCCGCCGCGGCCGGCCGCCGTGGCGCCAGACGGCGAACCAGTCGAACCACCAGGCGATGCGGCTCTTGGCGTCGGAGGTGGTGATGCCGATCAGCGGACGCGTCGTGCGGCTCATCGGCGAGTCACCCAGCGGTGCAGGCGGGTCAGCCAGCGGCGCGGTGCCGATGGCCGGTGGCGGGCGAGAAACTGCGCGCTGCGCTCGGCCAGGGTCTCCGGAGTGGTGGCCAGGCGCTCGACCTCCAGCCAGCGGTTCCACTCCGTCACCGCCCCCCAGCCCGGCTCCGAGAGCTGGGCATTGGGCAGGCGGTAGTGGAAGGTCGGCCGCGCCTTGACCAGCTTGCTGCGCAGCAGCTCGTGGGGATGGTCCGGGCGCAGGTGGGCGAACAGCGGGAACATGTCCAGCTCGCGGTTGCGGGTCGGGTTGTCGGCCAGGTAGTCGTCGATCAGGGTGTCCAGGTCCGGGGCATAGTCCGGGTCCAGCACCCTGAGCGCATAGGCTCGGGGGAAGGGGTTGGCATGGGGCAGCACCTCACGGGTGATGTCCACGTGGATCTGCTCGCGCAGCCAGGCGGCGCTAAGCAGGTAGGCGCGCAGGTACGCCAGCAGGCTCTCGGCCTCGAGGCTCGGTACCTCGGGGTTGAGGTGCAGGCCGAAGCCGTAGAGCAGGCTGGCGTCGGTGCCCTTGGCCCCATGGGTGCGCAGTGCCTCGAAGAGGGCGTCGAGTTCCTCCAGCTCGTCCCAGGGCACCGGCGGGCAGACGATCTCGGTGGGCACCAGGTCGGTGACCACGTCGCCGATCAGCTCCCGGGTCCGGGCGTGGAAGTCCAGGCGCATGCGCTCCCATTCGCTGTCGCCGGCGGCTTCGGCATTCACCACGGTCTGGTCGGGGTGGGCGTACTGGGTGTCGAGCTCGATGCCGAACTCGCCCCAGCGGGTGCCGGTGACCTTGAGGCGATGGGGGCTGAGCACCTCCACCTCGCCGCCGAACAGCTCGCGCACCAGCTCGGCCGTCTCCCGGGGAGGCAGGCCGGCGAACTCGATTTCGACGCCGACGCGACGCGTCTCGCCATCGGCATTGCGGGGTTCGGGTGGCGGTTGCGGCGTCATGACGGCATCCTGTAGGGCATGGTGTCGGCAGCCTATCACACTGCCTCGGCCATCATGGATGGCGGCCGGTCCGTCATCCGTTCACCAAAGACGAGAGACCAGGGAGACAAGATGCCAGGGAGTCGAGAGAGTGCCTGACGCGTACCGCCTGTTCGTTGTCGTGCGCGGCCTGCTGACGCTGCTGCTGCTGACGCTGCTGCTGTCGACGGCAGCCTCGGCCCAGTCCACGCCCCTTTCCGCCCTGACACCGGGGGGCGGGGACGAGCCGGCCTCCCACGATCCCCAGGCCTTCCAGGCCTCGCTGGACGAGGTGATCGCGACCCTCGAGGATGCCGACCAGCGCCAGGCCCTGCTGGAGAACCTGCGCCAGCTGCAGCAGGCTCACGACCCGGCCGCCGAGGAATCGGGCATCACGCGCCCCCAGGGCCTGCTCGGCGCCCTGGCGGAGACCATCAGCGACCTCGGCGCGCAGGCCGAGGCCGGCCGCTCGCCGGTGGACGAGTGGCAGCGCCAGCTGCGACAGGGCGGGTCCGACCTGGTGGCCCTGGTCGTGCAGACCGGCAACGCCGAGCTGCTGCGCTTCGTCATCGAGCTCACCGTGCTGCTGGTGATCTGGGCCGGGCTGCTGGTGATCCTGATCGCCCTGGGGAGGCTGCTGGCCAAACGCCGGGGCTGGCCACTGGAC
>NZ_JAWSUJ010000095.1:10167-17368 GCF_033549285.1 Halomonas sp.
CCTGCCCCGCGAGCCTCGGGCCTGGCTGCTGGTGGTGCATTTCCTGCGCCGCATGCTGCCCTGGGCACTGGCCTTCCTGCTGGTGCTGGGCATCGCCCAGCTGGTGCCGGAGAGCTCGGGGCGCACCGCGGCCCTGGTGATCGCCTATGTAGCGCTGTGCGGGCGCACCCTGTCGGTGGTGGTGGAGACGGTGATCTCGGTCTTCACCAGCGGCCATCGCTTCATCGCCGTGCAGATCCTGCAGCAGCAGAGCCTCAGGCCGCTGTTCGTCATCGGCGCCCTGATCGCGCTGGGCGATGCCTTCAACTCCACCCGCCTCTCGGGAATCATGGGCAGCGACCTGGCGAGCCTGATGTCGGTGCTGGCCAACGTGCTGGCGGCGATGATCAGCGGGCGCTTCATCCTGCGCTTCAAGCGCCCGATCAAGCACCTGATCCGCAACCGTCCCTATTCCCTGCGGCGCGACAGCGGCAGCTCCTCCGAGGTGATCCGTCTGGTCGGCGGCCTGTGGCACGTGCCGGCCCTGCTGCTGGTGGGGGGCTCGCTGCTGGCGATCTTCATCACCGTGGGCGACGTGGGCACGGCCCTGGCCCGCTCGATCATCTCGGCGTCGCTTCTGGTGCTGACGCTGGTGATCACCGGCCTGATCCGCCGGCACGGCGAGGGGCGTTCCAAGCGTCGCCGGCTGAGCGACTACCGCCGGCGCCTGGAACGCTTCGGCTACGCCCTGGCCCACGTGCTCGCCTGGATCGCCTTCGCCGAGCTCTCGCTGCAGGTGTGGGGAGGCTCGCTGATCGGCATCGGCCAGCAGGGGGTGGCCAGCGTGCGCATCGGCCAGGCCCTGCTGGCCATCGGCTTCACCGTGCTGCTGGCCTGGCTGATCTGGATCTTCGCCGACACCGCCATCCAGCGCGCCCTGACCAGCCCGGCGCGGGCCCGGGGGCGGCGGGTCAACCTGGCCCGGGCGCAGACCATCACGCCGATGATCCGCAACATCATCTTCGCCACCATCGTGATCATCGCCTCCATCGTCGGCCTGGCCAACCTGGGGGTGAACGTCACGCCGCTGCTGGCCGGTGCCGGGGTGATCGGCCTGGCCATCGGTTTCGGCGCACAGACCCTGGTGCAGGACCTGATCACCGGCATCTTCATCCTCATCGAGGATTCGCTGGCGGTGGATGACTTCGTCAGGATCAACGGCCATATCGGTACCGTCGAGGGGCTGACCCTGCGCACCGTGCGCCTGCGCGACCTGGACGCCGTTGTCCACATCATCACCTTCAGCCGCATCGACTCGATCCACAACATGTCGCGCCAGTTCGGTATTGCCCTGATGCGGGTCCGCATCCCCTTCGACATGAAGATCGACGATGCCACCACCCTGATGCAGGAGACCGCGCTGGAGCTGCGCCAGGATCCCATGATGCGCCACTACATCTGGTCGCCACTGGAGATGCAGGGCATCGACAGCTTCGAGGACGGCTGCGCCATCCTGCGCATGCGCTTTCGCACCGCCCCGGAGATGCAATGGGACGTGGCGCGCGCCTTCAACCTGCTGCTCAAGCAGCGCATGGAGTCGCTGTCCGTCGACCTCGGGGTGCCGCGGCTCAGCGTGAGCATGGAAGGGCAGGGCGGCGGCCGCCTGGACGGGACCGGCGAAGGTGCCGAGGACCGCGATGCCAGCGGCCGGCGGCCCGGCGAGGCCGGGGTCGCCGCCCCCGCCGGCGACACCAGCGCCCGGGGCGGTTCCCCGGATCCCGCCTAGTTCCATGGCGACCCATCAGATCACGGTAGAGCGCCGGGACAGCCTGCACCTCAAGGTCTCCCGGGTGCTCCGCGAGGAGACCTCCCACCGCCTGGACCTCTTCCTCTTCGTGCCCGCCGAGCTCGGCCTGAACCCCCATGTGCTCTCGGAGGAAGCGTTCTACCACGGCGCCATCCACGTCAAGCGCACCTACTACAGCGACCGCCACCGGCTGCCGCTGGTGATGAGCCGCCTGGCGGGCAAGCGCCTCGACGCCGGCCAGTACCGCCTGGGGCTGAGCCTCTACGCCTACCAGTACGTGGTGGCCCTGGAGCGTTCCGCCCAGTCGCTGCTGGAGCTGTCGCGACGCGCCCAGAGGGCGGAGAAGCGGAGTGACGACAAGGCTGCGAAGGGCCAAGGCTCTTCCCGGGCCAGCTCGGCGCAGGATGACGAGGAGAGCGAGCGGCTGCGCACCCAGCTCGAGGAGACCGCCGACCTGGCGCGCGGCATCCTCAGACGGCTGCGCCGTCAGGAGCCGAGCGACGAGAGCCTGCACCGCTACTACGCCAACATCGACAACTACCTCTCCTGGTTCACCGAGCAGAACCTGCTGGCGCTGGTGGCCCACCTGCCGCGGGGCAATGGCTACCGGGCGATCCGCGAGCGCCTGCTGACCATCTGCCGCGACGAGATCGAGCATCGCCTGGCCCGGGAGTACAACTCCGAACGGGTGACCCGGGACCCCACCCGGATGTCCAACAAGATGCGCCTGCTGAGGCGGCTGATCGAGTATCCCGTGACCCTCAAGCAGCGCAGCCAGGAGCTGGGCGGCGGCGAGCAGAAGGCGGTGAAGGCCTTCGCCACGGCGGTGGTCATGATCTTCGTCTCCCTGGGCCTGGTGCAGGCCCGCGAGTCACTGGGCGACATCACCGCGCTCTTCGTGCTGACCCTGGCGGTGATCTATGCGCTTCGCGAGGTGTTCAAGGATGACCTGCGCATCACCCTGTGGCGCTGGCTGCGCCGGGGCCGTCCCAAGTGGCGGCGCCAGTACCTGGACCCCACCAGCAATACCGTCCTGGGTCGCCAGCTCGAGTGGTTCGACTACCAGCGCTATGCCCGGCTCGACGAGCAGATCCGCCGGGTGCGCAAGCGCAACCTGGCCCAGCGCGAGGAGGTGGTGCTGCACTACCGCTCCAGCTCGCGCATGTCGCCGACCCGCTTCCTCAGCGGCTATGACCGCACCCGCGAGACCCTGACCCTGGACATCTCGCCGCTGGCGCGGCTGATGGACAAGGGCAGCCACCATGTCTATCGGCTGGAGGAGAAGGGGCAGGTGGTCCGCGAGCCGGTGGAGAAGCGCCACCTGATCAACCTGGTGATCCGAGAGGTGGAGGGCGACGGCGAACCGCTGCTGCAGCGCTGGAAGATCGTCATGAGCCGCTCGCGGATCGTCGACGTGGAGCTGGTCCACGAGGAGGGACCGGGGCACGAGGCGGAGCCGGGGGCTGAGCCTCTGCATACTTAGGCCGGATTCATCCCTCCGTCAGCTCTCTTCATGAATCAATCGGGGGGGGCTTCTATGGGCCCTCTACATTGATCGCTGACTGGGCTGAAAAGGTCCTGCTACAACGCCTCTTCCAGGAGCATGGCGAGTCGCTTGTGATGCAGGGCATTGGCGGCCGCGTCGTAGGACGGGGCGTCCTTGGCGGTGAAGCCGTGGGCCGCGCCCCTGTAGAGCTCCGTGGTGAAGTGCACGCCGGCCTGGGCCAGTGCCTCGTCCATGCGGGCGATCTGCTCGGGTGGCAGCAGCGCATCCTGGTCGGCATGGCCGAGATAGACCCGCGCCTCGATGGTATCGACCCCATGCACGGGACTGTCGGGGTCGCCCGCCTCTGCCAGGCGAGCCGAGTGAAATCCGGCTGCGGCGGCCACGCGGCCGGGGTGTTGCGCCGCCATGCGCAGTGCGAAGGCGCCGGTCATGCAGTAGCCGACCACCCCCACCTTGCCGAGCGCGAATTCGGCTTCGCTGTCGAGGCAGTTCAGCAGGGCGGCGAAGTCTCGGGTCTGTGCCTCGGGTGTCAGGCGGGCGGCATACTCGAGCAGGGTCGGCCGCACGTCCGGGTCGCGAAAGGACTTGCCTTCCGGCACCACGGTCCCCCTTGCGTTGCGGTAGTAGAGGTTGGGCATCAGCACGGCGTAGCCGTTGTCCGCGACCCGCTGGGCCTTCTCGTGATAGCAGGGGCGCAGGCCGCCGATATCGGTGAACAGCACCACGGCCGGCAGCGGGCCGGCGGCGTCATCGGGCGTGACGATATGGGCGTCGATGGTGCCGTCGGCGGCGGGAATGTCGATGGCGCGAGACATGGGCAGGCTCCGACGTTTCCAGCGTGAGTGACGAAAGCATAGCGGCTGCCACTAGTCGTGCAGGGCCTCTGGGCTCAGGTTCTCCGGCCCGAAGGAGTCCGGCAGCAGCGCCTCCATGTCGTACTCCTTGAGCAGCCGGCCCTCGCCATCCACCACCCGGATGCGGGTCTCGGGGGTGGCGAACTCGCGGATGCGCTGGCGGCAGTCGCCGCAGGGCGTGCAGAGGTGCCGGCCGGGGCCGATCACCCAGACCTCTCGCAGCTGGCGTTCGCCGGCGCTGGCCATGGCGGTGATCGCCGAGGCCTCGGCGCAGATGCCCTTGTAGTGGGCCACCTCCACGTTGGCGCCGGCATAGCGGGTGCCGCTCTCGCTGACCACCAGGGCCCCCACCGGGTGGTGGGAGTAGGGCGCATAGGCGCGGTCGCGCACCGCCAGCAGCGCGGTGACGATGGCGGGGTCGGTGGAATCGTTCATGGCGTTGCTCCCTTTGCGGCATCATCGCGCAGCACGGCATCCAGCGCGATGCGCATCATGTCGTCGAAGCTGCGCTCTCGCGCGGTGCTGTCCAGGGCGTCGCCCCTGAGGATATGGTCCGAGACGGTACACACGGTGGCCGCGCGGGCGCCGAACTCGGCGGCGACGCCGTAGAGGCCGGCGGCCTCCATCTCCACGCCGACGATGCCGTAGCGCCTGAGCAGCTCGGCGGTCTCGGGGCGCGGGTCGTAGAAGAGATCCGCCGAGAAGAGGTTGCCGATCCTCGTCGCCACGCCGAGGTCATGGGCGGCGTCGGCCAGGGCGCGGGTCAAGGCGAAGTCGGCGGTGGCGGCGAAGTCCATGCCGCCGAATCGCGTGCGGTTGACCCCGGAGTCGGTGCAGGCGCCCAGGCCGATCACCACATCGCGCACCGCCACGTCGTCGCGCACCGCACCGCAGGAGCCGACACGGATCAGCGTGTCGACGTCGTACTCGGTGATCAGCTCCTTGGCGTAGATGGAGGCCGAGGGGATGCCCATGCCGTGGCCCATCACCGAGAGCTCGCGGCCCTTGTAGCGCCCGGTATAGCCGGCCATGCTGCGCACCGTGTTGACCTGGTGGACCTCGTCGAGGAAGGTCTCGGCGATGTAGCGAGCGCGCAGCGGGTCGCCGGGCATCAGCACGGTATCGGCGAAGTCGCCGCGCTCGGCGTTGATATGGGGCGTTGCCATCAGTGGCCTCCCGTAGCGTTGGATAGCGGGGTGGAAGACGAGGCGGGCGGAAGGAAGCTCTCGCCGTCGTCCATGGGGGTGAGGCCCAGGTGCGTGGCCAGGCTCTGGCCGATATCGGCGAAGGTCTCGCGGGCACCCAGCGAGCCCGGGGCGAGGCCGCCGCCCAGCGCCAGCACCGGGATGTGCTCGCGGGTATGGTCGGTGCCCGTCCAGGTGGGGTCGCAGCCATGATCGGCGGTGAGGATCAGCAGGTCGTCGTCCTCGAGCCTGCCCAGCAACTCGGGCAGGCGGGCGTCGAAGGCTTCCAGGGCGGCGGCGTAGCCGACCACGTCGCGGCGGTGGCCGTGGACCATGTCGAAGTCGACGAAGTTGGTCATGATCAGGCTGCGCTCGCCGGCCTCCCTCAGGGCCTCGAGGGTCGCATCCATCAGGGCCTCGTGGCCGCTCGCCTTCACCGTGCGCGTGATGCCGCAGTGGGCGTAGATGTCGGCGATCTTGCCGATGGCCACCACCGTGCCGCCGTCATCATGCAGCTTCTGGAGCACCGTAGGGGCGGGCGGCTCGACGCTGTAGTCGCGGCGGTTGGCGGTGCGGGTAAAGCTGGCCGCGTCCGAACCGATGAAGGGGCGGGCGATCACCCGGCCGATGTTGTAGGGCTCGAGCAGGCGGCGGGCGGTCTCGCAGACGGCATAGAGCCGCTCCAGGCCGAAGGTCTGCTCGTGGGCGGCGATCTGGAACACCGAGTCCGCCGAGGTGTAGACGATGGGCTTACCGCTCGCCACATGCGCCTCGCCGAGCCGGGCGATGATCTCGGTGCCGGAGGCATGGCAGTCGCCGAGCACCCCGGGCAGCCCCGCCTCCTGCACCAGCGCCTCGAGCAACTCGGCGGGAAAGCTGTTCTCCTCCTCGAGGAAGTAGCCCCAGTCGAAGCGCACCGGCACGCCGGCGATCTCCCAGTGGCCGGAGGGGGTGTCCTTGCCGGAGGAGAGCTCGGCGGCGTGGCCCCAGGCACCGATGACCGCGTCTGGCACCGCGACGCCCTCGGCCCAGGCGCCGGTGGCGGCACGGTGGGCATGGAAGAGCCCCAGCCGGGCCAGGTGAGGCAGGTGAAGAGGTCCTTGGCGGCCCGCGCCTGGGCCTGCTTCGGGGCCCCTTGGAAGGTCGCACTCGCCCCGGGCACAGGCGGCGGCGATATGGCCCAGGGTGTCGGCGCCGGCATCATTGAAGCGCGCGGCGTCGGGTGCGGCCCCGATGCCGAAGGAGTCGAGCACGAGCACGATGGCGCGGGTCATGGGGCCTCCCGACGGATGATGTCATGGATCAGGGGTGGGGGCGTGGCGGGGCCCTCGCCGACCCGGATGGCCTCGCGGACCTGCCGGGCGGCACGGTCGGCATCCGCGGCGCTTGCCGCATGAACCAGCGCCAGCGGGCGCTCGGCGTCCACGGCTTCGCCCAGGGAGGCGATGCGCGACAGCCCGACGGCGGGGTCGATGGCCTCGCCGGGGGCGCTCCGCCCGCCGCCCAGGGCCACCACGGCCAGGCCCAGGACGCGGGTGTCCATGGCCTGGACCCGGCCCGGGTCCTCGGCATGCACCGCGCGAGTCACCGGCGCCTCGGGCAGGTGGTGGCCGGGGCGTTCGAGCAGATCATTGGGGCCGCCGAGGCCCGCCACCATGCGCGCGAAGCGCTCGGCGGCGGCGCCCGAGGCCAGCGCCGCGTCGAGCCGCGCCAGGGCCGCGTCGCGGGAATCGGCCAGCCGGCCGGCCAGCAGCAGCTCGTCGACGCGCTCGTCGGCGAACTTGCCGAAGTTGGTCGACGCGGTGCTGAAGAAGGGCGTGTGCAGGAAGGCGTCGGGGTCGGTCTGGCCCGAGGAGCCGCTCACCAGGAC
>NZ_JAWSUJ010000096.1:0-17201 GCF_033549285.1 Halomonas sp.
GCAGGTGATCGTTGAGGTCGGCGATCAGGTGGTCGTCGAAGGCGTTGTGGACGTCCGGGCGCTCCAGGGTCAGCCAGGCCACGCCGCGGTCGTCGATCGTCAGTCGGGAAGTTGTCTGCGTCATCTCGACCTCACATCCGGAACACGCCGAAGCGGGTCTCTTCCACTTCGGCATTCATGGCGGCGGCCAGCGACAGGCCGAGGATCTCGCGGGTCTGCAGCGGGTCGATCACGCCGTCGTCCCACAGCCTGGCACTGGCGTAGGTGGGGTGGCCCTGGTGCTCGTACTGCTCGCGGGTGGGCGCCTTGAAGGCCTCTTCCTCCTCCTTGGTCCACTCGCGGCCCTCGCGCTCGATCTGCTCGCGCTTGACCTGGGAGAGCACGCCGGCGGCCTGCTCGCCGCCCATTACCGAGATGCGGGCGTTGGGCCACATGAACAGCAGGTTGGGGTCGTAGGCGCGGCCGCACATGCCGTAGTTGCCGGCGCCGAAGCTGCCGCCGATCAGCACGGTGAACTTGGGCACCTTCGCGCAGGCCACCGCGGTGACCAGCTTGGCGCCGTGCTTGGCGATGCCCTCGTGCTCGTACTTCGAGCCCACCATGAAGCCGGTGATGTTCTGCAGGAAGATCAACGGGATCTTGCGCTGTGCACACAGCTCGATGAAGTGCGCGCCTTTCACGGCACTCTCCGAGAACAGCACGCCGTTGTTGGCGACGATGCCCACCGGGTAGCCCTGGATGTGGGCGAAGCCGGTGACCAGGGTGTCGCCGTAGTAGCGCTTGAACTCGTCGAAGTCGGAGTCGTCGACGATGCGCCCGATCACCTCGCGCACGTCGTAGGGCTTCTTGAGGTCGGTGCCGACGATGCCGTAGAGCTCGCTGGGATCGAGGCGCGGGGGCTTGGGCGCCTGCATGGCGAGCTGGCCACGCTTCTGCCAGTTGAGCCGCGAGACGCAGCCACGGGCCAGCTGCAGGGCGTGGGCGTCGTTCTCGGCATAGTGGTCGGCCACGCCGCTCACCTTGGCGTGCACATCGGCGCCGCCCAGGTCCTCGGCGCTGATGCTCTCGCCGGTGGCGGCCTTCACCAGGGGCGGGCCGCCGAGGAAGATGGTGCCCTGCTCCTTGACGATGATCGACTCGTCGGCCATGGCCGGCACGTAGGCGCCGCCCGCGGTGCAGGAACCCATCACCACGGCGATCTGCGGGATGCCCTCGGCGGACAGGGTGGCCTGGTTGTAGAAGATGCGGCCGAAGTGGTCGCGATCCGGGAAGACCTCGTCCTGGCGGGGCAGGAAGGCGCCGCCGGAGTCGACCAGGTAGATGCACGGCAGACGGTGCTTGCGGGCGATCTCCTGGGCGCGCAGGTGCTTCTTCACGGTGAGCGGGAAGTAGGTGCCGCCCTTGACCGTGGCGTCGTTGGCGACGATCACGCACTCCACCCCCGAGACGCGGCCGATGCCGGTGACGACGCCGGCGGCGGGCACCGCGGAGTCGTAGACCTCATGGGCGGCCAGCGACGAGAACTCGAGGAAGGGCGAGCCCTCGTCGATCAGGTGGTCGATGCGGTCGCGCACGAACAGCTTGCCGCGGGACTCGTGGCGCTCGCGGGCCTTGGGGCCGCCGCCCTGGGCGATGGCCGCGGTCAGCTCGCGCAGCTTGCCGACCTCGTGGCGCATGGCGACGTCGTTGCCCTGGAAGACGTCGCTGCGCGGGTTGATCTGGGTCTGGAGGATGCTCATGTCCGATCCCTTGCAGTCTGGTACCAGCGCCTCACTGGCGCATTGTAGGAGCGCTGCTTGCAGCGCGATAAGCTCCCGTTGCCATCGCCTTGCACGCAAGGCTCCTACAGCGAGAAGTCACCGATCATGCCGATTCGTTAAAGATCTCGCGGCCGATCAGCATCCGGCGGATCTCGCTGGTGCCGGCGCCGATCTCGTAGAGCTTGGCATCGCGCAGCAGGCGCCCGGTCGGGTACTCGTTGATGTAGCCGTTGCCGCCGAGCAGCTGGATGGCGTCCAGCGCCACCTGGGTGGCCTTCTCCGCGCAGTAGAGGATCACGCCGGCGGCGTCCTTCCTTGACGTCTGGCCGCGGTCGCAGCCGGCAGCCACGGCGTAGAGGTAGGCGCGGCAGGCGTTCAGGGTGGTGTACATGTCGGCGATCTTGCCCTGCACCAGCTGGAACTCGCCGATGGACTGGTTGAACTGCTTCCGCTCGTGGACGTAGGGCACCACGATGTCCAGCGCCGCCTGCATGATGCCGATGGGGCCGGCGGCGAGCACGGTGCGTTCAAAGTCCAGGCCGCTCATCAGCACGCGCACGCCCTTGCCGACCTCGCCGAGCACGTTCTCTTCCGGCACCTCGCAGTCCTGGAACACCAGCTCGCAGGTGTTGGAGCCGCGCATGCCGAGCTTGTCGAGCTTCTGGGCGGTGGAGAAGCCCTTGAAGTCCTTCTCGATGATGAAGGCGGTGATCCCCCTGGAGCCGGCCTCCGGGTCGGTCTTGGCGTAAACCACCAGCACGTCGGCATCGGGGCCGTTGGTGATCCACATCTTGTTGCCGTTGAGCACGTAGTGGTCGCCGCGCTTCTCGGCCTTGAGCTTCATGGAGACCACGTCGGAGCCGGCGCCCGGCTCGGACATGGCCAGCGCGCCGACGTGCTCGCCGCTGATCAGCTTGGGCAGGTACCTGGCCTTCTGCTCCGAGCTGGCGTTGATCTTGAGCTGGTTGACGCAGAGGTTGGAGTGCGCGCCGTAGGAGAGGCCCACGGAGGCGCTGGCCCGGGAGATCTCCTCCATGGCGATGCAGTGCGCCAGGTAGCCCATGCCGCTGCCGCCGTCCTCGTCCGACACGGTGATGCCGAGCAGCCCCATGTCGCCGAACTTCTGCCAGAGGTCGTTGGGGAACTCGTTCTTCTCGTCGATCTCGGCGGCGCGCGGGGCGATCTCGTCCCGGGCGAAGGCGTTGACCTGGTCACGCAGCATGTTCAGCTCGTCGTCGAGGCCGAAGTCGAGGGGCTTGTAGGGCGTATGCATGGCGGGCTCCCGTTCTCGTCAGGTGAGGCGCCGGCCGCTCGGGCGGGGCGCCAGGGGCAAACTGTGGGTATTCAAGATGGCAGATGGCACAAGACTAGGCGAGGTTGACGTTAACGTAAAGTGCAGGTTTTGACGGCTACGACGAATGTCGAAAGGTCAATGCGAGGGACAAGGAGCAAGGGGGCAGCCATTGCGGCTGCCCCGCGGTGACTCAGCCCGCCAGCCAGCTGATCAGCTGGTGGTAGAGCGGGATGCCGATGATCACGTTGAGCGGGAAGGTGAAGCCGAGCGAGGCCAGCATCGCCAGGCCGATGTTGGCCTGGGGGATCGCCGTGCGGATGGCGGCCGGGGCGGCGATGTAGGAGGCGCTGGCGGCAAGTGCCGTGAGGATCAAGAGCGACCCGGCGGGCAGGCCCAGCGCCAGGCCGACGCTCAGGCCGGCCATCGCCAGCAGCGGCGGTGCCACCAGGGCGAAGGTGAGCAGCCGCCAGTGGAACCACGGGATCGGACGCAGGGTCTCGGCCGCGGTCAGGCCCATCTGCAGCAGGAAGAGGGCAAGCACGGCATGAAAGGCACCGGTGAAGAGCTCGGTGACGTTGGCGCCCTCCTGGGGGCCATACATGGCGCCGATCACCGCGCCGCCGGCCAGCAGGATCACGCCGCGGTTGGTCAGGGTCTCGTGCCAGATCCCCTGCATCGCTTCCCCGGCGGCCTTGCCCGCATGGCGGCGATAGAGCGCGATGGCGACCATGATCGCGGGCAGCTCCATCATCACGAGATAGAGGGTGACCTCGGCGCCGATGGGCAGGGCGCGGCTCTCGGCGAAGGCCAGCGCCACGGCGAAGGTGCCGGCGCTCACCGAGCCGTAGTGGGCGGCAATGCTGGCGCTGTCGGCGGCGGAGAGCCGGGCGAGGCGGCGCAGCACCGGCATCAGGGCCAGCGGGATCAGCGCGCCGAGGGCGGCCACCGCGGCCAATTCGGGCACCAGCGACCAGCTCAGGTTGCCGTAGAGCGCCATGCCGCCCTTGAGGCCGATGGTCAGCATCAGCAGCAGGCTCAGGGTGTCGTAGGCGGCCTTGGGGATGGTCAGGTCGGATTTCACCAGCCCGGCCAGCAGGCCGAGCAGGAAGAACATCACCACGATATCGGGCATCGGGAGGTCTCTGGTGGCTGAAGGAAAGCGCCACGCATTCTGCGAAGCCCGGCACATTGATTCCAATAAACTCTTTCGCATTGCATCATTGATGATCATCTATAGATGGCCCGGGGCACCACGACGATGAACATCCGACACCTGACCTTCCGCCTGCTGCAGGTCTATGCCGCGGTGGTGCGCGCCGGCTCGATCAGCGAGGCGGCGCGACGCCTCCACCTGACCCAACCCACGGTCTCCCAGCAGCTGCGCCGCCTGGCCGAGACGGTGGGCGAGCCGCTGCTCGAGAGCCGCCAGGGACGCCTGGTGCCCACCGAGGCGGGCGGCGAGCTCTACCGGGCGAGCCGCGAGGTGCTGGGGCGCTTCGACGACTTCGAGGACTACCTGGCCTCGCTGCGCGGCGGGGCACGGGGGCGCTGCTCCATCGCCCTGGTCAATACCGCCCAGTACGTGCTGCCGCGCCTGCTCGGCCCCTACAGCCGGGCCTTTCCCGAGGTGGACGTTACCCTGCATATCGGCAACCGCCGCCAGGTGCTGACCCGCTTCGAGCGCCAGGACGACGACCTCTACGTGTTCAGCCACCCCCCTTCGCTGGCCCATGCCCGGGCCGGCCGCTTCCTGCGCAACCCCCTGGTGGCCGTGGCGCCCCGGGGCCACCCCCTGGCGGGACGCGACCAGGTGGCGATGAGCGAGCTGCTGGGCGAGCGCTTCCTGCTGCGCGAACCCGGCTCGGCCACGCGGATGCTGTTCGAGAGCTGGCTGCAGGAACAGGGGCTGAGCCTGGGACCGACGCTGCAGATGGCCAGCAACGAGGCGATCCGTGTCGGGGTGGCCTCCGGGATGGGGCTCGCCGTGCTCTCCGAGCACGTGCTGCCGCCGGAGCATCCGGACCTGGTGATCCTGCCGGTGGCGGGGCTGCCCATCGAGAGCCACTGGCAGTTCATCGTGCGCCGCGACCGGCGGCTGCCGCATGCGGCGCTGGGGCTGCTGCGCTTCGCCGAGGGGCACCTGGGCGAGTGCGTGGAAGCCCGTTTCCTGTGCAACGAGCTCGATTCGCTGCTGGCAGGGCTCGACGCCGCCGCGGGACCTGCGCCCGGTATCAGACCCTGACATCCCTTTAACGGTCTGACACCGGAAGGAGGGCCACCGCGCAATGATCACAACAAGCTGCCGGGGAGGGGTCTTGACGTTGGCTGAGCGTCGTTACTCTCCCGAAGCCAGCGTGATAGCCTGCCTGACCAGCCTGTCTCGAGACTTGCACATCATGCGGGCCGGTCAAACGCTACACATGGAGGGTGTGCTGCCATGGCCCAGGTCCTTGCGACGGCTTCCGGAATTGCAGAGGCAGAAGCCTATCAGGGCAAGGTCCTTGGCGGGGTGTCACGCACCTTTGCCTTCACCATCCCTCAGCTCCCGGCCGATCTGCGCAAGGTCGTGACCAATGCCTACCTGCTCTGCCGTATTGCCGACACCTTGGAGGATGAACCGGCGCTTTCCGCGGTTCAGAAGACTCTCTTGCATCAACGGTTTCTGGCGGTGCTGAGAGGGGAGGAGAAGGCCCAGAGTTTCGCCCGGCAGGTCACGCCGCTTCTCTCGCCGGCCACGTCACCGGATGAGCGAGAGTTGATGGCCAACACGCCACTGGTCGTCCGCTGCACCCATAGCCTCGCAGCGCCCCAGCAGCAGGCGCTGGTCAAGTGTGTGAGCATCATGTGTCGGGGCATGGGTGATTACCAGGACAATGCCAGCCTGGAGGGCTTGGCAGACCTGGGCGAGGTGGAACGCTATTGCTATCACGTGGCAGGCGTCGTGGGTGAAATGCTCACCGAACTGTTCTGTCAGCATTCAGGCGACATCCATGAGAAGCGTGCCGAGATGCTGGCCTTGGCACCGTCGTTCGGACAAGGCCTGCAGCTCACCAATATCCTCAAGGACCTCTGGGATGATCGGCAACGTGGCGTCTGCTGGCTGCCCCGCCAGGAATTTCGGGAGTTTGGTGTGGACGTGGCGAGCCTGGCGCCGGGACGCAAGGATCCGGCGTTCGCCACCGCACTGCGCTTCATGGTCGGTATTGCGCATGCCCATTTGCGTAATGCCTTTCGCTACACCCTGATGGTTCCAGCGAAAGAAACGGGCATCAGGCGTTTCTGCTTATGGGCCATCGGCCTGGCCGTGCTCACACTCAGGCGGATAGATGCTCGGCCGACCTATTGCACGGGTCGGCAGGTCAAGGTGCCGCGCCGCACGGTCAAGGCCGCCATCGCGAGTACCCGCCTGGCGGCACGTCATGATGGGATGCTCAAGCTGCTGTTCAGCGGTGTGACCAGGGGGTTGCCACTCGGGCCGCTCGCGGGCCCGCACCCGGAATTGAGTGCATGGGCTTCTGGTGGTGATGGCTCTTCAGCGGCACGCCATGGCCGTCGGCTAGGCAATGACAAGGAGTAGACAGATAGCATGGCCAAGGAGGTGACCATTGGTTAGCACTGGCTCGAGCGAGCGCGACGAGACCGTTTCCTTCGATGACGAGGAACTGATCCTGGTCGATGTCGAGGACAGGGAGCTGGGGCATTTGAGCAAGGCCAAGTGCCACGAAGGAAGCGGTGTGCTGCATCGCGCCTTCTCGCTGTTCGTGTTCAATCACGACGGGGAGCTTCTTCTGCAGCAGCGGGCAGAAGGGAAACGCCTCTGGTCGCTGTGCTGGTCCAACAGCTGCTGTAGTCACCCACGCCGAGGCGAGCCCATGGAAGAGGCGATTCACCGCCGACTCTGGCAGGAGGTCGGCATCGAGGCGCAACTCGCCTTCCTCTACAAGTTCCGCTATCAGGTCCAGTACGGTTCAAGCGGAGCCGAGCACGAGCTTTGCTGGGTATATCTTGGGATTACTGACAATGAGCCGCGCCCCAACCGCCAGGAGATCGCCAAATGGTGCTGGATTTCACCCGCAGGGCTTGATGCCGAGCTGGCCTCCCGCCCGGAATACTATACGCCCTGGTTCAAGATGGAGTGGAGGCGATTGCGGAGTGAATTTGCCGATGAGCTCAAGCGGTATACCCGTTAGGCTCGACGGCGAAGAGCAGGGCTTTGATGGCCCGGCTGGACGTTGCCGGGCCTTTGCGGGTCTGCGGCTGTGACGCTGTCAGCGTCGGATCAGTCGGAGCGGGCGTTGGGGAAGAACAGCTGCTGACCCTTCACCTCGAACTCGGCGATGGCCTGCTGGCCCTCCTCGGAGAGCAGCCATGCGTGCCACTGCTCGGCCAGGTCGTGCTTGAGGTGGGGGTGGCGCTCCTCGGAGATCAGGATACTACCGTACTGGTTGAACAGTGCCTCGTCGCCCTCGAACAGCAGTGCCAGGTCCTGGCGGTTGTCGAAGGCGACCCAGGTGGCGCGGTCGCTCATCACGTAGGCGTCCATGCCGGCGGCGGTGTTGAGCGTCGGGCCCATGCCGCTGCCGAGCTCCCGGTACCATTCGCCGCCCGGCTCGACGCCGGCGGAATCCCACAGGCGCAGCTCGGCGCGGTTGGTGCCGCTGTCGTCGCCGCGGGAGGCGAAGGGGGCCTCGGCCTCGGCGATCCGCGACAGGGCCTCGGCCACGGTCTCGGCCTCACTGATGCCGGCCGGGTCGCCCCCCGGGCCGATGAGCACGAAGTCGTTGTACATCACGTCGGCGCGCTCGGTGCCGTAGCCCTCTTCCACGAAGCGCTCCTCGCCGACGGTATCGTGCACCAGCAGGCTGTCGGCGTCGCCGCGACGGGCGATCTCGAAGGCCTGGCCGGTGCCCACGGCGACGACGCGAACGTCGATGCCGGTTTCTTCAGTGAACTGCGGGATGATGGTGTCGAACAGGCCCGAGGCCTCGGTGGAGGTGGTCGAGGCCAGGGTGATGAAGGGGGCCTCGTCCTGGGCCGAGGCGCCCAGCGAGAGGCCTGTCAAACCGATGGCGACGAGGGTGAGTCCTGCTGTCTTCATGGTGCCTTTCCTTCTTTTGCGAGTGGTGCGTGGTGGCAGTGAGCGGTGAGTGGTTGGCGTCAGCGGTCTACCAGACCAGCTCGCCGCGGATGAAGGCCCTGCCTTCCGGCGTCTGCGGGTCGGCGAAGAAGCGCTCGGCCGGGCTGTGCTCGACCAGCCGGCCGCCGAAGAGCAGCACGATGTCGTCGGCCAGGCGATGGGCCTGCTGAAGGTCGTGGGTGGTCATCAGGATGCGCGTGCCGCGGCGGTGGAAGTCGCGCACGGCGGCCTCCACCGCCTGGATGGCGGCCGGGTCGAGGGCGGCGGTGGGCTCGTCGAGGAACAGCACCTCGGGCTCAGCCAGCCAGGCGCGGGCCAGCGCCAGGCGCTGCTGCTCGCCCCCCGAGAGTACCCGGGCCGGGCGCTTCTCGAGGGCCGCCAGGCCGAAGCGCTCCAGCGCCTCGCGGGCCCGCACCTTGCGACGACGGCGGGGCGTGCCGTTGATCGCCAGGGCATAGGTGAGGTTGGCGAGTGCCGAGCGCTTGAGCAGTACCGGTCGCTGGAAGACCATCGCCTGGCGGGGCGGGCGGCCCTCCCAGCTTACGCGGCCATGGGTGGGCGCCAGCAGGCCATGGGCCAGGCGCATCAGCAGGCTCTTGCCGGCGCCGTTGGGGCCCATCACCAGGGTGCGATGGCAGCCCTCAAGGCGCAGGTCGAGGGGGTGCAGCAGGGTCTGGCTGCGATGGGCGAAGCCGACGCCCTCCAGCGCGAGCGGGGGGATGGCTGTCACCGGGAGCCGCCTGAGGTCGTTCATCCCAGCCGCCTCCGCGCCGTCTCGCCCACCAGGTGGGCGGCGGCGTTGACCAGCGCGACCAGCCCGAGCAGCACGATGCCCAGCCCCAGCGCCAGGGGCAGGTTGCCCTTGCTGGTCTCCAGCACGATGGCGGTGGTCATCACGCGGGTGACGCCGTCGATATTGCCGCCGACGATCATCACCGCCCCGACCTCGGCGCTGGCCCGGCCGAAGCCGGCCAGCATCACGGTCGTCAGGCCGAAGCGGGCATCCCACAGCAGGGTCGGGATGCGGCGCGCCCGCGACACGCCCATGGAGGTGAGCTGCTCGCGGTAGTCGCCATGGAGCTCCTCGACCTGCTGGCGGGTCAGGGCGGCGATGATCGGCAGCACCAGGATCACCTGGGCGATCACCATGGCGCCGGGGGTGAAGAGCAGGCCGAACTCGCCCAGCGGCCCGGCCCGGGAGAGCAGCAGGTAGACCGCCAGCCCGGCCACCACCGGGGGCAGCCCCATCAGCGCATTGAGGATCACGATCACCGCCCCGCGGCCGGGAAAGCGCCACAGCGCCAGGGCCGCGCCCAGCGGCAGGGCAATCAGCGCGGCGATCACCACGGCGGACAGCGAGACCTGCAGCGACAGCGCCACGATCCCGATCAGGTCGGGGTCGCGCCCGAGGATCAGGGCCAGGGCGGTCTGGAAGGCGTTGGTCTCGTCGGACATCGTTTGCTCCTGCGGTCTCCCTGCATCATGTGCGTTGAAGCGCGGTGACGCACCCAACGCTGTAATTCATGCAGTACCATGCAGGATAACGACAGTTCTGGCGCCAGGAGGGACCTTGCACCATGGAGATCGACCGGGGACGTTCATCCCCTGCCTACCTGACCACCGCCGAGGTGGCCGACTACCTGCGCCTCAAGGAGCGCAAGGTCTATGACCTGGTGCGCCAGGGGGCGATGCCCTGCGTGCGGGTGACCGGCAAGCTGCTCTTCCCGCGCCAGAGCATCGACCTCTGGCTGATGAACCACCTGGAGGGCGACCGGGCGAGCAGCCGGCCGGTGCCCGTGGTGCTGGCGGGCAGCCAGGACCCGCTGCTGGAGTGGGCGGTGCGCGAGAGCGGGGCGGGGCTGGCGCTGCTCTGCCACGGCAGCGGCGACGGGGTGCGGCGGCTGCTGGCCGGCGAGGCTATGGTGGCCGGACTGCACCTGCTGGACGAACAAAGCGGTGGCTACAACCGGCCCGAGGCGCTGGGGCTCTCCGGCATGCGCGACCTGGTGATGGTGCGCTGGGCGACGCGTCGCCAGGGGCTGCTGCTGGCGCCGGACAACCCCCTGGGTATCGCCGGCCTCGAGGACCTGGCCGGGGAGAGGGTGCGCCTGGCCCATCGCCAGCCCGATGCCGGGGCCCAGCGGCTGCTGACCTGGCTGCTGGCCCGGGCGGGGATCGATGCCAGGCGGCTGCGCTTCACCGCGCACCCCTCGCTCAACGAGGACGACCTGGCACTGGCGATCCGCCAGGGCGAGGCGGACGCCGGGCTCGGGGTCGAGGCGGCGGCCCGCCGCCAGGGGCTGGCCTTCGTGCCGCTGCATGAGGAGGCCTTCGACCTGGCCCTGCGGCGGCGCAGCTACTTCGAGCCGCCGATCCAGCGGCTTCTCGCCTTCGCCCGGGAGGCGCGCTTCGCCGAACGGGCCGAGGCGCTGGGCGGCTACGACATCGGCGAACTCGGGCGGGTGGTCTACAACGCCTGAGCAAGGGCCGCGCTGGACGCGGCCCGGTGGTTGAGCTCAGCCCCTGGCGTTCATGCAGTTGTCGTAGAAGGTGACGGTGGCGGGCCAGTCGCTGAACAGGCCGATGATGCCGACGTCGCGGGCGAGCACGTCGAGGGTGAGCAGCTTGTCACCGTCGTTGTCGATCACGTCATCCGTGGTGCTGTGATACCACTCGCCGTCGTCGGCCAGCGGCCCGGAGCGCTCGAAGGTCCAGGCGATGAGGTCGAGCCCGGCCGCCTTGGCGCGCTCGGCATAGACAGAGGGGACAATGCGGCTCTCTTCGTCACTCGCTTCGGGGTTGGAGGCCAGCAGCATCCACATCGGCGGGGCGAGGATCTTCACGCCTTGCTCGGCCAGTTCCTCCATGCTTGGTGACCAGGTGGCGGGGTCGGTGTGATCGAAGTCGTCCAGGTTGTAGCGGTCGTCGAGGTAGACGGCCTGATTACCGAACTCGGGCGCGTTGTCGATCCAGTAGCGGACGTCGTCCAGATTGAACGACTGGACGTAGACGTCGCTCGCCGGTATGTCCGCCGCCCGGTATTCGTCGATCATCTTCTGGGCGTAGTCGGCCTGACTCATGCCGTGGAAGGGCATCTCGACACTCGGTGCCTTTAGCTCCGGGGTCATCTTCACGCCCAGCGCCTTGAACAGCTCGATGCTTTCCGCGTGGGTCATCAAGGTGCCGCGAGAGTCATAGCGGTCCGTACGCCAGCCGGGGGTGCCGGCGAGGTACGCCTCGATGCTGCTCGCTTCGGTGTTGACGCCTTCCATCTTGCCCTCGAGCGTGCGGAAGTCCGCCAGGCTGATATCGCTGGTGCAGCACTGGATGTCCGCTGCATTGGTCAGCTCACCCGCCTCGTTGAAGGCCGGTGGCACGCTGCACTTCTGCGCCAGGTCGGTGGCGACGATGTTGGTGGTGGAGTGGAGGTCGCACTGGGAGTGGCGGCAGACGAGAGCCTGGTCGGCGGTAAAGGTGACGTCACACTCGAGGATGCCGGCCCCCATCTGGGCGCCGGCCAGGTACGATTCGCGAGTGTGCTCGGGGAACTGCATGGGCGCGCCGCGGTGGCTGATGCTGAAGTCGCTGCGCTGCCAGTCTTCGGTGCTGGCGGCGCAGCGCATGAGCTCGGCCTTGAGCTCACGTGACCGCTGGGTCTCTTCGTCCATGTCCTGAACCAGAAAGAGCGGACGAGGACCGAGGGTGACGTGGCTGGCGGCGGTGACCTCGTCCTGGGCGGCGACGGTCGCGGGGGCGAGCAGCAGCATTGCCAGGCTGAAGAGGATGATAATAGAGGGGCGTGGTTTCATGGTCACCTCGCGTTTCTTCTTTGATGGAAAGGAGGGGCTCACCTGTCCAGCATGCCCGATGAGGTGTGACCACAGGGTGACATCCGCGTGTCGGGCAGGCCGGGTCTCTCAGCGTAGAAGATCTGGCGGACAGGGACGGTGCTGCCCACAGCCGACGCCCATGGGTCTGGCGGCCTACAACACCTGAAACGCGCATGCCCAACGCCACAGGAAGCCGCCACGGCTCGATGGCGAGCCGTGGCGGTAAAGGACGTGCTGCTTGTTCACCCTGGTTCCTGTCGGGGTGGCGCGTTATTTCCGGCGCTCGGTGTCAGTGCCACCAGGGGTCGGGAGACGAGATGGTCGCCGCCGGTGCCGCCCTTGCTCCCATCGTGCGCGGCCCCAGCTGCTGTTGCATCGTTGTCGGTACCACGGTGGATGTCTTCGCCTTGTCGTAAAGGCGTTGCGTGCGCTCTTCCAGATACACCGAGTCTGCCGCCATGAGGGGAGCGATGGGAAGCAGTGCGATGATCAGGGCCGAGCTGAATGCCATGAGTTTCATGGTCATTGCCTCGTTGAGGTATCGAGGCAGTAACGGTCATCTGTCGCCGATCCTGGATGCCGAGTGACGCTCCGATACCGGGGTGGATCCTACGGCGCCATGCCATGCCGGCATGCGCCGTGCCGTCGGCCTGGTGGATCTCGAGGGGGGCAAGGAAAGCGTCCCTGCAGGACACGCGGGCTCATCTGGAGGACTCGCTCATGGCCTGTGTGCAGGGTCTTGTGATCGCCGTCAGGGAGGTCTGGCTTGGGCTGCTTAATTGTAGCTCACGGTACGTAAAGTGAATCGTTTCTATGTGGGAATTTTTTTCACTTTATGGGGCATCTGAGTGCGTTCCAGGTGTAAAAGCCGGCCGGATTTCCGGCCAAAGAAGGGCCTGATGAAGCCGCCAGGAATAAGATAATCGTGAAACGATAAGCTGGAAATGTCGCTTCGTCATCCGGGAAAAGGTCACAGGTGTTGCGCTCGACATCGAGGAAGTGGCCTGCCAGCACCGGTCGGGTACTGGCAGGCAAAGGAAGGGGAGAGTCCCCCTCGTGCGTCGTCATTGCCGGTGTTTTACGCATCAAGATCGCAATACGCGACGGGAATATCCTCGGTCTTGTCGAACCGCCCATCGAGGATCGCGCGGTAGCGCGTCCTGGCACGCTGGCGGTGTCCCCGGGCCAGCCAGGCGACGAGATGGGCGCTGAGCTCCCGGGCATCGTCGTCTACCCCGTGGATGAAGCTCGACTTGCGACGGCGCAGGAACGGCAGTCCCAGCACGTAGAGCCCCGGGGCATCGACCACGCCGCCGTGGTGGCGCAGCTGCCCCTTGCGGTCGAGCACCGGCACCTGCAACCAGCGGTAGTCGGGGCGATAGCCGGTGGCTCACAGCACGGTGCGGATCCCGCCATGGGCGAGGTCCAGCCCCAGGCAGGGGGCGTCCGGCAGGCGGGTCGGCGGGAAGCGCTGCGGTGCCTCGAGGCAGCCGTCCAGCCCCCGGGCCTGCGCCCAGGCATCGAGGGTGTCGAGCAGCCGTCCCAGCTTGAGGTCCGCCGCGGCGCAGTGGGCCGACAGCGAGCCCGAGAACTGCAGCCGAGTGCCCTGCAGGCCCACCAGGCGGCCGACCAGCCTGACGCCCCGCGCGCTCAGGGCATTCAGGTCCAGGGTG
This sequence comes from Halomonas sp., assembly GCF_033549285.1. GTDB lineage: Bacteria > Pseudomonadota > Gammaproteobacteria > Pseudomonadales > Halomonadaceae > Halomonas. The sequence goes on from NZ_JAWSUJ010000096.1 coordinate 13,695, forward strand.
GCGGGGGCGTCGCCGCCGGCCAGCTGTGGCGAGGGCAGGCGGCGGGCCCGCTCGATGTCGTCCACCTCGTCGAAGCGCTGGTCGTGGATGCCGGCCGCCTCCAGCCACCACTGGATGTCCCGCCCCCGGTAGCGGCGAGGCAGGCGCACGTGCTCGCCCACCGAGAGGGTCACCGCATGGCCGGCGCGCTGTAGCTCGTCGGCGAGCTGCAGCCCGCTGGCCGAGGCCCCCACCACCAGCACGCCGCCCGGCGCCAACTGGCCCGGGTGGCGATATTCCCGCGCCGTCAGCTGGTCGACCGACGCCGGCAGTGCCTTGGCCAGGGGAGCTATTACGGGCAGATTGAAGGCACCGCTGGCGATCACCACCGCCCGGCAGCGCCACTCGCCCCGGTCGGTGATGACCCGGTAGCCACCGTCTGCCTGCCGCACCGACAGCACCCTGGTGCCGGCCTCTACCGGGGCCGAGAGTCGCCGCGCATAGTCGCGCAGGAAGTCGACCACCTGGGGCATGGTCATGAAGCCGTCCGGGTCGGGCCCCGCATAGCGGAGCCCGGGCAGCCGGCATTGCCAGTTGGGGGTCAGCAGCCTGAGCGAGTCCCATCGCTCGTGGCGCCATGCGTTGCCCACCTCGCCACGCTCCAGCAGCACATGCTCGATGCCGGCCCGGCCGAGGTAGTGGCTCATGGCGAGCCCGGCCTGGCCCGCGCCGATGACCACCACGGTCACGGTGCGGGCCGGGGAGGGACGCCGGCCTGGACGAGCCTCGCTCATTTCACCTGCACCGAGACGTGGGTGGGGTTGGTGAGGAGGTCGTAGACCGCCGAGCGCTTCTGCGACTGGGCGACCAGGGCCTCGATCTCCTCGCGGGTGGCGTCGGCATCGATCTCGAAGGTGACGCGGACGTCGTCGAAGCCGTTGCGCACGTCGCGGTCCATGCCGAGGATGCCCTGGATGTCCATGTCGCCCTCCAGGCGGGCGCGCACCGAGTTGAGCTGGATGCCGCGGTGCTGGGCGACGGCGGCAACACCGGCGCTCAGGCAGCCGGCAAGGCCCACCAGCACGTACTCCACGGGGGTGGGGCCATGGTCCTCGGAGGCGAAGACCTCGGGGTGGTCGGTATCGAAGGCGAAGCGGGTCTTGTGCTGCTGCTCCTCGCCGAGGCCGTGGAAGCCCTCGACGGTGGCGCGGCTGTGGGTACCCATCACCCAGTCGCAGCTGGCGCGCCAGGTGAAGCGGGCGGCCTCGGGGGCCTGGGACAGGGCCTCGCGGGCGCCCAGCAGGGCGGTGACGTTGACGCCGTTGTCGATCTCGCGGATGGCGGTCTGCATGGTGGTCTCTCCTCGGGGTTGTCGTTGTATGACGGGTGGGCTCACCCGTCAGGCACGACTGTGCGGCCGGCACGTGGGAGCCGGCGTGGGAGAGTCCGTGGTTTTTCAGGCGGCGGGCGTGGAATCGGCGGGGAGGCCGGGGAGGATCGCCTGGAAGGCCCAGACGCGCTCCAGCGGCATGCCGGCCTGGTGCTGGGCGAGGCGCACCGACTCGGCATCGGGGGCCCGGTAGAGGCAGAGCATGCGTCGGGCGTCCCGTGAGAAGTAGGTGCGCACGAAGCGCACCCGGTGGTTCTGCAGGCAGGCCGCGCCGGCATCCTCGCGGGCCTGGATCGCCGCGAGGCTGATCGGCGCGGCGAAGGCGCGCTCCACCAGCACGTTGGCCGCGGCGAGCCTGCCGGCGTCGAGTCCCGGCGCGTCGTGGACCGTGCCGGGCCAGAGGGTGGTGATCTCGGCACCGGCCTGGCGCAGGGCGAGGCGTGCGGACTCGGCATCGGGGGCACGGAAGCGGCAGACCATGCGTCGGCCGTCCCGTGCCAGCAGGCTGCCTTGCCAGGCGACCCGGTGAAGGACGAAGCAGCTCTCCGCTGCCTCCGACAGCGTCATGACCAGCTCGGCGCTGAGCGATGTCGCGAAGAGACGCTCCAGGATGAGCTCGATCATGCGGTGTCCTCCGGCCGGGTGTCGACCAGCAGGGTCGCCGACCTGAGCCGTGCCCAGCGGGCGACCGGCCACCGGGCGAACTCGGCCGCCGCCTGGGCGTGGTGGCGGTGCGCGTCGATCTCCCCGATGGCCCGGTGGGCCTCGGCCAGCACGCCATGGGCGAGCAGCTGCTCGGTGGCACGCTCCAGGGTCCGGGCGTGGGTCAGGGCCTCCCCGGCCCGGGCGATGGCGTCGAGCGCTCGCCCGCGCTCGAGGTCGAGCCGGGCGGCATGGATCAGCAGCCCGCAGAGCCGGTGCCTGGCGTCGGCATCACGCAGCTTCGCCAGGGCGGCTTCCAGGATGAGCGACTGGTCATCGAGGGCCTGGTCCTCCAGGGCATAGCGGCAGAGCGCCAGGGCGGCACAGGCGAAGGGGGCCTCGCTGCCCTCGCGTAGCTTCTCGCCGATCTCCACGAGGGTGATACCGCGCCTCAGGGCCTCGGGGAAGTGGCCGCGCTCGAGCTCCAGCATCAGCAGGCCCTCGTTGGCCTGGAACTCACCGAGCCGATCGCCGCTGGCCTTGCACAGGGTCCGCGCCTCCTTGAAGTGGCCCTCCGCCTCCTCCAGCCGGTTGTCGTGGAAGCGCATCAGGGCAAGGGCCATGGGGATGGCGGGATGGCTCAGCCGCTGTCGGTCGGCCAGCGCGCGGGCCTCGTCGAGCATGGCGGCGGCCCGGTCGAGGTCACGCTCCAGCATCGCCAGGCACTTCGCCGTCTCTGCCATGGCAACGACCTGGTCCCGGTCCTCGGCGCTGTGGGTGACCCGCTCGGCCTGCAGGGCCTCCGCGTGGGCATCCCGCCACTGGCCATGGGACCAGCGAACCTGGCTGGCGAGCTGGTAGCCGAGCCGCGCATGGGCGAGGGCGCCATGCTCCAGGGCCTGTTCGGCGAGGGCCACCAGTTCCCTGGCCGTGTCCTGCCAGTCCGCCAGGGGGGCGGCATGGAGCATCACGTCGCGCAGCTCGAGCAGCAGGCAGACCCGGCGGGCGCCGCCTAGTCGCTCGGCCATCTCGACACCCTGGCGGGCGAGTTGCAGAGCCTCGTCGTTGGCGAAGAAGCGCAGGCAGGCGCGTCCTGCCGCGACCAGGGCCTCGGCGGCCAGCGCCGGGTCGCCGCTGCGTCGGGCGTGGTGGGCGAGCTCGGCGGCACTCTCCAGGTCGAGGTGGGCATCGCCGAGCCGCTGCTCGGCGACATGGCGGTGCATCAGCTGGCGCCGCGCCGGGGAGATCGCCTCGTAGAGGCGGCGCGGCAGGTCGTCGTCGGCGAAGCAGAGCCCGTGCTCGGTGGCCTGCAGCAGGCCGCGGCGCTCGGCGACCTCGAGGGCCGCGCCGATGCGCCGGGCCTCGAGTCCGCTGAGCCGGGCCAATATGACGACATTCGGGCAGGCGCCCAGCAGCGTGGCCCAGCGCAACACCTCCAGGGGCTCGCCCTCGAGAGGCTCTGCCTCCAGCGAAGTCGGCGCCACGTCCGGGGGAGT
>NZ_JAWSUJ010000097.1:0-17003 GCF_033549285.1 Halomonas sp.
GCGGGGTTGCGGGGGGCCGGTGGCGGGATGGACGGCCGGCGGCGTTCGTCGGGCGCGCAGCAGGGCGCCGCTCGTGGGGATGCCGGCCTCGCCGAGCAGGCGCAACCCCAACTGGCAGTGCTGCTCCGCTTCCCGGGGGCGGTTGAGGCTCATCAGCAGCCGGACCAGGGCATGGGCATGGATCAGGGCCCGCTCGGGGGCCTCGGCCAGGCGTTTGACCAGCGACGAGAGCAGCGCGATCTGGGCACGCAGGGCGCGTTCCCGCTCGGCCAGGCACCAGCTGTGGAAGTCGTGGAAGTTCGGCAGCTCGAGCCCCTGCAGGAAGGGGCCGCGATAGCGGGCGGCGATGCGCTCCAGATGCGCGATCTCCTCCTGCTCGAGTCCTTCCCCCTGGACGCCGTGCAGGGCCAGGAGGTCGACATCCAGGTTACCGGTATCCAGCGCCGCACTGAGGCGGTCGGCGATGATGCGTGGTCGGTCCGGTTCATCCACCAGTCGGCGCAGTTTCGACAGGCTCCAGCGCAGCGAGCCGCGGGGGTCGTCGGGAATTTCCCACAGCAGGTCGCAGAGGTGCTCGCGACAGAAGGGGCGGCCGTTAACCGCCAGGTAGGCCAGCAGGGCGCGGGTCTTCATCGACGGGGGAGGGTCAGCACCCGGCCATCCCGAACCACTTCGAGATCGCCGAGCACGTTGAGGGTCAGTGCGTTCATCGCCTGCCCCCTCCCAGGAGAGAGACCACCCTTGAGTATAGCGCGCCTGGCGGCCGCGTCCGCGGGGCGAGTCCGGAAAATACCACGCTGGTTACCACGCCCGTTTCCTCGGCGCCGGCGCAGGCTGACCCTGCAAGGCACCGAACCCGCTACCGAGGAGCAGCGACATGTCACGCTACGACAGTATCCTGGACACCATCGGCCGCACGCCGCTGGTGCGGCTCGACCGGCTCGCCCCCGCCGGGGTGAACCTCTACGTGAAGCTCGAGGCATTCAATCCCATGGGCTCCGTCAAGGACCGCATGGCCCTGGCGGTGATCGAGCAGGCGGAGCGTGACGGCGCGCTTCGCCCCGGCCAGACGGTGATCGAGGCGACCAGCGGCAACACCGGCATCGGCCTTGCCATGGTCTGCGCGCGCAAGGGCTATCCGCTGGTGGTGACCATGGCGGAGAGCTTCAGCGTGGAGCGGCGCAAGCTGTTGCGCTTCCTGGGGGCCAGGGTGGTGTTGACCCCCGCGGCCGAGAAGGGCACCGGCATGCTCAACAAGGCGGTGGAGCTGGCCGAACGCCATGGCTACTTCCTCTGCCGTCAGTTCGAGAACGAGGCCAACGCCGAGGTGCACTCGCGGACCACGGCCCGGGAGCTCCTTGACGACTTCCGAGGGGAGTCCCTGAACGCCTGGGTGACCGGCTTCGGCACGGGCGGCACCCTGAAGGGAGTGGCCAGGGTGCTCAAGCAGGCGGATCCGACGACTCGCGTGGTCGTCGCCGAACCCGACAACGCCGCCCTGCTGGGCAGCGGCATCGCGCAGCCGCGGGATGCCCGCGGTGGCCCCTCGGCCAGCCATCCGCGCTTCCGCCCCCACCTGATGCAGGGCTGGAGCCCGGACTTCATCTCGCGGCTCACTGAGGATGCCCTGGCGGCGCAGCATGTCGACGAGGTGGTGCCGGTGGCGGGCGACGAGGCGCTGCGACTGTCCCGCGAGCTGGCCCGTCGCGAGGGCATCTTCGTCGGCATCTCCAGCGGGGCTACCCTGGCCGCCGCGCTGGAGGTGGCGCGTCGTTCACCGCCCGGCAGCAACATCGTCTGCAAGCTGCCGGACACCGGCGAGCGCTACCTCTCCACCCCGCTGTTCGACGGCATCGGCGAGGCGATGAGCGACGAGGAGCTTGCGCTGTCGCGCTCCACGCCGGGCTACCGCTTCGATGCCCCCGCGGCGCCGCCCCGCCCGGCGGAGGTGACACCCGCGTCGCCGGTGGCGCTGGATCCCGAGGCCGAGCGCTTCGTCGACGTGACCGTGGCGGGTGAGCCGGTGGTGATGTTCGCCCTGGAGTGGTGCGAGTTCTGCTGGTCGGTGCGCAAGTTCTTCGCGCGCCTGGGGATCGAGTACCGCAGCGTCGACCTCGACGCGGTGGCCTACCAGGCAGAGGACCTGGGCGGCAGGATCCGCGCGGTACTGGCCGAGCGCACCGGGGCCACCACCATCCCGCGGATCTTCGTCGGCGGCGAGCCGCTCGGGGGCTGCACCGAGCTCTTCGATGCCTGGCCGCGGCGCGGGCACTGGGCAACTCCTACTGCGCGCTGGCCCACGGCCAGGCGCTGGCGGGGCTGGTGGGCACGCCGCAGCTGCAGGCGATCCTCGAGGGCGGGGATGCGCTCGACGCGGCGGAGCGGGAGATGATGGCCCTGGCCGCGAAGGTGGCCGATGACGCCGCCGGCGTGACCCAGGCCGACATCGACCGCCTGCGGGCCCACGGGCTTGGCGATGACGAGATCTTCGACATCGTCGCCGTGGCCGCCGCCCGGGCCTTCTTCACCAAGGTGCTGGACGGCCTCGGTGCCCAGGCCGATGTCGCGTATCGGGAGATGGCCTCACCGCTGCGCGAGGCGCTCACCGTGGGGCGCCCCATCGCCGGCGGCGACGAGTTGCGGGAGGTGTCCTCCGCCCAGCCGGTGGCCGAGCCGTAACGGAGGGGCTACCGGTCGGGCAGGTTGCGGGTGCCCGATACGCCCGGCAGGCGCCGGCGCAGGGCGGCCTTGCCCATCATGTGGGCGCTGACCGGGGCGGTGGCGAACAGGAAGATCGTCACCAGCGCCTCCTGCACCGAGACGCCATCCTGCTGATGGCTGAAGTAGAGCAGCGAGCCGATCAGCGTACAGCCGACCCCCAGGGTGCTGGCCTTGGTGGGGCCGTGCAGGCGGGTATAGAAGTCGGGCAGCTTGGCCAGCCCCCAGGAGCCGATCAGCGCCACCAGGGCGCCGAACAGCAGGAAGGCGGCGACGACGAGCTGCAGGGGCCACGGCATGTCGATGCTGGTCATTCGATGACGTCCCCCCGCAGCAGGTACTTGCTCATTGCCACGGTGCCGACGAAGCCCATCAGGGCGATCAGCAGGGCCAGCTCGAACAGCACGCCGAGCCCCATCCGCATGTCGGCCAGCACGATCAGCGCGATGCTGTTGATCATCAGGGTATCCAGCGCCAGGATGCGGTCGACGATATCGGGGCCCACGGCCAGCCGGTAGAGGTTGAGCAGGGCGGCGATGGCGAAGAGCGTCATGGCGACCGGTATCACGAAAGCGATCATCGGAAGATCTCCTCGAGCGGCTTCTCGTAGCGTTCGCGTATGGCGGCGATGGCTTCGGCCTCGTCCTCCAGGTGCAGGGCGTGCACCAGCAGGGTGTTGGCCTCGGCGTCGTGGTGGATCGACACGGTGCCCGGCGTGAGCGAGATGGTGCTGGCCAGGATGGTAATGGCGAAGTCGTCCTGCAGGGCGAGGGGATAGGTGAAGAAGCCCGGCCGCAGGTGGCGAGCGGGGCGCAGGATGCGCAGGGCCACCACCAGGTTGGAGCGCAGGATGTCCACCAGCAGCACCAGCAGGTAGCGCAGCAGCGGCAGGGGGCGCCGGATCTTCGCCTCCTCGGGCCAGAAGGCGTGGGTCGCGAAGGGGATGCCCACGCCCAGGGCCAGTCCCAGCAGGGCATGCGCCACGCTGACCTCGTTGACCATCAGCAGCCACAGCAGCGCCAGGAACAGCGAGAACAGCGGGCGCGGCAGCCAGAACTGTCGGGAACGGAACGCGGGTGTCATGGCGAGACCTCCTGGCCGGCGGCGCGGGCGTCCGGCAGCACGGCGTTGATATAGGCGTGCGGGTCGAGCAGCTGCTCGGCGGTCAGCTCGAGGTAGCCCATCACGGGCTCGCCGAACACCGCCAGGGCGCCGTTGAGGCCGACCATGATGGCCACCAGGGTGAGCAACCCGGGGCGCAGCGGATAGGGCCTGGCCATCTCGCCCGGGCGCCAGAACCAGCTGCTGCCGGTGCGGCTGATGGCGATGATCACCAGCAGGGCCGAGGCCAGCAGCACGCCCCACAGCCATAGGCCCTCGGGTTCGGCGGCACTCGCCTGGAGGATCCACGCCTTGCTGACGAAGCCGCCGAAGGGGGGCAGGCCCGCCATGGCGATGCCGGCGATGAAGAACAGCGTGCCCAGCACCCAGCGATGCCCGATGGGGCCGGTCGCCGAGAAGCGGTCATAGCCCTCCTCGCGCTGCTGGCCCAGCAGGTCGGCGAGCAGGAAGAACACCGCGGCCATGCCGGTGCTGTGGATCAGGTAGAAGAGCGCGGCGCCCAGGGCAGCAAGGGTCACCAGGCTGATGGTGGCGAGCAGGGTGCCCACCGAGAGGATCACCAGGTAGGCGGTCAGGGTGCGCAGGCTGTCCGAGCCCAGCACGCCGACGCCACCCAGCGCCAGGGTCAGCAGCGCCAGCGGCCATAGCCAGCCCCAGGCGGTCGCGGCGACGGGGGACTCGCCCAGTGCGAAGACCAGCAGGAAGACCCGCAGGATGGCGTAGACCCCGACCTTGGTCATGATGGCGAAGAGCGCGGCCACCGGGGCGCTGGCGGCCGAGTAGGCCCGCGGCAGCCAGAACAGCAGCGGCAGGATCGCCGCCTTGATGCCGAACACCACCAGCAGGATCAGGCTGGCGGCGGCGAGCAGCGGGGCATCCTCTGGCGGCGCCTCGGCCACGCGCAGCGCCAGGTCGGCCATGTTGAGGGTGCCGGTGAGGCCGTAGAGGGTGCCCAGGGCGATCAGGAACAGCGCCGAGCCCGCCAGGTTGATGATCACGTAGTGCAGCCCCGCGCGGCTGCGGGCGCGGCCGCCGCCGTGCAGCAGCAGGGCGTAGGAGGCGATCAGCAGGATCTCGAAGAACACGAAGAGGTTGAACAGGTCGCCGGTCAGGAAGGCGCCGTTGAGGCCGGCCAGCTGGAACTGGAAGAGGGCGTGGAAGTGGGCGCCGCGCTGGTCGGTGCCGCCGCTGGCGTAGATCAGGCAGCACAGGCCCAGCACGGCGGTCAGCGCCAGCATCACGGCGGAGAGGCGGTCGAGCACCAGCACGATGCCGAAGGGCGCGGGCCAGTCGCCGGCGTGGTAGATGAGGTGCTCGCCGCCGCTGGCGACCACCAGGCACCAGATCCCCAGCAGCACCAGCCAGGCGGTGCTGGCGAAGCCCAGCAGGCGCTGCAGGGGGAAGGGCGCCTGGTAGAACAGCAGCTGGCCGGCGCCGGTGATCAGCGGCAGCAGGATCGGCAGGATCAGGGCATGGTTCATGCGCGATCCTCGTCGGGGTTCTCGCCGTCCACGTGGTCGTTGCGCAGCTCCACCGCGGCCTTGAGGGCCAGCACCACCACGAAGGCGGTCATGGCGAAGCCGATGACGATGGCGGTGAGCACCAGCGCCTGGGGCAAGGGGTCCGCGGAGCGCTCCGAGAGACCCACGATGGCCGGCGCGCCGGCGACCAGGCGCCCCGAGGCGAACAGGTAGAGGTTGACGGCGTGGGAAAGCAGCGTCAGCCCGAGGATCACCGTGAAGGTGCGTGCGCGCAGCAGCAGGTAGACGCCGCAGCTGGTCAACACGCCGAGCGTGATCGCGTAGAGCAGTTCCATCAGCCGATCTCCTTGCCGGGGCCGGCCACCGTCATCAGCTTGCCGAGGTTGGCGAGTATCAGCAGCGTCGACCCGACCACGGTGGCATAGACGCCGAGGTCGAAGAGCATGGCGGTGGCGAGCTCGAATTCGCCGATTAGAGGCAGGGACAGGTGGCCGTGGGCCGAGGTGAGGAAGGGGAAACCGAAGAGCCAGCTGCCAAGGCCGGTGAAGGTGGCGATCAGCACGCCGGCGCCGATCAGCGGTCGGAAGGGGGTCAGCATGCGTTCCTGGGCCCACACCAGCCCGCCGGCCATGTACTGCAGGGTCAGCGCCACCGCGGTGATCAGTCCGGCGATGAAGCCGCCGCCGGGGAGGTTGTGGCCGCGCAGGAAGATGTAGGCCGAGACCAGCAGGGCGATGGGCAGCACCAGCCGGGCCACGGTGCTGAGCATGATCGGATGAGGCTCGGCGACCCAGTGCATGGGATTGGTCTCGACCACCCGTTCCTTGAGGTGCAGGTCGCGGGTGAAGGCGAACACCGCCAGCGCGGCGATGCCCAGCACGGTGATCTCGCCCAGGGTGTCGAAACCGCGGAAGTCGACCAGGATGACGTTGACCACGTTGGTGCCACCGCCGCCGGGCACGCTGTTGGCAAGGAAGAAGTCCGAGATCGTCCGGTGGGGGCGGGTCAGGATGGCGAAGCTGAAGGCCGCCACGCCGACGCCCATCAGCACGGCGATGGCCAGGTCGCGCCCCATCCGGAAACCGCTCGAGCCCCGGGGTGAGGTCTGCGGCAGGAAGGAGAGCGCCAGCATCATGATCACCACCGCCATCACCTCCACCATCAGCTGGGTCAGGGCGAGGTCGGGGGCCGAGAAGCGGGCGAAGGTGACGGTGACGAAGAGCCCGGTGACGCCGAGCAGCAGCAGGGCCGGCAGGCGGTAGTGGTGGAAGGCCACCACGCCGAGGGCGGCCAGGCACAGCAGCACGGCCGCCAGCAGGGTCAGCGGGTCGATCGGGGCGAGCGCCGCGCCACCGTGCCAGCGGGTCACGCCGCCGAGTTCCAGGCCCACCAGCACCACCACGGTGGCCATGATGAAGGTCAGGTAGCGTTGCAGCGAGCCGTTCTCGAGCTGGAAGACGCGGCGCTGGGAGAGGGCGATGGCGCGGCGCATGAGCCAGTCGAAGATCTCCTTGGCGTCGACCTCGGGCAGCCGGGCATGGAGGCGGAAGAGGGGGTCGCGCCAGTGGTAGAAGAGCGCGCCGCCGGCCAGGGCGAACAGGCTCATCAGCATCGGCAGGTGGCCCCCCAGGGTGGCGAAATCGAAGGGCGTCACCGTGGCCTGGCGCGCCGCGGCGAAGGCGGGGTGGACCAGGCCGGCGTAGAAGGCCTCCGGGGCCAGCCCCACCAGCAGGGTGGCGAAGGCCAGCAGCGCGATGGGCGACAGCGCCGCCGTTCGCGGTGCGCGCGGGGGCCATGCCGGCAGGTCGATCGGCAGGCCGTTGAAGAAGACGTTATGGAAGATGCGGATCGAGTAGGCCACCGAGAAGAGCCCGGCCAAGGTCACCCAGAGGGGAATCACCACCACCGCCCAATCGGGCGCCGTGACCCGCAGGCTCTCGCCGAACAGCATCTTCTTGCTCAGGTAGCCGCTCATCAGCGGCAGGCCGGCCATGGCGGCGGCGGAGATGGCCGAGAGCCCCATCAGCGCCGGCATGAAGCGCCACATGCCGTTGATCTTGCGCATGTCACGGGTCCCGGTGGCGCGATCGACGTAGCCCGCCATCATGAACAGCGGCGCCTTGAACAGCGCATGGCAGAGCAGGTGGAAGAGCGCCGCCGCCACGGCCATGGGGGTGCCCAGCCCCAGCAGCAGCATGATCAGTCCCAGGTGGGAGACCGTGGAGTAGGCCAGCAGCCCCTTCATGTCGTGCATGAACATCGCCACGAAGGCGCCCAGCATCAGCGTCACCATGCCGGTCAGGGTGACCAGGTGGAACCACAACGAGGTATCGCCGAGCGCCGGATGCAGCCGGGCGACCAGGAACAGGCCCGCCTTGACCATGGTGGCGCTGTGCAGGTAGGCGGAGACCGGCGTGGGCGCCGTCATGGCGTGGGGCAGCCAGAGGTGGAAGGGGAACTGGGCCGACTTGGTGAAGGCGCCCAGCAGGATCAGGTTGAGCATCAGGCCGTAGTGCTCGTGGGCGCGAATCCGGTCGCCGGCCGCCAGCACCGTGGAGAGCTCATGGCCGCCCGCGGCCTGGCCCAGCAGCACCACGCCGCCGAGCAGCGCCAGCCCGCCGCCACCGGTGATCACCAGCGACATGCGGGCCCCTAGCCGGGCCGCATGGTCGTGGGTGTGGTAGCCGATCAGCAGGAAGGAGACCAGGCTGGTCAGCTCCCAGAACACCAGCAGGAACAGCAGGTTCTCGGAGAGCACGATGCCGAGCATCGCCGCCATGAACAGCAGGACCAGGGTGAAGAAGCGCGCCGAGGTGTCGCTGCCCTCGAAGTAGTAGCGCGCGTAGAGCAGGATCAGGCAGCCGATCCCGGTGATCAGCAGGGCGAACAGCAGCCCCAGGCCGTCGAGGCGAAAGGCCACGTCGAGACCGAGCGATGGCAGCCAGGCGAGCCGCTGGACTTCGGCCTCGCCGCCGCCCATGACGTGGGGCAGCCAGCTCAGCAGCAGCAGCAGGGTGAAGACGGCGGGAAGGGCGGACACCGAGGCGAGCAGGCGGGAGGATCGCCCTCGCATCAGCGCGGGCAGGCAGGCGCCGGTCAGCGGCAGCAGGATGATCAGCGCAAGCGGCATGGGACCTGTCTCCCTGTCCAGCCTCGAGGGCGAAACGTTCCCTTCACTCCACACCAGGGCCGCGTCGACCACCTTGACTGACGTCAACCGAGGCCGATGTCGTGGGAAACGGGCCGAGGGTGCCTCTCGAGATTACCTGCGCCGCCGTGCAGGGTGAAGGCCTGCGGCCGACAACCTTGACCTCGCCCAGGTGGATGCCGGCCACGACGGTCCATCGGCCGATCCTGGCTGTCGCACTCCGTCAGCCCGGTCTGCGGCTCGATGACCCTGCCGCCTTAGAACGACCCTGCCAGGCTGCCCATGCCAATCAGCAGCACCAGCGAGATGATGGGGACCACCACGGCCACCACCGCTATATCGAGATAGGCCTGGCGGTGCGTCAGGCCACAGATGGAGAGCAGCGTGATCACCGCGCCGTTATGCGGCAGGGCATCCAGCCCGCCGGTGGCGACGGCCGTGACCCGGTGCATCAGTTCGGGGGCGATCCCTTTGGCCTGGCCCATGGCCAGGTAGGTGTCGCCGAGCGTTGCCAGGGCGATGCTCATGCCGCCGGAGGCCGAGCCGGTCATGCCGGCCAGCAGGTTGACCGCAATGGCCAGCGAGATCAGCGGATTGTCGCCGCCCACCGAGGTCACCCAGAGGCTGATCGTCTCGAACGCCGCCAGGGAAGCGATCACCGAGCCGAAGCCGACCAGGCTGGCGGTATTGAAGATCGGCAACAGTGAGGCATTGGCACCGCTGTCGAGGGTGGTCGTGAGGGCTTCGAGACGGCGCAAGTTAGTGGCGATGATGACCCCGATGGCGATGACCAGGGCAGCGATCACCGACCAGACGCCACGAACGGAGTCGATGCTGGTGGCACCATAGGTCGGCTCGGCGAGATACCCGGTGTCCATGGCGGGGATCACCACCGCGGTGAACAGCAGGTTCAGGGCGATGACCAGCACGATGGGCAGCAGCGCCAGCGCCAAGGGGGGAAGATCGCGAACCGGGTGTGCCGTGACCTCGGCCAGATCGAAGCCTTCACCTGCAGCGTGTTCGCGCAGGTGAACCGCCGGAGGAGCCTTCTCCTGATGGGTGCCGTAGCCTTCGCCGGCCGCTCGTGCCTGGCGCGCCCGATGATTCAGCCAGGCCTGTCCCAGCCCCAGCATGACCAGGCCGGTGAGGATGCCGAGCCCAGGCGCGGCAAATGGCGAGGTGCCGAAATAGGGCATCGGGATGGCATTCTGGATGGCCGGCGTTCCCGGCAGCGCCGTCATGGTGAAGGTGAAGGCGCCCAGGGCGATGGTGCCGGGGATGAGTCGCTTGGGCAGGCCGGCCTGACGAAACAGTGCCGCGGCGATCGGATAGACCGCGAAGGCCACCACGAACAACGAGACGCCGCCATAGGTCATCACCGCGCAGGAGAGCACCACCGCCAGGATGGCGCGGGTGTCGCCCAGGCGCTTGACGATGGCGCTGGCCAGCACTTCCGCGCTTCCCGAATCTTCCATCAGCTTGCCGAACACCGCCCCCAGCAGGAACAGCGGGAAATAGCGGACGATAAAATCGCCGGCGGCCCCCATGAAGACCTGGGTGTAGCTGGCCAGCAGGGGCGTGCCGACCGAGACCAGTGCCACCAGTGCGGCCAGCAGCGGGGCCAGGATCAACAGGCTGAGGCCGCGGTAGGCCAGAACCATCAACAGCAGCAGCGCGATGGCGATCGCCACGATACCGATCATCACTCCGGCCCGTCGTCATGTTCTGTGGGGGAGTCGTCTGCCGCCGAGAGGGGGCGAAAGGTATCGGGGAAGACCGCATCCAGGTCGAAGGTGGAGTATTCGCCCAGGGCATCGAAGTGTGTCTCCAGCCACTGGTCGGCCCAGGCGCGCCCCTGGGCATGCAGGCGGGAGAGGAAGTCCCATTCGGCGTTCATCTTGCTGGAGGCACTGAGCGTTTCGACGTCGTGCTCGGCATGAATCAGATGCAGGCGCATGGCACGGTAGCTCTCCAGCTCCAGGCCTTCGGCCTCGATCAATCGGTGCAACAGCTGGATGCTGCGTAGCTCCTTGATCAGGCTGGAGTTGAAGGTGATCTCGTTGATCCGGTTGAGGATTTCCCGGGCGCTGTCGGGCAGTTTCTGGCGCACCAACGGGTTGATCTGCACCACCACCAGGTCACGACAGTCCTGGTCATCGACCAGCGGGTAGAGCGCCGGATTGCCGCTGTAGCCCCCATCCCAGTAGGCCTCTCCGTCGATCTCCACGGCCGGGAACATGAAGGGTAGACAGGCCGATGCCATCACGGTATCGACGGTCAGTTCGGGCTGGCGAAATATCGTCGCGTGGCCGGTGCGCACATTGGTGGCCGTGACAAACACCTTGACCTTGCGACAGGCATTGACGCACTCGAAATCGACCAGATCGAGGACCAGGTCGCGCAACGGATTGATTGCCAGGGGGTTGAGCTTGGCGGGGGCGATCAGCTGGGTCAGGTTCTCGAAGAACAGATAGCTCGGCGAATGGTCGAGGCTGTCGTTGCCCAACAGCCGGTCCCAGGGAGTGCGCTGGATGGGAGAGAAGCGTGCCGCATCGCTGACCGCCTTCCAGAAGGTGCGCAGGGCATCACGGGCGCCATCGCGCCCGCCCTTGTGCAGCCCGTCGGCCAGCACCACGGCATTCATGGCCCCGGCGCTGGTGCCGCTGATCCCGTCGATCTCCAGCCGCTCGTCTTCCAGCAGGCGATCCAGCACCCCCCAGGTCAGGGCGCCGTGGGAGCCCCCGCCCTGCAGGGCCAGATCGATCCGTTTCTTTTCGCCCGTCGCCATGCCTGCTCCTGTAGCAGCGTGAATGCTGCAGTGCAGTGTAGGCGTCTTGACAGCCCTTGTCGCTTGGCGAGTTGCCGCTCAACACAACCGGCTGCCGAGCAGCAGCAGGCTGGCATCCAGCGCCTGCCAGCCCCACCAGGCCAGCGCCAGGGCGGCGGCGGCCAGCAGGGCGAGCAGTCCCCGTCGTGCGCGGCTCATGCCTCTACTCCCTCGCTGGACTGGCGCTTCACGGGCGCCTCGTCGATGAACCAGTGCAGGACCGCCGCCGCCACGGAGAGCAGGATGGCGAGCCGCCACACCAGGTCGTAGTCGCCGTTGAGGTCGTAGAAGTAGCCGCCCAGCCAGACGCCCATGAAGGAGCCCAGCTGGTGGAAGAGGAAGACGATGCCGCCGAGCATGGAGAGGTGGCGCACGCCGAACACCGAGGCGACGATGCCGTTGGTCAGCGGCACCGTGGAGAGCCACAGCAAGCCCATGGCGATGCCGAACAGGTAGGCACTCGCCGGGCTCAGGGGCACGACGAGGAAGGCGGTGATCACCACGCCGCGGATCAGGTAGAGCCAGGTCAGCAGGCGCGGCTTGGAGAGAAAGCCGCCGAGCCAGCCGGCGGTGTAGGTGCCGACGATGTTGAACAGCCCCACCAGCGCCAGCACGGTGCTGCCCACCTGCACGGCGATGCCGCTGTCGACCAGGTAGCCGGGCAGGTGGACGCCGATGAACACCACCTGGAAGCCGCAGACGAAGAAGCCCATGCATAGCAGCCAGAAACCGCGATGGCCGGCCGCCTCGTCGAGCGCCGCACCCAGCGAGAGGTCGCTGGCCTGGCGGGGAGAGGGGCGGTCGCGCAGCATCCCGCCCAGGGGCACCATCACCGCCGCCAGGGCGCCCATCACCAGCAGGGCGGCGGACCAGCCGAGCCACTCCAGCAGCCCCAGGGTACCGGGCAGCATCGCGAACTGGCCGAAGGAACCGGCGGCGCTGACGATGCCCATGGCCAGGCTGCGCTTCTCGGGCGGCACGGCGCGGCCCACGGCCCCGAGGATCACCGAGAAGGTGGTACCCGAGAGCCCCAGGCCGATCAGCAGCCCGGCACTCATCGACATGCCCAGGGCCGAGTCCGAGAGCCCCATCATGGCCAGCCCCAGGGCATAGAGCAGGCCTCCAACCACCACGATCCGCGCGGCCCCGAAGCGGTCGGCCAGGGCCCCGCTGAAGGGCTGGGAGAGTCCCCAGATCAGGTTCTGCAGGGCCAGGGCGAAGGCGAAGACCTCCCGGCCCCAGCCCAGGTCGCTGCTCATCGGCTCCAGGAACAGGCCGAAGCCATGGCGCAGGCCCATGGCCAGCGAGATGACCAGGCTGCCCAGGACGATGATCAGCAGGGTGTGGCGGCGCAGTGCATCCATTCGGGAACGAACCTGTTTGCAGACTAATGGCAAGCCACTATCGCGCGTCCGTTTCCGCTTGGCCACTGTCTCTGAATGGCGACATCAATGTCGCCGTCGGGCCACATGGGTAGGGCGGCCAGGGTTCGCTAGAATGCCACCCCACAGCACCCTGACACGGAGGTTTCCCCATGACCCGACACGCTACGTTTCTGATCTGCCTGCTCGGCGCCAGCCTCTTCCTGGCCGGCTGCAGCTATACGCCCGCGCGCATCCAGTCCGAGCCGCTGGTCGTCATCGACGACGACCGTGGCCATGACCACTACGACCGCCGGGGCGGCTTCTGTCCGCCGGGCCAGGCCAAGAAGGGGCGCTGCTGAGCGCATGCCGTGTTTCTCTCCTTGCACGCTCTTTCCTCGCTCCCCGCTTGGCGGCGGCGCTTGCAGGGCATAGCCTGATAGGAAACGGTGTTTGATGGCACCCGGCCCGAAGAGGCAGCCGCACCATGCCGGCGGCATGGGTGCCCCCCGGCAGGGATCGAAGGGTGGCCCACTCCCTCACTCCACTTGCGAGGACACCGCCATGAGGTTTCCCTTGCGCCCGTTGATGATTGTCCTGATGGCCTCGACCCTGGCGCTGGCCGGCTGCAGCTACACGCCCGCACGCCTCAAGTCCGAACCGCTGGTCGAGATCGACGGCTACGGCAGCCATCGCCACTATCGCGGTGATGATCGTCATTACCGCGACCGTGACTACCGGTCGCGTCACTACGATGATCGCTATTATCGGGATCGCCGCTATCGGGACCGCGATCGCTATCACCACGCCGAGCGACGCCACGATGACCATCGCCGCGGTGGCTTCTGCCCGCCGGGATTGCGGATGCAGGGCCGCTGCTGAACCGATCGTTCCCGACGAGCAACGCCTCTACCGCAGGGCGTCCTCCAGGATCTGCAGTCGCCCGGGTACCAGGGCATCCTCCACGGCGGTGATGCGCAGCACATGCCCGAGGTCCGGGTGGGCCGGGCGGGCAATCAGTCGCCCGGCCTCGAGCAGCTCCCGGTTGACGCGCTCGGCGAGCTCGGCGCTGGGTAGCCGGATGCCGATGAAGTTGGTGGCGCTGGGCAGCACCTCGGCGCCGAGCGCGCGGAAGTGCCCGGCCAGGCGCTCGCGGCGATTCAGCACTGCGGCGATGTGTTCACGGGTCTCGTCGGGATGGTCCAGCACCACCTCGGCGGCGGCCAGGGTCAGGGTCGAGACCGCATAGTGGATGCGCACCTTCATCATCATCGCCAGGGTCTCGGGCTCGGCGATGGCATAGCCGATGCGCAGCCCCGCCATCCCATGCGCCTTGGAGAGGGTGCGCAGGCGGATCACGCCGGGCAGCACCTCACGGGCGAAGGGGGACTCGGCATCCTCGCGAAAGTCGTGGTAGGCCTCGTCGAGCAGCACCCAGCAGTCGTCGGGCAGCGTCTCGCGCAGGCGGCGAACGGCCGCGTCGTCATGCAGGTGGCCGCTGGGGTTGTCGGGATTGGCGAGGTAGACCAGCCGGGCCTGCTCCCGGCGGGCAGTCTTGGCCAGGGCCTCGAGGTCCGGGGCGAGGCGGCCCGGCGCCTCCTCGTAGGGCACCTCGACCAGCCGGCAGCCCTGGCCCCGGGCGAAGTAGCCGAAGGTGGGGTAGGTGCCGGCGGTGGCCACCACGGCGGTGCCGGGCTCGGCCACGGTGCGCAGGGCGAGGGCGATCAGGCTGTCGGCCCCGGCATCGACCAGCAGGGCCTCGAGGGGGATGCCCTGCTGCTCGGCGAGCCGCTGGCGGACGCCCAGCGCCTCCGAATCCCCGTAGCAGTAGGCATGCTCGACCATGGCGTCGCCGAAGTGCGCGCGCAGGGCGCGGTGGGGCATGTCGAGTCCCTCGTTGGAGCCCAGGCGGTGGGGGATCTCACGGCCCAGGCGCCGCTCCAGCACGCGGATCCCGGGGAAGGGGTTGGTGGGGCCGTCGCCGGTCAGGTGGTCGGGGAAGCGGGGCATCGGATCCTCCTGATTGATCATGGACAGTGGGTCGCCAAGGCTTTGTCCGAAAACTAGACATCGAGCTGGTAGGTCACCCAATCGGTTCGTTCGGCGCAGCGGTCATGGACGCCCCGTGCACGATAGTTGTTCTCGCGCGTGATCCAGCGCACGAAGGGCCAGCCCTGCCGGCGGGCCTCTTGACGTAACGCCTCCATCATCTCATCGACGGCACCCGTGCCGCGATATGCCGGGTCGACAAAGAGGTCATCCAGGAAGCCGACGGTGCTCCCGCGCAGTGGGGACGGCATGGCACGAAAATGCATCAGGCCCACTGCCTGGCCGTTCGCGTCGCGCGCCAGGCGTCCTTGCAGTCGTGTGCCGTCCTGGATCCAGTACCACACGGTGTTCAGCGTCGAGTCGCTCATGGGCATGCCATAGTACTCGGCATAGCCCCTATAGAGGCGCTGCCAGTCGTCTTGATCGGTGGTGACCGGAACGCTGATCCTCAGTGTCATGTGGAGGGCCTCCTGTGCAGCATGACGATCGCCACGGCTGCCAGTGTCAGCATCAGGGCGATGAATACCTTGGCGCTCAATGGCTCGCCGAGCAACAGGATGGAGCTTGAAACGCCAACGGTCGGGATGATCAGGGTCGAGATGGTGGCCTGGGCGATGGACAACCGGTTGACGTTCATGAACCACAGCATCTGAGCGATGGTGATCGAGAACAGCAAGTGATAAGCCAGTGCCAGCCAGGTCGTGTTGTGCCAGTCGCTCGGGCGAGGCATCGGCTCCAGGACGACCATCATTACGATCATGGGGATGGCACAGAGGCCGAACTGCCAGCCGGTGATCACGACTGCATGGCTCTGCCATGTGCCGCGGCGCTTGATCAGCACGGTGCCCAACGCCCAGGAGATCGCGGCGCCCAACGCAAACAGCGGACCGACGAGTCCCTGGCGCCCCGCTGCCAGGGCGGCCGGTCCGAGCAGAACCAGCAGGCCGGCCTGCCCGAACGCCAGCCCCCACCACTGACGCCGAGTGATGCGTTGACCGAGCAGCCCCCAGGCCATCAGTAATGCCCAGCACGGCATGCTGAAGGCGATGATCGCCGCCTGGGACGTCGGCATATTGAGCTGGGCGAAAGCCGTGGCCAGGTTGAAACCGAGAATGGTGAACACCCCGGTGACCGCGAGCCACGACCACTCTCCGGCCGCCACGCGAAGCGGCAGACCGCGCCAGCGTGCCCAGCCCAGCAGCACCAGGGCGCCAGCGCTAAAGCCGATGGCGCGTAGGGTGAAGGGTGGAAGGTCGCGAAGGATAAAGCGCACCGCCGGCCAGTTACCGCCCCAGAAGAGTCCGATGGCGAGGATCAAGGCCATCGAGCCGAGCAAGGGGCGGGCCGCGAGCGTGAGTATCAGACGGTCGACGAGAAAGCGAGCCATCGAGGATTCACCCTTTCACCGGCGGGAGCACCTTGTGGCGATTGAGTAACCCGTGCGGGTCGAGGGCTCCCTTGAGGGTGTGCATCAGCGTGATTTCCTCCGGGGTCCGCGAGAGGGCAAGGTAGTTGCGCTTTTCCAGGCCAATGCCGTGCTCGGCCGAGACCGAGCCGCCAAGCTCGGCCAGCGGCGTGTAGACGAGGCGTTCGACGGCGAGACGGGCCGCCGGTTCGGCACTGCCGACAGTAATGGAAATATGCAGGTTGCCGTCACCCAGGTGGCCGAAGGTGACCATGCGTCTCCGAGGCCAGTCGCGGGCCAGGGCCTCTTCCAGCCTGGTGACATAGCGATCCATCTCGGGGATCGGAAGGCTGACGTCGAAGGTGAGCAGCGGCGAGAGGGTCTGGATCAGCCCTTCGATGTCCTCGCGTATCGCCCAGAGGGACTGGCGCTGAGTGTCGGACTGGGCGATGACCGCATCACTGATCAGTTCGTCTTCCAGGGCGCGCTCCAGGGCGAGGGCGAACTGGGCGCCATGGCTCTGGGGCTCGCTGCCCAGCGATTCGAGGATCACGTAGAAGGGGGCGGCGGGGGACAGCGGTGGCGTGTGTCGGCCGCTCTCCTGGGTGAGCAGTCGATAGTGGTTCTGCCACATCGCCTCGAAGGCCGCCAGACTACCGCCGAGATAGCGGCCCAGATGGCCCAGCAGGCCAGTCAGGTGCTCGAAGGAAGGGCAGGCGACCAGCGCTGTCTGCACGTCCGGGGTGGGTGGCTGCAGGTGCAATACTGCCCGGGTGACGATGCCCAGCACGCCCTCGCTGCCGATGAACAGCTGCTTGAGGTCGAAGCCCGCATTGTTCTTGAGCATGCGGTTCATCGAGCTGACGACGGTGCCATCGGCGAGCACCGCCTC
>NZ_JAWSUJ010000098.1:0-13801 GCF_033549285.1 Halomonas sp.
GAGCGCGGCATGCGCTCGGGCACCCTGGCCACCCACCAGATCGCCGGCATGGGCGAGGCCTTCGCCATCGCCGCCGCCGAGGGCGAGGCCGACCAGGCCCGCATCACCGCCCTGCGCGACCGCCTGCTCGAGGGTCTCGGCGATCTCGACGGCATCCACCGCAACACCGCGGTCGAGCTGGCGGTCCCCAACATCCTCAACCTGGCCTTCGCGGGGGTCGAGGGCGAGTCGCTGCTGATGGCGCTGCGTGACATCGCGCTCTCCACCGGCTCGGCCTGCAACTCGGCGAGCGTCGAGCCCTCCTATGTACTGAAGGGCATCGGCCTGCCGCGCTCCCTGGCGCTGGCCTCGCTGCGCTTCAGCTTCGGCCGCTACACCACCGAGGCCGATATCGATCGCACACTGGATGCCCTGCGACACGCCCTGGGCGGGCTGCGTCGCCGGGCGGTCTGACCCTACCACGTTCAGGAGAGAGACCATGGCGCACCTTTCGATCACCACTGCCGCCGCCGAGCAGATCCACCGGGTGCTCGATGAGCGGGGCCACGGCCTTGGCCTGCGGGTCTCGGTCAAGCCCAGCGGCTGCTCCGGCTACAGCTACGTGCTCGACTTCGCCGACGAGGCGGCCAACGACGATGTGACCTTCGAGGAGCACGGTGTGACGGTCTTCGTCGCCCCCGAGGCCCTGGAGATGCTCGATGGCAGCGAGGTCGACTACGTCTCGGAGGGGCTCAACCGCTTCTTCCGCTTCAACAACCCCAACGTCAAGGACCAGTGCGGCTGCGGCGAGAGCTTCAGCGTCTGAACGATTGTTCAACGCCGTCCCGGAGCGTTATACTCGCCGCCCAGTCGGCACACGCTGCCGAACCGCCGCTCGCCGGCCGCATCATTTGATTTGTCGCGCCGCCCTCTCCCCCGGGGAGCCAGGGGCGGCGCGGCGCTATCCATCACCACTTCAATTTTCCAACCAACCGGAGACATGCCCCCATGGCCAACCAGCGCACCCTGTCCATCATCAAGCCCGATGCCGTCGCCAAGAGCGTGATCGGCGAGATCGAGAGCCGCTTCGAGAAGGGAGGCCTGAAGATCGTGGCCGCCAAGATGCTCCAGCTCACCGAGGAGAAGGCCGGTGGCTTCTACGCCGAGCACAAGGAGCGCCCCTTCTTCAAGGACCTGGTCGGCTTCATGACCTCCGGCCCGGTGGTCGTGCAGGTGCTCGAGGGCGAGGACGCCATCGCCAGGAACCGTGACCTGATGGGTGCCACCAACCCCAAGGAAGCGGCTCCGGGCACCATCCGTGCCGACTTCGCCGAGACCATCGACGCCAACGCCGTGCATGGCTCCGACTCCCCGGAGTCCGCCGAGCGCGAGATTGCCTACTTCTTTGCGGCTGACGAGATCTGCCCGCGCTGAGGAAACACTGATTTATTGCTGCGCTCGATATCTTGGTCGCCGGCGGTGCTGGTACGCCAGCCCGGTCGAAATCCTCACCTAGTACCGCATAGGCTCCGGTCTCTGCGCTCCGGCGTCGACCAACCTCTCTTCGCTCGCGACATAAATCAGAAGTTCCCTTAGGCAGCTCTTCTGCCCAGCGGGGGCAAAGCCCCCGCCGCCCACTGCCCCAACGACTCGCTGACCGCCATGACTGCCACCACTGTTCCCCGTCTCACCAACCTGCTCGGCATGACCCGCGAGGAGATGGAAGCCTTTTTCCTCTCCATCGGCGAGAAGAAGTTCCGTGCCGCCCAGGTGATGAAGTGGATCCACATCGAGGGCTGCGATGACTTCGCCGCCATGACCAACCTCTCCAAGGCGCTGCGCTCGCGCCTGGCCGAGGTCGCCGAGATCCGCGGCCCGGGCGTGGTCTACGAGGGCACCTCCAGCGACGGCACCCGCAAGTGGGTGCTCGAGGTGGAGGACGGCAGCTACGTGGAGACGGTGCTGATCCCCGCCGACAACGGCAAGCGGCGCACCCTGTGCGTCTCCTCCCAGGTCGGCTGCTCGCTGGACTGCAGCTTCTGCTCCACCGGCAAGCAGGGATTCCAGCGCAACCTCACCGCCGCCGAGATCATCGGCCAGGTGTGGGTGGCCCAGCGCAGCGTGGGGCCGCGCCGCGACACCGCCCATCGCCCCGTCACCAACGTGGTGATGATGGGCATGGGCGAGCCGCTGCTGAACTACGACAACGTCGTCCCGGCGATGAAGCTGATGCTCGACGACGACGGCTACGGCCTCTCCAAGCGCCGCGTCACGCTCTCCACCTCGGGCGTGGTGCCGATGCTCGACAGGCTCGGCGACGAGCTCGACGTGAGCCTGGCCATCTCGCTGCATGCCGCCAATGACGAGCTGCGCAACGAGCTGGTACCGCTCAACCGCAAGTACAACATCCGCACCCTGCTCGACGCCTGCCACCGCTACCTGGCCAAGTGCCACGACACGCGGATGGTGACCATCGAGTACACGGTGATCAAGGACGTCAACGACCAGCAGGAGCACGCCGAGCAGCTCGCCGCCTTGCTCGAGGAGCTGCCGTGCAAGATCAACCTGATTCCGTTCAACCCCTTCCCGCACTCGGGCTACGAGAAGCCGTCGCGCAACCAGGTGGTGCGCTTCCAGCAGTGGCTCTATGAGCTGGGCTACACGGCGCCGATCCGCACCACCCGCGGCGACGACATCGATGCCGCCTGCGGCCAGCTGGTGGGCAGGGTGAAGGATCGCACCAAGCGCCACGAGCGCTATATCCAGTCCATCCAGATCGACGCCGACTGAGCCGGGCCCACCTTGACTTCAACCGGGCTCGGCGCTTTGATGGACGGGCCTTTTTTCACCGTCGCCTGCGTGTTGCCAGCCACCCGCGGCCACCGGTTCCGTGCCCACTCTGAGAGGATGCCATGACTCGTCGCCCGCGCATGACCGGCCTGAGGCAGATACCCGCCGCCACCATGCTGCTGGGCTCGTTGTGGCTGGCCGGTTGCGCCACCCAGACCAACCTGCCGGGAGGCAGCGGCAACGAGGCCTCCGATGCCTATACCCGCCTCGGCGTGGCCTACCTCGAGCGCGACAACCTCCCCCGCGCCATGAATGCCCTGGACCGCGCCCTGGAGATCGATCCCCGGGATGCCGAGGCCCTGCAGGCGATGGCCATGGTCCACCAGCGCCAGGGCGAGGCCGAGCTCGCCGACGAGACCTTCCGTCGCGCCCTCGAGGCCGACCCCTCGTTCACCCGGGCACGCAACAACTACGCCGCCTTCCTGTATGATCGTGGCCGCCTCGGTGAGGCCTGCGAGCAGCTCGACCAGGCCTCCCGCGACACCCAGTACGACAACCGGGCGCAGCTGTTCGCCAACCTCGGCCAGTGCCGGCTCGAGATGGGCGACGTCGCGGCGGCCCGCGAGAGCCTGTCCCGCGCCCAGGCTATCGCCCCGCGCCGTCCGCGCAGCTACCTGCTCACGGCCGAGCTCGAGTACGCCCAGGGCAACCTCGAGCGCGCCGAGCAGCAGCTCGAGACCTACATGCGCCTGGCCGGCCCGCGGGCCGAGGCCCTGCGCCTGGCCCGCGACATTGCCCGGGATCGCGGCGACCCGGCCACCGCCAGCTTCTACGCCGACCAGCTGGAGTGATTCCGTGCCGGGCCCAGACCACCGTTTTCTGACGAAGGATGCTCAGCCATGAGCGACATTCACACCGATGATGCCGCCGAGACCGCGCCACGCCAGGCCTCCCCGGGCGAGATGCTGCGTCGCGAGCGCGAGGCCCAGGGCCTCGACCGCGAGGAGGTCGCTGCCGCCCTGAACCTGCGCCCGGCGGTGATCCAGGGGCTGGAGGGCGACAGCTACGAGGAGGTGCCGGTGGCCGCCTATCGCCGCGGCTACCTGCGCAGCTACGCCCACCTGCTCGGCATCGACGACCGCCCCGTCCTCGAGGCCTACAAGGCACGCTTCGGCACCCAGGAGACCGAGCACCGCATCACCCCGGTGCAGGTCACCCGCCCGCCCTCGAAGCTCGGCGCCTGGCTGTTCCGCCTGGTCACCGTGCTGGTGATTGCCGGCCTGATCGGCCTGACGCTGATGTGGTGGCAGAGCCGCGGCGGCAGCCAGCCGCCCGCCCCCGGCGACAGCGGGCCGGTGTCGGTGGATAGCCTCGACGGCAGCACCACCATCACCGAGGACGACACCGGCACCGAGGGCGACGCTGGCACCGACGAGTCCCTGCCGCCGCTGCCCGAGGAGGAGAGCGACCTCGGCCTGGTCGAGGACGCCCCCGCCGTGGACTTGCCGGGCGATGCCGAGGCACCGGTCGACGCCGCCGCCGAGGCGCCGGCACCGACCGAGGACGAGGGCGCTGCCGACGACACGGCCTCAGGCGACGACCAGGCGGCCACGGAGGCCGAACCAGGCACCGCCGCCGAGACGACCCCCGAGGCCGAGCGCCCCGCCGAGGCGACGGCCGCCGACCGGCGGGTGCTGGAGCTGACCTTCAACGAGCAGTCCTGGACGGAGATCTTCGACGCCAGCAACGAGCGCGTCTTCGTCGGCCTCCAGGAACCCGGCACCACCGCACGCGTCGAAGGCGAACCGCCCTTCCGCCTGACCGTGGGCAACGCCACCGGCGTCGAGCTGGTCTGGCAAGGCGAGCCCGTGGACCTCCCGGCGCGCGCCGGGGCCAACAACGTCGCCCGCTTCACCCTGGGAGAATGATTCCGTCACCATGCACGCACAATCCCCCATCGTTCGTCGCAAGTCACGCCAGATCCATGTCGGCAAGGTGCCGGTCGGGGGCGATGCCCCCATCTCCGTCCAGAGCATGACCAACACCGACACCCTGGACGTGGCCGCCACCGTGGCGCAGATCCGCCAGCTCGAGGCCGCCGGCGCCGACATCGTGCGCGTCTCGGTCCCCGACATGGACGCCGCGGAGGCCTTCGGCCGCATCAAGCGCGAGGTCGAGGTCCCGCTGGTCGCCGACATCCACTTCGACTACAAGATCGCCCTGCGCGTCGCCGAGCTCGGCGTCGACTGCCTGCGCATCAACCCCGGTAACATCGGCAAGGAAGAGCGCGTGCGCGCCGTGGTCTCGGCCGCCCGCGACAACGGCATCCCGATCCGCATCGGCGTCAATGCAGGCTCCCTGGAGAAGGACCTGCAGAAGAAGTACGGCGAGCCCACCCCCGCGGCCCTGGTCGAGTCGGCGATGCGCCATATCGACCACCTGGATCGCCTCGACTTCCCCGACTTCAAGGTCAGCGTCAAGGCCTCCGACGTCTTCATGGCGGTGGCCGCCTACCGCGACCTGGCCACGCGCATCGAGCAACCGCTGCACCTCGGCATCACCGAGGCCGGCGGGCTGCGCTCGGGGACCGTCAAGTCCTCCATCGGGCTGGGCATGCTGCTGATGGACGGCATCGGCGACACCATCCGCGTGTCGCTGGCCGCCGACCCGGTCGAGGAGATCAAGGTCGGCTACGACATGCTCAAGAGCCTGCGCCTGCGCAGCAAGGGCATCAACTTCATCGCCTGCCCCAGCTGCTCGCGCCAGAACTTCGACGTCATCGGCACCATGAACGCCCTCGAGGAGCGCCTGGAGGACGTCATGACCCCGCTGGACGTCTCGGTGATCGGCTGCGTGGTCAACGGCCCCGGCGAGGCGAAGGAGAGCGATATCGGTCTCACCGGCGGCACCCCCGCCAACCTCGTCTACATCGACGGCAAGCCGGCGAGCAAGTTGCGCAACGATCACCTGGTGGACGACCTGGAGCGGCTGATCCGCGACAAGGTGCGCGAGAAGCAGCAGGCCGAACAGGATGTCATCGCCCGGGACGCCTGACCCCCTGGGTGGCGTCCGGCGAGCAGACAAGGAGCAAGCATTGAGCAAGTCCCAAGCCAGTCAGAAAGAACCAGGCAAGAAGAAGATCCAGGCCATCCGTGGCATGAACGACCTGCTGCCGGACCAGTCGGTGTTGTGGCAGTACGTCGAGGGCCAGGTCCAGGCGCTGATGCGCCGCTACGGCTACGCCGAGATCCGCACGCCCATCGTCGAGCAGACGGCGCTGTTCAAGCGCTCCATCGGCGAGGTCACCGACATCGTCGAGAAGGAAATGTACACCTTCGACGACCGCAACGGCGACAGCCTGACCCTGCGCCCCGAGGGCACGGCGAGCTGCGTGCGCGCCGCCATGGAGCACGGCCTGCTGCACAACCAGACCCAGCGCCTCTGGTACCAGGGCCCCATGTTCCGCCACGAGCGCCCCCAGAAGGGCCGCTACCGCCAGTTCCACCAGGTCGGCGTGGAGGCCTTCGGCCTCGAGGGGCCGGACATCGATGCCGAGACGATCCTGCTCTCGGCCCGCCTGTGGAAGGCCCTGGGGCTCTACGAGCACGTCACCCTGGAGCTCAACTCCCTGGGCTCCTCCGAGGCGCGTGCCGCCTACCGCGACACCCTGGTGGCCTACTTCGAGCAGCACCACGCCCTGCTCGACGAGGACTCCCGCCGGCGCCTCACCAGCAACCCGATGCGCATCCTCGACTCCAAGAACCCCGCCATGGCCGAGATGCTCGATGGCGCGCCGAGGCTGATGGACCACCTGGATGACGCCTCCCGCGCGCACTTCGAGCAGCTCTGCGCGCTGCTCGACGCCGCCGGCATCGACTACGTGATCAACCCGCGGCTGGTACGCGGCCTGGACTACTACGGCCGCACCGTCTTCGAGTGGACCACCACGGCGCTGGGCAGCCAGGGGACGGTGTGCGCCGGCGGCCGCTACGACGGCCTGGTGGAACAGCTCGGCGGCAAGCCGACCCCGGCAGTGGGCTTCGCCATGGGCATCGAGCGGCTGGTGCTGCTGCTCGACACCCTGGAGCTGCTGCCCGATAGCGCCCGCGACGAGCTGGACGTCTACCTGCTGCCCATGGGCGAGGCGGCCACCTCCGCCGCCCTGCTGCTCGGCGAGCGCCTGCGCGAGGCGCTGCCCGAGCTTCGCCTGCAGTTGCACTGCGGCGGCGGCAGCTTCAAGAGCCGCATCAAGAAGGCCGACCGCAGCGGCGCCCGCCTGGCCCTGCTGCTCGGCGAGGACGAGCTGGCCGAGGGCAGCGTGACCCTGAAGTTCCTGCGCGAGGAGCGCGAGCAGCAGCGCCTCTCCCAGGCCGGGCTCGCCGAGACCCTGACATCCCTGCTGGAAGGCGAATCCTTCGCCTGACGGCCACCCGCATCGAGAGGAGACCGCCCGTGGCGGAGCTGAGAACCGAGGAAGAACAGCTTGAGGCCATCAAGCGCTGGTGGAAGGAGAACGGTACCTCGCTGATCGCCGGCGTGGTCATCGCCGCGGCCGGCGTGTTCGGCTGGAACGCCTGGCAGGACTATCAGGCGGGCAAGGCCGAGGCGGCCTCCATGCGCTACCAGCAGCTGCTCGACCTCAGCGGCCGGGACGACCTGGACGACGATGCCCGACAGCGCGCCGACGAGCTGGTCGGCGAGATCACCGACGAGCACGGCAAGACCCTCTATGCCGACCTGGCGCGGCTGCTCGACGCCCGCCTGGCCGTCGATGCGGGAGACCGCGAGCGTGCCCGGGCCGCCCTGGAGGCGGTGGTCGAGAACAGCGGACGCGACTACCTCGAGGGCCTGGCGCGCCTGCGCCTGGCCCGCCTGCAGCTCGCCGAGGGCAGTGCCGAGACGGCCCTGACCACCCTGGAGGGCGTGCCCGAGGCCCTGGCGGCCCAGCGCGCCGAGGTCCGCGGCGATGCCCAGCATGCCCTGGGACGCGCCGAGCGGGCCAGTGAGGCCTGGCGCGAGGCCCTGACCCTCGCCGAGCAACGTGATCAGCCGCTGTACGGCGTCCAGCTCAAGCTGGATGACCTCGGCGCCGAGGAGGCCACCCTATGAGACCGACCCTGCTGATTGCCGCCACCGCCGCCCTGGCCCTGCTGGCCGGCTGTGCCGGCAAGGCCGAGCCCGAGTACGCCCCGCGGGAACTCTCCTCCCTGGAGGCCACCACCGAGCTGGAGACCCTGTGGCGCGAGCGCGTCGGCAAGGGGCTCGGCGAGGCCGGCTACCCGGTGGCGCCGACCCAGGAGGGTGACACCCTGTTCGCGGCCGATGGCCGTGGCCTGGTAGAGGCTCTGGATGCCGACAGCGGCGAGACCCGCTGGGAGGTGGAGCTCGACACGCCGGTCTCCAGCGGCCTGACCGCCGTGGCCGGCAGCCTCTTCCTGGCCACCCGCAACGGTGAAGTGCTCTCCCTGGACCAGGCCGACGGCAAGGTCCAGTGGCGTGCGCGGGTCACCAGCGAGGTGCTGGCCGCGCCCCAGGCCAACCAACAGCTGCTGGTGGTGCAGGCCGTCGATGGCCGCGTCACGGCCCTGGACCGCCAGAGCGGCGACGAACGCTGGGTCTACAGCGGCCCGCGCCCCTCGCTGACCCTGCGCGGCACCGGCACGCCCACGGTGATCGACCCGGTCACCTTCGCCGGTTTCGCCAACGGCCGCCTGGTGACGCTGGACAACCGCAGCGGCCAGCCGCTCTGGGAGCGCCGCATCGCCATTCCCCAGGGGCGCAGCGAGATCGACCGCCTGGTTGACCTGGCCGGCCAGCCGGTCCTCACCCAGGACGGCCGGCTCTTCGTGACCAGCTACAACGGCCGCCTGGCGGCCCTCGATGCCCCTTCCGGCGAGGTGCAGTGGTCGCGGGAGCTCTCCAGCTACCACACCCCGATCCTGGTGGGGGACTTCCTGTTCGTGGTCGACGAGGCCAGCCACGTCATCGCCGTGGATGCCGGGTCCGGCAACGAGATCTGGCGCAACGAGGCCCTCGAGGGGCGCTCGCTCACCGCGCCGGCCTATGCCACCGACCACCTGGTGGTGGGCGACGCTGAGGGCTACCTGCACCTGATCGATGCCCGCGAGGGCGAGATCGTCGGCCGCACTCGCATCGATGGCTCGGGAATCGGCGTGCGCCCGCTCACCGATCGCCGGCGCATCTATGCCCTGGCCAACGACGGCACCCTGGAAGCCCTGGAGCTTCGCCCATGACGCCGGTGATCGCCCTGGTCGGCCGCCCCAATGTCGGCAAGTCGACGCTCTTCAACCGCCTGACCCGCTCGCGGGACGCCCTGGTGGCAGACTTCCCGGGGCTGACCCGCGACCGCAAGTACGGCAACGGCATGCTCGGCGACAAGGCCTACACGGTGATCGACACCGGCGGCATCAGCGGTGACGAGGAGGGCATCGATGCCGCCATGGCCGAGCAGTCGCTGGTGGCCATCGACGAGGCCGACATCGTGCTCTTCCTGGTCGACGCCCGTGCCGGCCTCAACGTCGCCGACGAGGCCATCGCCAACCACCTGCGGGTCAACCAGAAGAAGACCTGGCTGGTGGTCAACAAGGTCGATGGCCTGGAGGAGCACAGCGCCATGGCCGACTTCTGGCAGCTGGGGCTCGGCGACCCGCACCCCATCGCCGCCTCCCATGGCCGCAACGTCACCGCATTGATCGAGGAGGTGCTCGAGCCCTTCCCCGCGCGGGACGAGAGCATCCCCGCGGACACCGGCACCAAGGGCATCCGCATCGGGGTGATCGGCCGCCCCAACGTGGGCAAGTCGACCCTGGTCAACCGCCTGCTCGGCGAGGAGCGGGTGGTGGTCTTCGACGAGGCCGGCACCACCCGCGACGCCATCGAGATCCCCTTCGAGCGTCGCGGCAAGCCCTACGTGCTGGTGGACACCGCCGGGGTCAGGCGCCGCAAGAACGTCCGCGAGGTGGCCGAGAAGTTCTCGATCATCAAGACCCTGGAGGCGATCAAGGAGTGCCACGTGGCCATCGTGGTGCTCGATGCCCGCAGCGGCCTCGTCGAGCAGGACCTCCACCTGCTGGACTACGTGCTGACCAGCGGGCGCGCCCTGGTGCTGGCGGTCAACAAGTGGGACGGCCTTGAGCACGAGGCCAAGGAGTCGATGCGCGCCGAGATCAAGCGCCGCCTGGGCTTCGCCGACTATGCCGACCTGCACTTCATCTCGGCGCTGCACGGCACCGGGGTGGGGGACCTCTACCCGTCGCTGGAGCGTGCCTTCGCCTCGGCCAACGCCCACTGGTCCACCAACCGCCTGACCACCATCCTCCAGGACGCCGTGGAGGCCCACCAGCCGCCGCTGGTGCGCGGGCGACGCATCAAGCTGCGCATGGCCCACCAGGGCGGCAGCAACCCGCCGATCATCGTCGTTCACGGCAACCAGACCGGCTCACTGCCGGAGGCCTACAAGCGCTACCTGACCAACACCTTCCGCAAGGTGCTCAAGGTGCGCGGCACCCCCATGCGCTTCGAGTTCCGGTCCGGGGAGAACCCCTACGACCAGATGGCCGGCGCCAGCGACCGTGAGAAGGCCAAGAAGCGTGAACTGGGCCGTACCAAGGAGGCCCGGCGGAGTCGCCGCTGAACCGTCCTCCCCTCCCCTTCACGCCCCCAGCGCCCGGCCGGTCATCGTGACCCGCCGGGCGCTGTCGTAGAACGCCGACAGTCTTGCTTCTGCCGTGGGCCGGGAAGTGGCCCGACGGCTTGACGTGGAGCGCCGCTGGCCCTGAAATACGCGCTTCGCTGCAATGCAGCACCGCTGCTCTCCCGGAGGATTCCACCATGCTCACCCGTCGCCTGAGACGCCGCTGGCGCCTGCTCGCCCCGTTCTGCATGGCTGCCCTGCTCGGCGGCTGCCTGGCGATTCCCCAGACCGGCCTCTTCGCCTTCCGCCTGGCCGTGACCTCCCTGGGAGTGGAGGAGGTGCGCATCGGCCCCTACGCCGTGGATGCCCGCCTCGACACCAGCGACCTCATGTCCCTGGCGATGTCGAGCCTCGGCGCCGGCAGCCTGCCCCTGCAGGCGACCCTGGCCATGGGCCTGGGGTTGCCCATCGGGATGCCCCCCGTGGAGATGGCCGGCTTCCGCTGGACCCTGGACATGCCCGGCGTGGAGCCGGTCAGTGGCGACTACGACCAGGACGTGACCCTGACCTCGGGCGACGATGCCAACCTGCGTCTGCCGGTGGCCTTCGACCTGTTGGGCGGGGGCCGCGAGCAGCTGGCTCCCATGGTGGAGCTGGCCAGCCAGCTGGCCCGCCAGGGCGAGCTGCCCGCCGGCAGCGAACTGGCGATCACCCCCGGGGACCTGCGCGGCCTGGGCATGACCCTGCCCGCCGGCCTGCTCACCCCCACCATCCGCCTGGGCGTCGGCGAGGACGGCTCGCTGATTCCGCAGGGGTAAGATCGCCAAAGGACAAGAGGGGCGCCGGGGACAGGTCGTAGGGAAGTGGTAGGGCCTGTCGCCGGATCAGCCCCGCTGCCTGGACTCAACTGGACGTATCAGCTACTTCCCGTGCAGGCGGCGCCTGCCCACCCACTGGGTGGCGAACTGCCAGGCGCCGCGGCCGCTGCGCCCGCCGCGCAGGGTGGCGAAGCGGATCGCCTCGGCGCGGGCCTCGGCGTTCCAGTCCTCGCGACGGCCCAGCTGGGTGACCCAATGGCAGCAGGCCTCCAGGT
Organism: Halomonas sp.; assembly: GCF_033549285.1. GTDB lineage: Bacteria > Pseudomonadota > Gammaproteobacteria > Pseudomonadales > Halomonadaceae > Halomonas. The sequence goes on from NZ_JAWSUJ010000098.1 coordinate 11,517, forward strand.
AGACATCCTGGTTGAAGGGGTGGAAGCCCAGCCACAGGCCGAAGCGGTCGGAGAGCGAGATCTTCTCCTCCACGGCATCGCCGTGGTGGAGCTCGTCCCCCACCAGCCGCGAGCCCTCGTTGTCGCTCATGGACTCCGGCAGCAGGTGGCGGCGGTTGGAGGTGGCGTAAAGCAGCACGTTGGCCGGCGGTCCGGTCAGGGCCCCGTCCAGCACGCTCTTCAGCGCCTTGTAGGCATCGTCGTGGCCCTCGAAGGAGAGGTCGTCGCAGTAGACGACGAAGCGCTGGCGCTGGTGGCGCAGCTGCTCCACCAGCACCGGCAGTGCCGAGAGGTCATGGCGGTCCACCTGCACCAGGCGCAGGCCCTCGGCGGACAGGCTGTTGAGCAGGGCGCGGATCAGCGACGACTTGCCGCTGCCACGCGAACCCCACAGCAGGGCGTGGTTGGCGGGATGGCCCTGCAGGAAGGCGCGGGTGTTGTCGACCAGCGCCAGCTTCTGGCGCTCGATGCCCAGCAGGTCGTCGAGCGCCAGGGCGTCCCGAGGCGGCACCGGCAGCAGCCGGCCCCCCAGGGCGTGGCGCTGCCAGAGGGCGGCGACATCGCGCTCCCAGTCCACCTCCAGAGGTGCTGGCGGCAGCCAGTGTTCGACGTGATCCAGCAGCTTGAGCAAACGACGCGTCAGCTCGGCGTCCATGGAACTTCCTCCGGGTGTGCATGTTTCGCGGTTGACCTCACCGGCGTTCGGGGTATCTTGTGGCGAACCTCGACGCCCCGTCCAGAGTCTCAGTGATCTGGAACCGACAGGAGCTCTCCATGCGCTGGACCCACTTGCTTGCCGTTGGCGCCCTGAGCGTCAGCCTCGCCGCTTGTACCACCTCGCCCACCGGACGCTCGCAGCTGACCCTGATGTCCGATGAGCAGCTCGACCAGATGGGGGCCCAGGCCTTTGCCCAGTACCAGCAGGAGCTGCCGACGGTCGGCGGTGCGCCGCTGCGCTACGTGCAGTGCGTGACCGAGGCCGTGGTTCGCGCCCTACCCGAGCGGGACCGCAACCAGAACTGGCAGGTGAAGGTCTTCGAGTCCGAGCAGGCCAACGCCTTCGCCCTCCCCGGCGGCTACGTGGGCATCAACACCGGCCTGCTCCAGGTCGCCCGCAACCAGGACCAGCTCGCCGCGGTGATCGGCCACGAGATCGCCCACGTGCTGGCCCGCCATGCCAATGAGCGCGCCTCCACCCAGAGTGCCACGCAGTTGGGCCTCTCGGTTATCTCCTCCGCCTCCGGCATGCAGGGCGCCGGAGGGGAGACCATGATGGCGGCGCTGGGCATGGGCGCCCAGTACGGCATCCTGCTGCCCTTCTCGCGGCGCCACGAGAGCGAGGCCGATACCCTGGGCCTGAACCTGATGGCCGACGCCGGCTTCGACCCGCGCGCCAGCATCGCCCTGTGGGACAACATGGCCTCCGCCGGGGGCGGCGCCCGGCCACCGGCCTGGCTGTCTACACACCCGAGCCACGGACAGCGCATCGGCGGCCTGGAAGCGGCCATGGGCGATGCCATGGCCCGCTACGAACGGGCGCGCAATACCGGCCGCGCACCCAACTGCCCGCGCCCCTGACGGATTGCTCGAAACCTATGCTGAAGATCGGACTGCTGCTGCTGGTGGCGCCCATTCTGGTGCTGATGGGCGCCTACTTCATGGAACTGGGTGACGTGCGGGACTGCCTGCTCGTCCAGGAGGGACACTGGGACTACCGGGCGGGCATCTGCCGCGACACCGCCCAGCCCTTCGTGCCCTGGATCGACCGCCACCCCTGGCTGGTCAACGGCGGCATGCTGACCTCGGTGGCCGGCGTGGCGCTGTGCATGGTGGGGCTCTATGTCAAAAGACGCTGAAGGCTCCACGCCAGAAGACGCTGACGGCATCCCATCATCGCCATCCTCGACGGTCCGGCAGTCGATCGCTCTTTCTTAAAGCGCCTGCCTGAGCCTCTCCAGCACCGGGGCGGTGTCGGGGCGCCTGCCGCGCCACTGGAAGAAGGACTCCGCCGCCTGCTCCACCAGCATGCCCAGGCCATCCACGGGGCGGGCGCCTCGCTCGGCGGCCCAGCGCAGGAAGACCGTGGGATCGGCGCCATACATCATGTCGTGGGCAGTGGCGCCCGGTGCGAAGAGGTCGTCGGGCAGCGGCGGCAGGTCACCCGCCAGGCTCGCGCTGGTGCCGTTGATCACCAGGTCGAAGGGGCCCGCGACGGCGTCGAAGCCGCCACCGGCGATCTCGCCCAT
>NZ_JAWSUJ010000098.1:13811-16642 GCF_033549285.1 Halomonas sp.
GTCGCGGAAGTCGGCGGCCAGGGCCTCGGCCTTCGCCGCCGTGCGGTTGGCCACGAAGAGGCTCGCCGGCCCCTCGGCCAGCAGCGGCTCCAGCACGCCGCGCACCGCGCCCCCGGCGCCCAGCACCAGGCCCCGTGCCCCGGCCAGCGCCACGCCATGGCGCTTCAGGTCACGCACCAGGCCGATGCCATCGGTGGTGTCGCCGTACGTCAGGCCGTTGCCCCCCAGGATCAGGGTGTTGACCGCCCCGGCGCGGCGGGCGCGTTCGCTGAGGGTATCGCAGAGGCGGAAGGCTTCCTCCTTGAAGGGCACGGTGACGTTGGCCCCCCGGCCGCCCTCGGCGACGAAGCGCCGCCAGGCGCCGGCGAAGTCGTCCAGCGGCGCCTCGATCGCGACGTACTCGATGTCATCGCCGATCTGGTCGGCGAAGGCGGCGTGGATGGCCGGCGACTTCGAGTGGCCGACCGGGTGGCCGAAGACGCAGTAGCGATCGGTCATGCTTCGTTCTCCTCCTGTGCCTCGCCGAGCCAGTCGCGGGGCCGCAGATAGTCGCGGTAGAGGGCCTCTTCGGGGCTGCCCGGCTCGGGGTGCCAGTCGTATTCCCAGCGCGCCAGGGGCGGCATCGACATCAGGATCGATTCGGTGCGACCGCCGCTCTGCAGCCCGAACAGGGTGCCGCGGTCCCACACCAGGTTGAACTCCACGTAGCGCCCGCGGCGGTAAAGCTGGAAGTCGCGCTCCCGCTCGCCGAAGGGCGTGTCGCGACGGCGACGCACGATGGGCAGGTAGGCCTCGAGGAAGGCGTCGCCCACGGCGCGCTGGAAGGCGAAGCACTGCGCGAAGCCGCCCTCGTTGAGGTCATCGAAGAAGAGCCCGCCGACGCCGCGGGTCTCGTCGCGATGCTTCAGGTAGAAGTAGTCGTCGCACCAGGCCTTGTAGCGGGAGTACACCTCCTCGCCGAAGGGGGCGCAGGCGTCGCGCGCCACCCGGTGCCAGTGCACCACGTCCTCATGCACCGGGTAGTAGGGCGTCAGGTCGAAGCCGCCGCCGAACCACCAGACGGGGGCTTCCCCCGCCTTCTCGGCGATGAAGAAGCGCACGTTGCCGTGGCTGGTGGGCACATGGGGGTTCTCCGGGTGCAGCACCCAGGAGACCCCCACCGCATGGAAGCTGCGCCCGACGAGCTCCGGCCGCGCCGCGGTGGCCGAGGGCGGCAGGCGCTCGCCGAACACGTGGGAGAAGTTCACGCCGCCCTTCTCGAAGAGCCGACCGTGCTCGATCACCCGTGAGCGGCCGCCGCCGCCCTCGGGCCGGTCCCAGGCATCCTCGCGAAAGCGGCCGCCGTCCTCGTCGGCCAGGGCCGAGCAGAGGCGCTCCTGAAGGTCGAGCAGGTAGGTCTTGACGTCATCGAGGTGGGCGTGGGCCAACGGAGCCTCCTGGGCTGGAAGAGGGGGGGGCTGGAAAGCGGGCGTGTCAGGAACGCAGCACCCGGCCGGAGACCAGGTCACGGATGGTGCTGGGCCGCTCGAGGCCGCCCAGCGGGCCGTCCAGGACGGCATCGAGCTCATCGCCGAAGACCGCGCGGATCTGTTCGGCACTCATCGCCGGCGGCTCGCCGGCCCGGTTGGCGGAAGTCGAGACCACCGGCCCGCCGAAGGCCTCGCACAGCGCCACCACCAGCGGATGGTCACTGACCCGCAGCGCCACCCGGTCGTGGTGGCCGCGCACCAGGGCGCGGGCGCGGCCGTTGTCGGGTATCAGCCAGGTCACGGGTCCCGGCCAGCTCGCCGCCAGGGGGGCATGCAGTTCGACCGGGAGTCCCTCGAGCCAGGGGGCAAACTGGTCGATGCTCGCCGCCACCAGGATCACGCCCTTGGCCGGGTCGCGCGCCTTGAGGCGCAGCAGGCGGGTAAGGGCCTGGTCGTCATCGGGGTCACACCCCAGCCCCCAGACGGCCTCGGTGGGGTAGGCGATCACGCCTCCGGCCCGCAGGGCCGCCACGGCCTGCTCAAGTTCTCTGGCCTCGATCATGGGTCTCCTCGCCTGAGCTCGACATGCCGGATGACCGGCCTCGGGAGGCGTATGCTATCACGCCCCCGGCCGGGTCGGCAGGCGCACCCAGCCGCCGGCGGCCTGGGTCACGGCCCCCTCCAGCTCCAGTTCGAGCAGGCCGCGCTGGCACTCGGCGACGCCCCGGCCGGTCAGGGCCACCAGGGCATCCACCGGCGTGGGCGTGTCGCTCAGCCAGCGCAGCAGCGAATCCTCCCCCGCCTCGGCCGGCTCGGGCCCCGGGGTCGCTGCGGGCGCGGCGGCCACGGCCCACTGGCTGAGCTCGGCGAGGATGTCATCCAGGTCGCGAACCAGCACGGCGCCATCGCGAATCAGCTGCAGGCAGCCCCGGGCCATGGGGTTGTGGATCGAGCCGGGCAGGGCGAAGACCTCGCGGTTCTGCTCGAGGGCCAGCCGGGCACTGACCAGCGAGCCGCTGCGCTCGGCGGCCTCCACCACCAGCACGCCCAGCGAGAGGCCGGTGACGATGCGGTTGCGTCGCGGGAAGAAGCCGGCCCGCGCCGGGGTGCCCGGGGGATGCTCGGAAAGCAGCAGGCCGCCGCTCTCCTGCAGGCGCCGGTGAAGGCGATGGTGGCGCGGCGGATAGATCACGTCCACCCCGCAGCCGAGCACCGCCACGCTCGACCCGCCGGCGTCGAGTGCCGCCTGCTGGGCGGCGGCATCGATGCCCAGCGCCATGCCGCTGACCACGCACCAGCCCCGCCCGGCCAGTTCCCGGGCGAAGCCGGCGGCATTGGTGAGCCCCTCGCGGGTCGGCCGCC
>NZ_JAWSUJ010000099.1:0-16560 GCF_033549285.1 Halomonas sp.
TGGTGTGGTCGTCGAGGCCCATGTAGTCACGGAACCCCTCGCCTACCGTCGCGCCGGGCGGCAGCACGAGGATGCCCGCGGAGGTCTCCTCCGCGAGGCCCAGCTCGGAGGCCGAGCAGATCATGCCGCGGGACTCGACGCCGCGCAGCTTGGCCTTCCTGATCGTGAAGTCACCGGGCAGCACCGCACCGACCCGGGCGAAGGGCACCTTCTGCCCCACGGCCACATTGGGTGCCCCGCAGACCACCTGGACGGGCTCGCCGCTGCCGTCATCGACCCGGCAGACGTTGAGCTTGTCGGCATCGGGATGGGGCTCCTTGCCGACCACCTCCGCCACCACGACCTCGCTGAAGGCGGCGGCCACCGGTTCCACGGCATCGACCTCCAGGCCGGCCATGGTGATCTGGTCGGCCAGCGCCTGGGTGGAGAGCGCCGGCGAGACCCAGTCACGCAGCCACTGTTCGGAAAATTTCATGACGTATCCTGTGTTCTGCTTATCCGGTGGTCGATCAGGCGAACTGGCGCAGGAAGCGCAAATCGTTATCGAAGAACAACCGCAGGTCATTGACGCCGTAGCGCAGCATCGCCAGCCGCTCGGCGCCCATGCCGAAGGCGAAGCCGGTGTAGCGCTCGGCGGCGATGCCGGAGTGGCGGAACACCTCGGGATGCACCATCCCGCAGCCCATCACTTCCAGCCAGCCACTGTGGGAGCAGACCCGGCAGCCCTCGCCGCCGCACATCACGCACTGGATATCGACCTCCGCCGAGGGCTCGGTGAAGGGGAAGTAGGAGGGCCGGAAGCGCACCGAGAGATCATCGCGCTCAAAGAAGGCGTGCAGGAAGTCCTGGATGGTGCCCTTGAGGTCGGCGAAGCTGACGTCCTCGTCGACCAGCAACCCCTCGACCTGGTGGAACATCGGGGTATGGGTCAGGTCGGAATCGCTGCGGTAGACGCGGCCGGGACAGACGATGCGGATCGGTGGCTCGGCTTCCTTCATGGTCCGCACCTGCACCGGCGAGGTATGGGTCCTCAGCAACCGGGTGGCATCGAAGTAGAAGGTGTCGGCCATGCCCCGCGCCGGATGGTGGGCGGGGATATTGAGGGCCTCGAAGTTGTGGTAGTCGTCCTCGATCTCGGGACCGACCGCCACGTCGTAGCCGATGCGGGTGAAGAGCCCCTCGATGCGCTCCAGGGTCAGGGTCACCGGGTGCAGGCCACCGCTCGGCTGGCCGCGCCCCGGCAGGGTCACGTCGAGGCGCTCGGCCGCCAGGCGTGCCTCGAGGGCCGCCTTCTCCAGGGCCCGACGGCGCTCGTCCAGCTCCTTGCCCAGGGCCTGCTTGGCCTGGTTGATGCGCTCGCCCGCGGCCGGGCGCTCCTCGGCAGGCAGCTTGCCCAGCCCCTTGAGCAGTGCGGTGATCTCGCCCTTCTTGCCGAGATAGCGGACGCGCAGCTCGTCCAGCGCGGCCAGGCTGTCGGCGGCGTGGATGGCGTCGCGGGCCTCGGCAACCAGAGTGGGAAGGTGGTCCATCCGTTGAGCTCCGAAGTCTTTCAAAAAAGCGGTCGTAAAAAAACAGGGGAAGAGCGGCTGCTCTTCCCCTGCGACGATCATGGTCCGGCGTCACGGCGCGTGCCGCGGCCGGCCAAGGGTCGACGTCCCTTACTGGGCAGCCTTGGCCTTCTCGACGATGGCGGCAAAGGCAGCCTTCTCGTTGACGGCCAGATCGGCCAGCACCTTGCGGTCGATCTCGATACCGGCCTTCTTCAGGCCACCGACGAAGCGGCTGTAGGACAGGCCGTGCTGACGGGCACCGGCGTTGATGCGCTGGATCCACAGGGCGCGGAACTGGCGCTTGCGCTGGCGGCGGTCACGGTAGGCGTACTGACCGGCCTTGATGACGGCCTGCTTGGCCACGCGGAAGACGCGTGAACGGGCACCATAGTAGCCCTTGGCCTGCTTGAGGATCTTCTTGTGACGACGACGTGCGACGACACCACGCTTGACACGAGTCATGGCTATCTCCTGACGTTAGAGGGGTTCACCCGGAGCGTTACAGGTTCGGCAGCATGCGCTGCACGAGCTGCTTGTCGGCGTCGTGGATCTGCTTCATCCCGCGCAGCTGACGCTTCCGCTTGGTGGACTTCTTGGTCAGGATGTGACTGCGAAACGACTGCTTGTGCTTGAAGCCGTTGGCCGTCTTCTTGAAGCGCTTGGCAGCGCCGCTGTTGCTCTTGATTTTCGGCACGAGATTAACTCCGCTCGAGGTTCTTGAGAAAACCCGCGGCCGACGCATGGCGACTGCCATACGCCCGTTGAACCGGCCATCGGATCACTTTTTGGGCACCGCTTGCCGGGCGGTACCGGGTACTGCAGTTTACTGCTTCTTCTTGGGGGCAATGATCATGATCATCTGGCGCCCTTCCATCTTGGGGAAGGATTCCACGGTCCCGATCTCCTCGAGATCGGCGGCGATCCGCTCCATCAGCTTGCGCCCGATGTCCTGGTGCGCCATCTCGCGACCGCGGAAGCGCAGCGTGACCTTGCCCTTGTCGCCACCTTCGAGGAAGCGGATCAGGTTCTTCATCTTGACCTGATAGTCCCCCTCGTCGGTGCCAGGCCGGAACTTGACTTCCTTGACCTGAATCTGCTTCGTCTTCTTCTTCTGAGCAGCCTTCTGTTTCTTCTGCTCGAAGACGAACTTGCCGTAGTCCATGATCTTGCAGACGATGGGGTCGGCATTGGAAATCTGCACGAGGTCCATACCGGCCGCTTCGGCTCGCTCCAGCGCCTCGCTGGTAGGCACGATGCCCAGCTGCTCGCCGTCGCTGTCGATCAGGCGAACCTGATCCTCGGTAATCCGCTCGTTCATGGGGGGGCGCTTGTCTTGAACACGCCCTCTTGGGTTGCTTCGCTTGATGGTTCCGTCTCCACTTCAGCTTGGGAAGTTGTCGCTATTGCCGCTCGGCCCGAACACGGTCGATGAAGGCATCCACCCCCATCGTACCAAGGTTCTCGCCACTGCGCGTACGCACGGCCACCGAGTCGGACTCGACTTCCTTATCTCCCACCACCAGGAGATAGGGGACCTTCTGCAACGTATGCTCGCGGATTTTAAAGCCGATCTTCTCGTTCCTCAAGTCCGACTTGACGCGCAGGCCGACTTTCTGCAAACGCTCCACCACTGACATGGCATGGTCGCGCTGCGCATCGGTGATGGTCATGACCACCACCTGCTGGGGTGCCAGCCACAGCGGCATGGCGCCGGCATAGTGCTCGATAAGGATGCCGAGGAAGCGCTCGAAGGAGCCGAGGATCGCCCGATGCAGCATCACCGGGGTCTTGCGGACACCGTCCTCATCAACGAACTGCGCCCCCAGCCGGCCCGGCAGGTTGAAGTCGAGCTGCAGGGTGCCGCACTGCCAGACCCGGTTGAGGCAGTCGCGCAGCGAGAACTCGATCTTGGGTCCGTAGAAGGCGCCCTCGCCCGGCTGCAGCTCCCAGTCGAGGCCGGTGGCGTCGAGCGCGGCCTCGAGACCGGCTTCGGCGCGGTCCCAGAGCTCCGGCTCACCCAGGAAGTCGTCGTCGGGTCGCGTGGAGAGCTTGAGCTCCACGTCATCGAAGCCCAGCTCCCGATAGACCTTCATGGTCAGGGCGATGAAGGCCTCGGCCTCGGACTGGATCTGCCCCTCGGTGCAGAAGATATGGGCATCGTCCTGGGTGAAGCCGCGCACCCGCATCAGGCCGTGCAGCGCGCCGGAGGGCTCGTTGCGGTGACAGCTGCCGAACTCGGCCAGGCGCAGGGGCAGGTCACGGTAGCTCTTCAGCCCCTGGTTGAACACCTGGACGTGACAGGGGCAGTTCATCGGCTTTACCGCGTAGTCGCGCTTCTCCGACTCGGTGGTGAACATCATGTCGCTGTAGTGCCCCCAGTGACCGGAGGCCTTCCACAGCGAGAGGTCAACGATCTGTGGCGTCTTGATCTCCTGGTAGCCGTTCTCGACCTGGACCCGGCGCATGTACTGCTCCAGGGCCTGGTAGATCGTCCAGCCGTTGGGGTGCCAGAAGACCATTCCCGGCGCCTCCTCCTGGAGGTGGAAGAGGTCCATCCGCTTCGCCAGCTTGCGATGGTCGCGCTTCTCGGCCTCCTCGAGACGCTTGAGGTAGGCCTTGAGCTGCTTCCTGTCGGGCCAGGCCGTGCCGTAGATCCGCGTCAGCATCGGGTTCTCGGCGTTGCCGCGCCAGTAGGCACCCGCCAGCTTGGTCAGCTTGAACGCCTTCAGGTGCCGGGTATTGGGGACGTGAGGCCCCCGGCACATGTCCACGTACTCCTCGTGATGGTAGAGACGGATGGTCTCTCCCTCGGGGATCCCGCGCACGATCTCCTGCTTGTAGGGCTCCTCACGATGCAGGAAGGTCAGCATCGCCTGGTCACGGTCAACGTACTCGCGCACCACGTCGTACTCGTGGTCGATCAGCGCCTTCATGCGGGCCTCGATCGCCTCGAGGTCATCTGGGGTCACCGAACGCCCGAAGTCGACGTCATAGTAGAAGCCGTCCTCGATCACCGGGCCGATGGCCATCCTGGCCTCGGGATAGAGCTGCTTGACGGCATGGCCGATCAGGTGGGCGCAGGAGTGGCGGATGACCTCCAGGCCCTCCGGGTCGCGGGCGGTGAGGATCGCCACCTCGGCGTCGCGGTCGATGACATCGGCGGCATCCACCTGGACACCGTCGATCTTGCCGGCCACGCAGGCCTTGGCGAGGCCGGGGCCGATGCTCTCGGCCAGTTGCATCACGGTGAGGGGGGCGTCGAAGGATCTCTGACTGCCGTCGGGCAGGGTCACGATGGGCATGAAGTGTCCTTGTGCGCAGTGGTGATCCATACCAGGGATCACGTGTCGCCAGCAGAATGGTCGTGGAAAAAGCGAGGCCTAGCCTAGCAGAAGCGCCCCCTGCGGCGCCATGGGGGCTCAGGAGGCGCAACACGAGAGAAGGCGCCCGCAGGCGCCTTCGCTCGTTGTGCCGTCGGCCCCGGGACGTGCCCGGGGCTAAGGGCTGGGTCAGGGCAGGATCACTCCCACTCGCCCAGCTCCACGCGACGGTTCTCGGCACGACCCGCATCGGTGTCGTTGGTGGCCACCGGCTGGGACTCACCGTAACCGGTGGTCTGCATGCGGTCCCGCCGGACACCCTGGCTGGCCAGGTAGTCAGCCACGGAATCGGCACGCTCCTGGGACAGCTGCTGGTTGTAGGCATCGCTGCCCACGGAGTCGGTGTGACCCTCGATGCGCACGCGGACGTTCTCGTTGGCACGCAGCTTCTCGGCCACGCCATCGAGGATCTGCTCGGCGCCCATGGTCAGGGTCGCGGAGTCGAACTCGAAGTTGACGTCACGCAGCACCAGGTCCTCTTCGCAGCCCAGGGCATTGACCTCGGCACCGGCCGGGGTTCCCGGGCACTGGTCCTGGTAGTCCGGCACGCCATCGTTGTCGGAGTCCAGCGGACAGCCCACGGCATCCACGGCCACGCCGGCCGGGGTTCCCGGGCACTGGTCATTGGCATCGATGACGCCGTCGCCATCGGTATCGCGCGGCGGCGGCTCCGCCGGTGCCGGCGAGGTATCGGCACACAGCATGGCACCGATGGTGGCACCGGCCGTGGTACCTATGGCAGCACCGGTATCCTCATCCGAATCGCTGCTAGATGCATAGCCGATGCCACCGCCGATCAGGCCGCCGGCCAGACCGCAGACGGCCGGGTGCTGATACCAGGAGCGGTCGGACGACGCAGCGGCACCGCCACTGGATTGGGAAGCTGAGCTGGCACAGCCGGACAGGCCGACCACCAGCGCGGAACCGAGCAACAAGCCAGTCGTGGATTTTTTCATGTTAAGACTCCTTCTTCTTGACGTCATCCCGGTGTGCCAGGCCAAGGCCTCCATCACCCGGGGTTCCGAGGAATGACCCGAGGGAAGCGGTCCCCGACCCGCTTCCTGCACCTACCAAGAAAGCACGTAAGTGCCTTCTCGGCCAGTCCGGTCCTTCGATGGCCGTGGCCTCCAGCCATATATCAGCCATCTACGAGACTCGACAAGCTTGCAGCAGAGACCGGGCGGTTGCAATCGCGAGATGGTGCGCAACCGCACAAAGGCCCGGCGCGTGACGGTCGCGGCACCTGGCCTGCAGCCCTCAGTGCAGACTGCCCGGCCAGCCACGACGGAACTCCATCACCGCCGCTGCCGCCTTGAGCACCGGCTCCCGAAACTCCTCCTCCACCGCCAGGCGCTCGCGATCCTCTCGGACGCGGTCGCGGGGACTGAGCGCCTGGCGGGCGGAGTGGGTATGCAGGTGACGGGTGCGCTGATGCACCTCGTCGAAGGCGCGGAAGTCGGGGCGCTCGGTCAGCCGCTGGTCGAGAATCTCCAGCAGCACCTTGCAGCGCCAGCTACCCTCGGTGATATCCACCTGCTCCTGGACCAGCGCCGAGGCGACCATCCCGAGATTCTCCAGGCAGTTCTGATGGGCGCGCTGCAGCTCCTCCTCGCGGAAGGCCTTGCGCCGCCGAACCTCCTTCCAGAGGGTGAAGGCATAGGCCGCGAGGCCGGCGATGATGGCCAGTGCCAGGCCGAGAAGCGTCAGTGCCAGGGTAGAGGTCATGGGCGTATCCCAGTCGGTTCAGTGCATGTACAAATATTATACACGATCAATCTGCCTCCCTAAATCAACAGCAGTGCCCACTGTGACCGGGAAGAAGGCGCCGTGTTGCATAGCGGGCCCTGCACGGCGCCGGCAATCTGCGTATTACCCCCTCCTCTCCCACCCCGGCAAGGAGCGATGATGCCCCACCCCCCCGACGCCTCTCACGTGCCCTCTCCGGCGCCCTCCCTCTCCGCACGCATCGGCCTCTGGCTGGGGCCCCTCTGGGTGCTGATGACCCTCCTGCTGCCCGCCCCGGCCGGCATGGCCGAACCGGCCTGGGCCTGCGTGGGACTCGCCCTGCTGATGGCCACCTGGTGGTCCACCGAGGCCATTCCGATCCCCGCCACCTCGCTGCTGCCGCTGGCCCTGGTGCCGGCACTGGGGATCGGCGGGATGAGCGAGACGGCCGCCAGCTATGCCAACCCGATCATCTACCTGTTCCTCGGCGGCTTCCTGCTCGGCATCGCCATGCAGCGCTGGAACCTGCACAGACGCATCGCCCTTCACGTGCTGCGCCTGGTCGGCCACAAGCCGCACCAGCAGATCGGCGGCTTCATGCTGGCCACGGGCTTTCTCAGCATGTGGGTCTCCAACACGGCCACGGCCATCATGATGCTGCCGATCGGCATGTCGGTGGTCAGCCTGCTGGACAGCAGCGACCCCGAGGAACTGCGCCGCTACGCCACGGCGCTGCTGCTGGCCATCGCCTACGCCGCCAGCATCGGCGGCGTGGCCACCCTGATCGGCACGCCGCCCAATGCCCTGCTGGCCGGCTACCTGGCCGAGGACCGCGGCATCGACATCGGCTTCGCCCAGTGGATGATGATCGGCCTGCCCATCAGCGTCGCCATGATGGTCAGTGCCTGGTGGTGGCTGACTCGCCGCGGTTTCGCCCTGGACGCCGGCGAGGACAGTGCCGGCATGGTCCGCGACGAGCTGGCCAAGCTTGGCCGGACCAGCCCCGCCGAGCGACGGGTGGGCCTCGTCTTCCTGCTCGCCGCGGTGACCTGGATGCTGCGTCCGCTGCTCAATGACGTCGGGCTCGACTGGCTCTCCGACACGGGCATCGCCATCATCGCCGGCATTGCGCTGTTCCTGGTGCCGGCCGGCCGCGAGCGCGGGGTGCGCCTCATGGACTGGGAGTCGGCGCGCGAGCTGCCCTGGGGCATCCTGCTGCTGTTCGGGGGTGGCCTGGCCCTGGCCGGCTCCATCAGCCGTTCGGGCCTGGCGGAGTGGATCGCCCAGCAGCTCGGGGTGTTCGGCACCTTCCCGCTGCTGGCAATGGTCGGCGTGGTGGTGCTGGTGATCATCTTCCTCACCGAGGTGACCTCCAATACCGCCACCGCCGCCGCCTTCCTGCCGCTGCTCGGCGCCCTGGCCCTGTCGCTGGACATCTCGCCGCTGCTGATCACGGTGCCGGCCGCCATTGCCGCCAGCTGCGCCTTCATGATGCCGGTGGCCACGCCGCCCAACGCGATCGTCTTCGCCACCGGCCACATGAAGATCCAGTCGATGATCCGTGCCGGCTTCGTGCTCAACCTGATTAGCACGGTGCTGGTGACCCTGATGGCCTATTTCCTGATCGTCACGCTCTGGTAAGGGGCCGTCGGCGCCCAGGACGCAACGAGCCCGGCCATTCGGCCGGGCTCGTTGCTTCGAGGGACAACGCCCTGGCGTTCCGGCAAGGCCTCAGGCGGCCAGCATCCAGGCGGGGCCATAGTGGTCCAGAAGCAGCACGCCGAAGACACCCAGGATATAGCGGATGGAGAACCAGAAGGCCGCCAGGGGGGCCTGGGGGTCATGGCCGCGCCAGACCCGCCAGTTCCACACCATGAAGCGCAGGTTGAGCGCCATCACCCCCACCAGATAGAGCACTCCGCTCATGCCGATGGTGAAGGGCAGCAGGGTCACCGCCACCGTCAGCCAGCCATAGAGCCACACCTGCAACCGGGTGAAGGCCTCGCCATGGGTGACCGGCAGCATCGGCACCCCGGCACGGGCATACTCGTCGCGCTTGTGGATCGCCAGCGCCCAGAAGTGGGGCGGCGTCCAGGCGAAGATGATCAGCATCAGCAGCAGCGGCTCGGGACCCAGCTGTCCGGTGACCGCGGTCCAGCCCAGCAGCGGGGGCGCGGCCCCCGCCACCCCGCCGATGACGATGTTCTGCGGCGTGGCATGCTTGAGGAAGGCGGTATAGATGAGGGCATAGCCGATCAGGGAGCCCAGGGTCAGCCAGGCCGTCAGCAGGTTCACCTGCCAGGCCAGCAGCCCGATGCCACAAGCCGAGAGCAGGGTCGCCCAGGCCAGGGCCAGCGGCGTGGGCATGCGCTGGGTCGCCAGCGGGCGGCGGGCGGTGCGCAGCATCAGCGCATCCAGGCGACGGTCAACCACATGGTTGAAGGCCGCGGCCCCACCGGCGGCCAGGCCGATGCCGACCAGTCCGAATACCACGGCCGCGGGGGCCGGCAGCGGTGCGGCCAGCAGCATGCCGACCAGGGTACAGACCAGCATCACCGCCACGACCCGAGGCTTGCACAGCGTATAGAGGTCTCGCCAGCCCCACCCGGCGAGATGGCCGACTGCCCCACGCTCCATCATGACTTCAGACATGCGCCAACTCCTCCTTCGTTGCAGTATCCCGAGCGCCCGTCGGCTCGACGGCCGTCGACCAGCGCCACAGGGCCAGGGTCATGGCCACCACCAGCATCACCGCCCCGGCAGTGTGCAGCAGGGCCAGCCACAGAGGCAGCCAGGCCAGCACGTTGGCGATGCCGATCACCACCTGAACGCCATAGGCCCCGCCCAGCAAGGCCAGCCAGGGGCGCATCGGCGCATCTCGCCGATGGCGCCAGGCGAGCAGCAGCAGGCTCAGGCCCAGGGCGAGGGCACCGAGCCGGTGCCCGACCTGGATGGCACTGCGCGCCTCGGCATGCAGCTGGCCGTGCAGGTAGTTGGGGCCCACCGTCTGGGTCAGGTGGAAGCCCTCGCTCCAGTCCATCGCCGGCCACCACTGGCCGTTGCAGGTGGGAAAGCCCTGACAGGCGATCCCGGCATAGTTGCTCGAGGTCCAGCCGCCCAGCGCCAGCTGCCCCACCAGCAGCAGAAGCGCCACTCCCCATAGTGACGTCAGGCGTCGGTGTGGGCTGCAAGCGGCCGCGCCGGACGAGAAACGGCGCAGGCGCAGATGCAGCCACAGGAACAGCACCAACACCGTCAGTCCCCCCAGCAGGTGCAGGGTCACCACCTGGGGCCACAGCTTGAGGGTCACCGTGAAGGCCCCGAAGGTGCCCTGCAGCAGGATCACCGCCAGCAGGGCCAGGCTGGTGGCCCAGGGATAGCCGACTTCCCGGCGCCACCGCGCGCCCAGGAGCACCAGGGCGATGACCACAATCCCGAGGGTCGAGGCCAGGTAGCGGTGCACCATCTCCACCCAGGCCTTGGCGGACTCCAGGGGCACCTCGGGGGAGTGGGCCAGCGCCCGTTCTGCATCCGGCACCACCAGGGCCCCGTAGCACCCCGGCCAGTCGGGACATCCCAGGCCGGCATCCACCAGCCGCGTCCAGGCCCCCACCAGCACCACCACGGCGGTGAAGACGACCCCTGCCAGGCTCAACCCGACCAGCCACCGACGGCGGCCCTCATCGCCGGCGACCAACGCGCTACTCGCCATCTGCGCCGCCTCCCACCACGCTCGAGACCTGGTCGAACCGTGCCATGGGAGGCTCGGGATTCATGCGCAGCAGGCGCCTCAGGTCGTCGAGCACGTCGGCGGTCGCGACGTCCGGGGCGTAGCCGAGCACCGGCCGGCCCTCGGGGTCGAGGATCCAGAGGCGATGGGGAGAACGCCAGCCGGCCTCTCCGGTCCAGCTTGCCACGGCCGCGCCAGGCAGCGGTTCGCCGCCACCGCCGATGCGCAGGCGACTGACCCGGTCGGCCTCGCGCCCCAGGGCACGATGCAGGCGCCACCAGCGGTCGGCATTGTCGTCACACGCGTCGGGACAGTCGAAGGCCAGCAGCCAGTCGCTCTCCCCCTGTTTCTCCACGGTCGTCAACGGCCACTGCGACAGGAGGGGCAGCGAGGGTTGCAGCTCGCCATGGGCCGTGCGTCCGTCGGGGATGCCGATGCGCCACTCCACCATGCCCCAGGCCACGGCCACCGGCAGGGCGAAGATCGCGAAGAAGGCCAACAGCTTGAGGCGCTGGCGTCCGGCGTGGGTCATCGTGGGGTCTCCTTGCTCGGGATGGACGTCGGGTCGGGGCGTCGAGCCTGGCGGCGGGCGCCCACCAGCATGATCACCAGGGCGGCCAGGGCCAGCCCCCACCACTGCAGGGCATAGCCCAGGTGGCGCTCCGGCGGCACCACGCTGGGCTGCCACCAGGATTCCAGATGGCCCGGCCCCTGCTCGAGGTGCAGCCAGCCGGGGTGCGCGAATGTCGATGCTAGGTCCCAGGCCGAGAGGTCGATGCGCTGAAGGCGGTTACCCTCCCGGTTGGGGCCGAACAGCGGAGCCGCCTCGCCGGCCGTCTGCCAGCGGCCTTCCAGGCTCACCGTGCCCTCGGGCGTCTCCACCGAGGGGGCAGCCCGGCTGGGGCCGGTCGGCAGGAAGCCGCGCTGCACCAGCCACAGCCTGCCCTCGACGTCACGAAACGGGGTCAGGGGCGCCACGCCGAGGCGCCCCTCATGGGTGCGGTTATCGAGGAACAGGGTCTCCTCGGCGAGATATTCGCCCGTCAGGATCAGCTGCGAACCGTCCGGTGGTGCTACCACCGGCGCCTCGATGCGCGGCGCGGCGGCCAGACGGGCCAGGTAGTCGCGCTTGTCCGCGGCACGTTCCCACTGCCATAGTCCCAGTGCGAGGCCCAGCACCACCAGGCAGGACCAGAATCCCCACCAGCCTATCCGACGCGCCGCCGAGGGGCCGCGATGCACGCCGGATGTCAATCCTCTACGGGAGCCGTGAATGTTTCTCAAGATATCGATTGCCCTTGTCTTCCTGGCCATGGTCACCAGCCTGGCCGTGGGTGCCGGCTTCCTGGTCCGGGATGGCAGCCGCTCACGGCGGGTGCTGATCTCCCTCAAGGTCCGGGTGGCCCTGGCCACCCTGCTGCTCGCCCTGCTGGGCTATGGCTTCTACTTCGGCGGCCTCGGCATCTAGCCTCAGAACACATAGACGAAGATGAACAGCCCGATCCAGACCACATCGACGAAGTGCCAGTACCAGGCCGCCGCCTCGAAGCCGAAGTGGTCATCGGCCGTGAAGTGCCCGCGGAATACCCGTACCAGCATCACCGCCAGGATGATGGTGCCGATGATCACGTGCAGCCCGTGGAAACCGGTGAGCAGGAAGAAGGTGGCGCCATAGATGCCCGCCTGCAGGGTGATGCCGTAGTGGGCATAGGCCTCGTAGTATTCCACCCCCTGGATGGTGATGAAGCAGAGCCCCAGCAGCACGGTCACCGAGAGCCAGAAGCGGGCACTGTCGCGGAACCCTTCCTTGATGCCCTCGTGGGCGATGGTCAGGGTGATGCTGGAGGAGACCAGGATCAGGGTATTGACCAGCGGCAGATGCCAGGGACTGAAGGTCTCCGTCGGCCCCTCGATGGAAGCATCCGGCGGGTTGAGCAGCGGCCAGCTGGCGGTGAAGTCCGGCCACAGCAGGGCTGCCACCCCCTTGGCGCCCTCGCCATCGAGCCAGGGCAGCGCGAAGGTGCGTACGTAGAAGAGCGCGCCGAAGAAGGCGGCGAAGAACATCACCTCCGAGAAGATGAACCAGCCCATCCCCCAGCGGAAGGAGCGGTCCATCTGGTCGTCATAGAGCCCGCCCCGGGACTCGAGGACGACATCGCGGAACCACAGCGCCATCACCGCCAGCACCCCGACCAGGCCGAGCGCCATGACCGGCATGCCAGCCGCGCCATGCACCAGCAACGTCCCGGTGCCGATCATCATCGCCCCCAGCGCCAGCGACGCCAGGATGGGCCACTTGCTGGACTCGGGAACATAGTAGCTGCCACCACTCATGCGCTGTCTCCTTCTTTGATCGGCCCGCGGGGCGACACCGCTGCCTGCGCCGGCTGCACGGGATAGAGGGTGTAGACCAGGGTCACCGTCTTGATGTCGGCCGGCAGGTCCCGGGTCAGCTGGAAGACCAGCGGTGCCTCCAGTCGCTCGCCGCCCTCCAGGCGCTGCTCCTGGAAGCAGAAGCAGCTGAGCTTGCGCAGGTGCACCGAGGCCTCCGAGGGGGAGACGCTGGGCACTGCCCTCGCCCGGCTCGCATCGCCCCCCCGGTTGCGGAAGGTGAAGAACACCTCGTTGCTCTGTCCCGGGTGGACCCGGACCTGGCGCGTCTGCACGTCGAGTTCCCAGGGCAGGCCGGCGCTCGCCCGGGTGATGAACTGCACCGTCACCATCCGCGTGGTGTCGACCTCCTCATGGACCAGCATCTGGGCGCTGTTGCTGGTCTTGCCGTTGAGGCCGGTGACCTCGCAGAAGACGTCATAGAGCGGCACCAGAGCGAAGGCGAAGGCGAACATCCCGGCCAGCACCACCAGGGTGCGGCTCACGGTCCGGCGCACCCCTTCCCGGCCTGTTGCCTGTTCGTCATGGCTGGCCATGCCTGCCTCCCGCGTCGCTGCCGACGCTACTCAGTGCTGCCGATGGGGATGGAAGTCCGGGGGCGTCTCGAAGGTATGCAGCGGGGCCGGGCTCGGCACGCTCCACTCCAGGTCCTCGGCACCCTCCCAGGCCTTGGCCGGGGCCTTCTCGCCGCCACGCACGCACTTGATGATGACCAGCACGAAGAGCAGTTGGGAGGCGCCGAAAAGGAAGGCGCCGAGGCTCGAGGCCACGTTGAAGTCGGCGAACTGCAGCGCATAGTCGGGGATGCGCCGCGGCATGCCGGCAAGCCCCGAGAAGTGCATCGGGAAGAAGGTCAGGTTCACGCCGATCACCGACAGCCAGAAGTGCCACTGGGAGAGGCGCAGGTGCGGGTAGTGGCCGGTCCACTTGGGCAGCCAGTAGTAGGCGCCGGCCAGGATCGCGAAGAGCGCGCCGGGCACCAGCACGTAGTGGAAGTGGGCCACCACGAAGTAGGTGTCGTGATACTGGAAGTCGGCCGGCGAGATGGCCAGCATCAGCCCCGAGAACCCCCCGACGGTGAACTGCACCACGAAGGCCAGGGCGAACAGCATCGGCGGCTCGAAGCTGATCGAGCCCCGGAACATCGTCGCCACCCAGTTGAAGACCTTCACCCCGGTGGGCACCGCGATCAGCATGGTGGTGTACATGAAGAAAAGCTCCGCCACCAGCGGCAGCCCGACCACGAACATGTGGTGGGCCCAGACCAGGAAGGAGAGGATGGCGATCGCCGCCGTGGCATAGACCATGGAGGCGTAGCCGAAGAGCCGCTTGCGCGAGAAGGTCGGAATGATCGCCGAGACGATGCCGAAGGCCGGCAGGATCATGATGTAGACCTCGGGATGCCCGAAGAACCAGAACAGGTGCTGGAACAGCACGGGGTCACCGCCGCCGGCCGCGTTGAAGAAGCTGGTGCCGAAGTTGATGTCCATCAGCATCATGGTGATCACCCCGGCCAGCACCGGCATCACCGCGATCAGCAGGAAGGCGGTGATCAGCCAGGTCCAGACGAACAGCGGCATGTCCATCATGCGCATCCCCGGCGCCCGCAGGTTGAGGATGGTGGCGATAATGTTGATGGCGCCGAGGATCGAGCTGATACCGGCGATATGCAGCGAGAGGATGAAGAAGGTGGTGGATGGTGGCGCGTAGGTGGTGGAGAGCGGCGCGTAGAAGGTCCAGCCGAAGTTGGGCCCGCCGCCCGGCATCAGCAGGGTGCTGAGCAGCAGCGTGAAGGCCACCGGCAGCAGCCAGAAGCTGAAGTTGTTGAGCCGCGGCAGGGCCATGTCCGGGGCGCCGATCTGCAGCGGCACCATCCAGTTCGCCAGCCCCACGAAGGCCGGCATGATCGCCCCGAACACCATGATCAGGCCGTGCATGGTGGTCATCTGGTTGAAGAACTCGGGCTGCACCAGCTGCAGGCCGGGCTGGAACAGCTCGGCCCGCACCACCAGGGCGAAGATCCCGCCGATGAAGAACATGGTCAGCGAGAAGATCAGGTAGAGGCTGCCGATCTCCTTGTGGTTGGTGGTCAGCAGCCAGCGCATCAGCCCGCGGGGCCGGGCATGGCCGGCCTCGGCCATGCCGCCGGCGGTGGCCGTGCTGTGCTCGGGGGTCGGCTTGGGGGGCAGTGTCGAAGCCATCGGAAATCTCCCTGTGACGTCGCGATAGAGAAACGGAAAGGCCGGTCACTCGCCCTGGTCGGCGAGGCGCTCGGCGATTTCCGACGGTTGCACGCTGTCGCCGGACTCGTTGCCCCAGGCATTGCGTTCGTAGGTGACCACCGCGGCGATCTCCACCGGATTCAGTGTGTTACGGAAGGCCGGCATGGCGGACCCGGAGACACCGTCGATCACGGTGCTGATATGGCGCTCCGGCTCGTCCAGCAGCGCCTGGTTGCCCGCCAGCGCCGGGAAGGCCGGCGGGTTGCCGGTGCCATCCGGCTGGTGACAGGAGGCACACACCGAGCCGTAGACCTGCTCGCCTCGCTCCATCAGCTCATCCATGCCCCACTCGCGATCGACGCCCTGGGCCTCCTGGGCGGCGGCCTCCTTGCGCTCGGCCAGCCACTCGTCGAAGCGCTCCTGCTCGACGGCCTCGACTACCACCGGCATGAAGGCGTGGTCCTTGCCGCACAGCTCGGCGCACTGGCCGCGATAGATACCGGGCTCCTCGATGCGCACCCAGTTCTCGTTGACGAAGCCGGGAATGGCGTCCTGCTTGACCGCCAGTTCGGGCACCCACCAGGAGTGGATGACGTCATCGGATGTCAGCAGCAGGCGCACCTTCTGCCCCACCGGCAGCACCAGCGGCTCGTCCACCTCGAGAAGGTAGTGCTCTCCCTTCTCGTCGGCGCCACTGATCTGCTCGCGGGGCGTCCCCAGGTTGGAGGTGAAGGCGACCTCCTCGCCCAGGTACTCATAGCGCCAGCGCCACTGCTGGCCGGTGACCATGATGTCGAGATCGGCCTCGGAAGTGTCGTACATGTTCTTGAGGGTCGCGGTGGCAGGCACCGCCATGGCCACAAGGATCAGCAGGGGGATCGCCGTCCAGATCACTTCCACGCTGGTGTGCTCGTGGAAGGTGGCGGCCTTGGCGCCGCGGGAATGGCGGTAGCGGAACAGCGAGTAGAACATCGCACCGAAGACGATGACCCCGATGATCACGCAGATCCAGAAGATGATCATGTGCAGGGAGTAGATGTCACGGCTGACTGCCGTGACGCCAACCGGCATGTTCCAGCCATTGGCCAGCGCGAGCGGGGTCAGGGCTGCGGAGGCCAGCCCTCCCACCATCCACACGAGAAACGTGCGCATCGGCGCCTCCTCAGGGTCATTGTTGTATTAGCGAGCGCTTGGAGCATTATAGAAGAGTGCGACAGTTCGTCACGCCTGCCGTCCGGGGCCAGGTAAACGGGCTCGTCAACGCTGGGCCGGTCAGCGCGCGGCCAGCACCGCCACGAGTGCCACCAGTACCACGAACACCAGCCCCATGAGCAGCCCCGCCGCGATGAAGGTGCCCGGGCGGTTGGACGCGAAATCCTCACGCCGTCGCGTATCCTTCTGCACCCCCAGGAAGGCCGCCAGCACCGACTTGATCGCCTGCCACATCCCGTTTCTCCTCCATTACCGCTGACGGACTCCCCACCACCCTAGTCGGGTAGACCGGGCGATTGCTCGACCCGGCCCCCCTCAGATCCGGGCATGCGCAATTGACGCACCCGGCT
>NZ_JAWSUJ010000100.1:0-16298 GCF_033549285.1 Halomonas sp.
GGAGGTGCCGGCGTACTCACATAGCCATAGGCTGAACGTGCTGGGGTTCGTGAGCCGAAAAGGGAAGTTGGTCTACCACACGACCACCGAGTCGGTCACCACGGAGACAGTCATCGAGGCGTTTGATCAGTTTGTGGCTCAGAAAGATCCCGATGCCTTCGCCGTGGTGGTGCTGGACAATGCCAGCATGCATCGTTCCAAGGCGTTTAAGCGCAAGATTCTGACGTGGATGTCGCATCGCGTGCATCTGGTCTACCTATCCGCTTACTCGCCAGAACTGAATTTGATCGAGATCCTCTGGCGACAGATCAAATACTACTGGCTGCCCTTGGGGGCCTATCTCTCGTTTGATCGGCTCTGCGCTGAGGTCCATCGCCTGCTCGGGGATTACGGCACGGAGCGCACGATTAATTATGCATAATCACTTACCAGGTGATGCAGTGGCTGATGTTCCAGAAAGGCGGCGTCGGCCCGATGTTCGGCCAGGTCGGGTTCTTCAACCGCTTCGCCGGCCGGGAGATCGAGGACAAGCGCCCCCGGGACCGCTACGTGGGCGAATCGCGGCGCCTGCTCGGCGTGCTGGACGCCCACCTGGCAAACAAGGCCTGGCTGCTGGGCGAGACCTACTCGATCGCCGACATTGCCACCTGGCCCTGGGTGCGTAACCTGATCGGCTTTTACGAGGCGGGCGAGTTGGTAGGCATCGACGACTTCCAGCACGTCAATCGAGTGCTCACCGCTTTCCTCGAGCGCCCTGCCGTACAGCGCGGCCTGGTCGCGCCGGCGCAATAACTTCTGCCCTTGCCTCTCGCGCCTGCGGCGGCAGCCGCCGGACCGGAAATAGAGTGCGAATCGCACGCAAAGATGGTGACAATCAGCGCGTTTTTCAAAACCTTGATGCACGCCAGTGACATCCCCCGCCTGTTGGTATGGCCAAGAAGATCGTATCTGACGACTTTGGCAGATCGAGGAGCCGCTTCTGCCATCGGAGCAGCCACAGCTGCGTGGTCGCTCCTCCCATCTGCAACCGTGCCGCCTTGACCGGGCTCCTCTTCGTTCTGAAGGCGGGGATCCCGTGGGATATCCTGCCTCAGGAAATGGGGTACGGCTCCGGTTTCACCTCAAAGACTGGCATGAGGCTGGTGTCTGGCATGGTGACATCGGCTACGTTGGCCGAGGTGGCGACGACACTGTGGGTCAGGCTGGTGACGGCATCGACGCCGCTATAGGCCTTCAGACCGAAATATCATTGGTTGCCCTTCTTGGTCTGCTTCATCGCCGGGTCTCGTTGTTTGGCCTGGTTCTTGGTGGAGGGCGCGGCCGCCACGATGGTGGCATCGACTATCGCTCTCTCACACTGCTAGTGGGACATTAACTCTTGGAAAGTCCAACGCCCACGATTTAATATTTCAAATAATAAATTACATTCGCGCAAAGCTTCAACCACGCCATGGTACATGAATAAATTCCATTGCAAAATCCTATCCAAAAATTTTGTTGACACGCCCATAAGGAGCTGAAAATATTAACGAACAAGCACTGAGTCTTAATGAATACAAGACATAGAGTTAATTGCAAAAGCTCACAACCCTCGAAAAGGTGGAACATGAGAGAAATCACCATTAAAATGTATGAAGAAATAACATTCAAAGGTGAGAAGCTTGATTACAAATTCCTTAGGTGCTGCGTCAAGCACGATTCAAGCGGGCTTTTCCATAATGGAAGCTTAATAACTCTTGATGTACACCTTGGAGATATAGAAGACAATTTGGACATTGGAGGGATACGCTTTATATTTAACAAAGAGAACAGCAGCATGTTTTTCATCAATCCGGCTGGCCTTGTAGATAGTTACGACACGACTTCACGTGAACTACTGCATCAGATATATGACGAAATTAGCTGGACGAGAAGTCTTCTTCCTGAATTAAGGTGCCGCTGATCAATTCATCGCAGATCCGCTGAAATGTTGGGAGGGCACAGTTACCGAATCAACATTCATTTTCTAACCATTTCAGTTGGTCAATTTACCTTGGCAGCCAGATTATCCGTCTGCCAGGCCAGATTTATGGCACTCGGGTGCCGTCAACACGCCCCTCACTGCACTTTGCGAGAACCAAGTTTTCCAGTCCGAACAGACTAGAAAGGTGCGCCTGATTTGCGCCAGCCCCAGATAGCAAACCTTCAGGTATCGTCACAGGATCTTGTCGACATGAAACGTGTGCTCGACCTTGGCACGGGTGCTGGCCTTTAGCCAGCACCATCACCTAGTACAGGAGCGCCAGTAGGCGCTCCTTCCAAAAATACCAACGGCAATATCTTAATGTTTAGTTTTTCGCTTCCTCTTCCAAGAACGCCTTCTCCTTCGGGCTGATCTGGAACACCACCGCGCGCGCCGGCTGATCGGTCGTATTTATTGCCCGCATCCGGGCATCCAAAGGTTCTGCCACCGCTTCTCCCGCTTTTACCGTCTTGGTCTCGCCCTCCACCTCAAGCGTCACTTCTCCTTCGACGACATATACATAGACAGGGCTGGGATGAGAGTGCCAAGCAGCAGCTGTGTGCGGATCCATCGCCACTCGAACCACTCGAATAGATTGATCACCCGGGGGAAGATCAATTTCTTGTGCCAACACCTCTTCTAACTCCGAAGCTGGTTTATCAATTTCTGTTAGGTCTTGAGCCACACTCCAGGATGATGCAATTACTAAGGCGGCACCAGCCGCCCATGTCAGCAGTTTCATGGTATTCCTCCTATCCCTGCGTATTCCGCGCCATCGTGACCGCCCGTTCCGATCTATCGTGACCGACCATTCCGGGCCAACGTGACCGGCCATTCCGTTTCATCGTGACCGATTTCGGCCCCTTTCCCGGAATCCGTGGTCACGATGTCGGAATCCTCGGTCACGTTCCCGGAATCTCACCTAACTCGCTGGAATGATTCGGACTTTTACGGCATACCCCTCCTTTTGCCTTTGCCCTGGAGGGGGACATGCCAGCACCGAGGATTCCCATGCGAACCATCACCGAGGTGTTGCGCCTCAAGTACGACGCCGGCCTCAGCCACGAGAAGATTGCGCGGGCCTGTGGCCTCTCCAAGGGCGTGGTCAGCAAGTACGTCAGCCTGGCCCAGGTGGCCGGCATCAGCTGGCCGTTGCCTGACGGCACCGACGAGGCGGCGCTGGAGGCGCGACTGTTCCCGGCCAAGTCGCCGCCGATGCGCTTCTCGGCACCGGACTACTTCCAGGTCCACCAGGCACTCAAGCGCAAGGGCGTGACCCTGCAGCTGCTGTGGGCGGAGTATGTCGAGGTCCACGGCGACAAGGCCTACCGCTACAGTCGGTTCTGCGACCATTACCGCGCCTGGCGGAACCGCCAGCGGCGCAGCATGCGCCAGGTCCACCGCGCCGGCGAGAAGCTGTTTATCGACTACTGCGGCCCGACCGTGCCGATCATCAACCAGGCCACCGGCGAGGTACGCAACGCCCAGGTGTTCGTCGCCGTGCTGGGGGCGTCCAGCTACACCTACGCCGAGGCCACCTGGAGCCAGGCGCTGCCCGACTGGATCGCCTCTCACCAGCGCGCCTTCCAGTTCCTGGGCGGTGTCCCCGAGCTACTGGTGCCCGACAACCTGAAGAGCGCCGTGACGCGGGCGTGTCGCTACGAGAGCCAGCTCAACGCGACCTACGCCGAGATGGCCCGGCACTATCAGGTCGCGGTGCTGCCGGCGCGGCCCTACAAGCCCAAGGACAAGGCCAAGGCGGAGGCCGCGGTGTTGCTGGTGGAGCGCTGGATCCTGGCCCGCCTGCGCCACCACACCTTCTTCACGCTGGCGTCGCTGAACCAGGCCATCCGGGCGCTGCTGGGGGACCTCAACTGCCGACCCTTCCAGGGCCGCGAGGAGAGCCGGCGTGACCTGTTCGTGGCCATCGACCGGCCGGTGCTGCGCGCCCTACCAGAGACGCCCTACGAGTACGCCGAGTGGCGCAAGGCCAAGCCCGGCATCGACTACCACCTCGACCTCGACAAGCGCCTGTACAGCGTCCCCCACAGCCTGGTCGGCCAGGTGCTGGAGGTGCGCCTGACCCACGCCATGGTGGAGGTGTTCCACAAGGGGCACCGGGTGGCGGCGCACCCGCGCCATGCGCCGGGGCGTTTCTCGACCCTGGCCGAGCACATGCCCAAGCGCCACCAGGCCCACCGCGACTGGTCGCCGAGCCGCTTCCTGAAGTGGGCGAAGGCCATCGGCGTCGCCACCCTTGAGATGACCCAGCGGCAGCTGCAGGACCGCCCCCATCCCGAGCATGGCTACCGTGCCTGCCTGGGCCTGCTGCAGCTCAGCCGGCGCTACGGCAAGGCCCGTCTGGAGCAGGCCTGCGCCCATGCCCTGGCGATCCCCACCACCCGCTACGCCAGCATCGCCTCGATCCTCAAGCAGGGGCTGGATCAGCAGCCGATGCTGACGCTCCCCGAGGCGCTTGACGACCTGCCGCCCCACACCAACGTGCGCGGTGCCGAGTACTACCACTGACCCGAGGAGACGACCGATGATGACCCAGCCCCTGCTCGACACCCTGCGCCGCCTCAAGCTGACCGGTATGCACGACGCCCTGGCTCACCAGCTCACCCAGCCGGATACCTACGACATGCCGTTCGAGGATCGCCTGGGCATGCTGCTCGACCGAGAGGTCCTGCATCGCGATAACCGCCGCCTCGACCGGCTACTGAAGGCCGCCAAGTTGCGGGTGACGGCCTGCGTCGAGGACATCGACTACCGCCATCCCCGGGGCCTGGAGCGGGGCCGCATGGCACCGCTGACGAGCGGCGAGTGGATCGGCCAGTCACTCAACCTGTGCATCACCGGCCCCACCGGGTGCGGCAAGACCTGGCTGGCCTGCGCGCTGGGCAACCAGGCCTGCCGGCAAGGCTACTCGGTGCGCTACCTGCGGGTGCCTCGCCTGTTCGAGCAGCTACGCATCGCCCAAGGCGACGGCTCTTACGCCCGGCTGATGGGCCAGCTGCAGAAAACCGACCTGCTGATCCTCGACGACTGGGGCATGCAGAAGATGACCGCGCCGCAGCGCCAGGACTTGATGGAGGTGATCGAGGACCGGCATGGGCGGGGCTCGACACTGATCGCCAGCCAGCTGCCCATCGAGCACTGGCACGATTACATCGGCGCCGCGACGGTGGCTGACGCCATCTTGGACCGGCTGCTGCACAGCGCCCACCGCCTGACACTCAGAGGAGAATCGATGCGCAAGAACGCCGCCCCGCAAGCGGCAGAAGTTGACCCATCGTGACCGGTCAGCTTACAAAACCAGAGCCAGCGAGAAAGCGGTGAGCAAATCGGTCACGATCGCCGGAATGACCGGTCACGTTCGCCGGAATACGCAATCCCGTCAGGGCAGAGCATGATCAAGCAATATCGACGCAGCAGAGGTGCACTGCGCTCTCATCAACAACTATAGTCCAGCGGTTCAAGATCTCCCTATTTTGCTCTTTGCCGTTGGGTGCAGAATTGGCCCAATTGACTGGACTAGGATATGACCTCCACGACGACTGGAGAAATGACGTGGGTGGAACCGAGATTCTGACACTCAGCCTTTTCCTGAGCCCGGAAGTGCTCTGGGTATTTTAGGACCAACGCCTGGATACCTCCGTGTCTCCCCACAGCCCCGGTCTCTATGTCCCGACCGAGGAAGGCTGCCTCTACCCTTGCCCAAAGAGCGGCAAAGCCTGGCAGCCGCACGACTTTGCCGCCATGACCTGTCGGAACCCGGACCTCTCCCTGAATCACTGCTACCTCCACGCCTCTTGCAGCGCATCAAGTGCTCCTACCATGGCGTCAGTGCAAAAAGGTGACTTCAACGCCCGGCAGAGATTTCACCCTGCTGTCCGAGCAGGCGACCATGCGCTCGTGAAAGTGATGCCGGTGCTGGTCATCTCCCGGCAACTGGAGATCCCTGACAAGCGCCTGTGGTGCATCGTGCACCACTACGTGGGTCGCATGCTGGGCGAGCCGGACCTGTCACGCGTGACCGATGTCGGCGTGGACGATACGGCCTCATGACTCGGTCAGCGCAATGTCAAGGTGTTCCTCGACATGCAGCGTCATCAGGAACCGGCGATCTTCGCCGTGCCTGGGCATGGCAAGGCCGCCATCACGGCCTTCAGCGCCTTCCTGGCGATCCATAGTGGCGACGCGGAAAACGTGGTAGAGGTCGTCTGCGACATGTCTCAGCCTTCCTAAGCGGCGTGGCCGAGAACCTCCCCCAACTTCGACGTGACGGTTGACTGGTTCCACATCATGCAGACCTTAACCAAGGCGCTGGACGAGGTACCCAAGAAAGGGCGCCGCCCCTCCAGAGCCCTCCAATGAGCGGTCTTGAAGAATCTGGATAACGGCAACCTTACGCCCAAGCAGCTGACAGCGCTCCACGAGCTGGTGGCCGATCAGAGTGCGACTGCCAATGCATGGGTGATCAAGGAGAAGCTGCGCTGGATCCAGAAGGCATCAACGCCCCGGACGGCTCGGTGGCGGATCAGGAACCATCTCAAGGTCATGAAAGCGGCAGTGGCTGAGAAGCCACTGCTGAAGCCGATGGGCAAACCTCTGGCAACGTTGGAGCGGCATGCAGAGGCAGTTGTCAGGCGCTGGATCTCGGGACTGATGAGCGCACGCTGGAGGGGATGAATGGCTTGTTCCAGGCGGCACGTTCACGCGCCCGTGGATACCGAAACAAGGCCGATTTCATCGCGATGATCGACCTGATCGGCAGCCCAGTGAGCCGCCTGCTGGATCAGGCCAAATCCACATGAAGTGACGAAGAACCCATAAATAGCATCTTACAACGACTCGTCGGCCAGCGCATACCACTGTTGGAGGAAGTAGACGCGCAGATGCGCTCGAGGCCGATGGGGACGTCCCCCTTCCCCGCCGAGTTCGAGTAGTAGGACGGCGACAGTGCGTCGATCAGTAGTTGTAATGGCACCTGGGCATCCATTTGGGCCAGGAGCCCTCTCTGCGGGTAACATTCTTCTTGATCTGGTACTCAGCTTGGAAGATCTAGATATGGTTCATCGACTAGCTCAGTTAGGCAGATGGCAGAAATCAAGGTTCTACCTGGCCGGTGTCGAACACGAAGCGATGGGAAAATTAATGCGGCGTTCGACTCTACCGGCTACAAATTGGAGACGCAGGTCAGGCCTCACCTGGGATCCTCAACCGAAAGAAGAATTTTTCTCTCCATCAAAAAATACCATTCGCGTTAAGCAAAAAACTTGACTAATATATAATGCGTGAGCGTTCTCTATCGTAATTCATGTGTGACCATGGTGACTCATCAGTAGTGAATGAAAAATGTGCTAGCTAGCATTAATGCAATCTCTCAGCTAGTTTAACCCTCCTTCAAAATCAGCATTTTTTGAGGAAATCATTATCACAATAAGCTCAGGAATATTTGTTTCACCTCATCATGCATAACATAACTAGAACCAAGTTAGACATTGCAAGAAATTATTAAAAAACAAGGAGAAAACAAATGCTTGTCTCAACTGACAAAAGTCAACACTCCAAAAATGGTGTCGCTCAATTTCTTCTTTATTTTATTGCAGCTTTGTTAGCCTCTCTCTCAGCTGCTATTGTTAGCCAGGCAGAGGCAAATGGTAACATTGCCCAATACGAAAATAATATATTTACCAATAAGGGACAAAGTACTGTTGAAGAGTTTTCAAATAAGCTAATGCCAGCTTCTAGGGCTCTGAAAGCAGTAGAAAAATTAACCGTTTATGTAGGATACCACGGTGACATCACCGGAGATTGGTGTCGTGATTTTAATTCAAGTGAAAAGAGGGATGTTATCGACTTGGCAAATAATTTTCCAGATGCAGAGATTGTATGGATCGATGGTGGCAACATGGATGAAAGTGACATCAAGAAAGCAGTCCGACAAGGTAGTGCCTTTTTCACATGGTGTGATAGTGATGCAAGAGTGAAGAAGGTTATGGGAAGCGATATGCCAGACTTCGTGCAAGACTTTAGATAAATCCCTGATTCTTGAATTCGAATTGAATTAAAAGATATCGGATAGCATGTTCGCATAGTTTCGTCAGGATAGCTCTCTCCCCACTGGCCACCTCGTTGCAGTATACTACGTTAACGAAGTGGCCACTAATAGTGTATTTAATCTCTAATGCAAAATATGTGATTAATCATGCAACTGTGCAGGTCGATATTTAATTTTATCGCCATTACGGTAAACATATTCTTCGTACATACGTCGAAAAACGCTTTCGTGGCAAGCCTCGCGTGTCACCCCAGAGCGCAGTTCTCGTCGCCATGTGATCCGGAATTTCATGGGCACCCAGGGTGGATACATGTCTCTTACCGCCCTCACTTCACAATGCTGCACCCCTGTGGGGTCGGGGAATAGGTTAATCTTAGATTTATCGATCTTAAGACCATCTGGTAGTGCAGTCACTTCATCAAGCATCCACTGGAGCGAGATGTCGGAAAGCCGTGACTCGGGCTCGGGGTATGTTCCTCCGCCGATGTCAGAATGATTTCCTGGGAACCATTTCTGCACCAACCAATCTTCAGGCGCGTTCTGAACATCAGCTTCACGCGCCCAGCCGACCCGAGAGAAGCTGCAACGCTCTTCATCTAGAGCAATCGCATGCCTTGCATAGCGGACACGAGGATCAAGAAACATGTCGTAATCTCGAAACCTCCAGGCTGCTAGGTGCCACTTATGATCACCTCGTTCCGGAAAATCACGGATTGATCGGTATTGCGACTTGAAATTTATTGCAGTGGAAACCAGTACTATACAGAAAAAAAACAACAAAAAGGAATCCGAAAGATCAATAGGCAACAGCCAATTCAGCGCGTGGACTGCAATAAACGAGAAAAAGGCTAACACAACCCCTGATAGACCTAAGATCGCAGCCCGCCGCACTCCCGAAGCACCTAGTGAAGCAACAGTGTCAAAAACACCGACACAGTATGGCACTACATTTCCCCTTTTGTTCTCGATTAGGTCATCCTGTGCGCCATATTTTTGACGGAAACGGGAGGCGAGTTCCTCCCGTTCAGTCTCATATTTTTCGCGACTTTTACCAGCTCCATGTCCATATACTTTGAAAACGGCTTCATCGGCAATTCTGGAAAGCGCTTTTCCTCCTCTTGGCAAATCAGAGTTATCCAAATCATGTGTCGGGACGCCGCAGAGATTCATCACGCTGCAAAGAGTTCTTACCGTGTAAGCACCGCGACTGAAGCCAAACAAAAAAATACGATCACCTGGTTCGTAATATTTCAAGATAAGCTTGTAGCAATCAGATACATTGGACATCAGTCCAGTACCAAGGCCAAGACTCAAAAATTTCCGGGCATAGCTTAGCGGGCGAAACCATGGTGTACCGGAAATCTCCTTCGTTCCAAGTCCTGCCTCGTAAAAACAGAGCTGTTCTGCGGGATCGATAATGCTTTCAACGCCTGGACGCGACGCATTGTAAAGTTTATACACATTGCTAAGTAGCTGATCAGGCCGCCGGCCACCTGCCATTGCTGTGCCATCAGAAAAAATAACAATATTCTTCGCCACTCTACCTCTCCTTAATTAAAATACTACAACCGCTTTATACCCTGACCCAACACGTCTCTAAATTAAAATCTTAGCTAAACCTTCACAACTTAAGACGTAAAAAAACATAAGAGAAGTTTTGTCTAGTAGTTCGTAAACTCAGAGGGAAGCGAATCATATACTTCCCTTAGAGCACTGTATGATCCATGTCGGTGCAATTTATCTTTATATGAGAGTAAGGACGACGCCATGGCTAAATCTTTGTTCTCACAAACAGCAACCAGTTCAAGCTTCGGATTTGGCCTGGTTAATTTGTACCCATGCCCTATAATTCCAATAAGTTCCCTTCCAGTGACAGTCACACGCTGTAAATCTTTATCCCAGAGATTGCTCCACGACAAAGGAGAGGCAAAATGAAAAGAAGTTATTGCGTGCATACTACCCAACAACCATGCATCATTGGCTATCAAGGTCCAACGACTTGCATCCAAAATACTGCCTCTTGTGTTATTAGTTTCTTCACACATTTTCCCCAGATTTTGAATTAATATTTCATCAATACTTGGAAAGCTTTCGTCAGATGGAACCCATACCCATTCTTCTTCCATCGCAGAATTGTAAGCTCTGACTTTCAAAGCCAACCTGCCGACTACTGTGACACCAAAAGAAATTATATTATCATCGACATCATACAATGTGGTTCCTTTTTTAGCTGAATCATATATAGAATAAGCAGTGTTTAAGTTCTCAATCTCCAATGATGAATCTGGATAGCATAAGTCTCCACACTGCTCCGCCTCATACACGAAAGTAGTAATATTGTCGTACATGCTCACCACCATTATATAAGTAGGTCAGGCACATGCCTTTCGCAACTCTCGCAAGATTATTCCAACATTCTCGCGATCACTCATTGATGATTTTAAATCATCTTCATATAAAGGACTGGTTTCATAAAAAAACTCAAGATGCTCAAGGACGGAATTAAACTGCCGTGGAGTGGACCTACGTAAATATGCAGCTGTATATCCACGTATGATTTCATCAACGTGATCGGAAAGACTCCTGTCTGATAGATGCAGGACTAAAGAAAATTCAACAGCCGTAATCGCGCTCCAAAAACTAGGGTTATTTAATTCTCTCTCATTAGCCATCTCTTCTGATTTGTGTAAGTGACTGAGTAACTCAGCAGAGAGTTTTGTTCCTTGTGCAGAATTATGCCATGATAGTACTATTTCTGCTGTTATCCAGTTAATTAATGGATAAAAATCATCATCATCTTTCTTTTCTTTCTTTAACTCATAAGACTTTCTAAACATGTCGCGCATTTTTACAATATATTTTACACGTTCATCGCCTAAGCTTATAATGGCCTTTCGCTTATAGGCACTGCCCAAAAGGCTAAGTCGTTCACTCGTAAGATTTATTGAACAAAGTATCTCCAATAATTTTATCGCTTCATCAATTTCAACTAGAAAGTCATCTCGAGCCCGGAGTTCGTCGTCATCATTGGTTGTTGTGTGAGCTTCTCTCCATAGGTGAACTGCCCATCGACTCTGAAGGTTTGCCATCTGCTCAACAGAGCGGAAAGAGATGTCAGAGTCTTCCGTAAGCATTGCTGCCTTGTAATGAGTAATAGCTTCAGACAAAATGCCAAGTTCTCCGTATGCAGATCCAAACTCGGCACGCAATTTTCCAGAATTTAACCATCCTGATGGAATCTCACTTTCACACTTTTTCAAATCTGCTATAAGGTTTTTGGTTTCATCGCTTGAAGCTGTAGCTGCATCATTCAAAAGATTATGAATCTCGGCTTGTGCTTCAGATATCATGTGGAAGCCTGAAGGTCTCTTAACTTCCAACTCTTGCGAAGCGTCCTGCACAGGGCTATACCCAGGGTCTCCATAACACTGATATGCGCCCCAAGTATTTACTCCAGGATGTTGTTCATACGTTCGCAGGCGTGCTTTTAATACAGCAGCTCCAAAGCTCGCACCTGTAAGAAGTTCTTTATAAAACGTTTCTGCAAAGGTTTTTGCCGCAGAGTCATCGACAGCCCAACCAGCAGCAACAACGGCCCTGACACCAATGCGTATAAACTGAGTAGCTAAATTAGCAGCCAAACTACCGTAGTCAAAGTTCTTATCCTCATTTCCCTCGATATATCCGAGGTGACAACAGTTTATAAATACTAAGTCGGGAACAGTACGCATCTGTTCAACTTCACTCGGGGTGAGAAATAGACCATCCCCAATAACCATACCGCTAACTACATCATCCACACCCATGCTTTTTTGCCTGTATACACCATGCCCAGTGAGGTGCAAGAAGCGGTAGTTTCTTGAGTAGAGAGACTCGATTATTTCTAGTGAAGATGCACATTGTTTAAAAACTACGTCATATCCGTTCAACAAAAGTGCTCCTCGTACTAACTGAGCTTCTTCCTGTGCAGATGGTAAATCTGGGAGAGGACTTTTGGGATCACCAATCACAAGGGCTGTGTTGGCTAAAGTTGAAAAAACATTGTCTCTAAACACAGGTGTTTCAAGCTGACGCAGTACTCCTACTTCCACAGCCAGCGGACGCTTATCCGTGCTTCGACTATCCTGAAGCATCTCCCATGGGTAACGGGCAGCATTCTGGTTCAACAACAAAACCAGATTCTCCCGTTTGGATGCTAAATCCTTGAGATAGTTGGGTATCAGGAGTTCGAAAAGCGTCTTACCTAAATTTATTTCATTGCCTGTGTGACTGATAGCCTTTTTGATAAACTGGTCTACTAATGCACGTTGAGCCGGTATAAGGGATACTTCAGTGCGTGCGCGATCAGTTAAAAGGCTAAAACCAAGAGTTCCCTCACTCTTTCCCAGTATTCTAAGTCGCCGCCACCAATTGGTTTCTTCTTTAAAGACCACCCTTGTTCGTCTACCAGGAGAACACCTTATATTTATGGATCCAAAATCAAAACATTCCTGAAAATCTGGGTCTATCCGCAATTCTTCTAATGCTCGAGCAGCCAATATTGCCCGGTCTTCCCACAACTCCATAAACTCAAATGCGATGAACGAAACAGATTGTGAATATCCTTTATCATCAAGTATCAGTCTTGCCTGTGATAAACCCTGGAGAATACTTTTAACAGACTCTTTTACTGATATACCAGAAGGACCGGAACCTATAAGTACTGATGTCAGCGATACTGGAACAAAGCTCTTTGATCCGTGTGTAGTACTCGCACCATCTTGCTCCAACAAAGTTGTTGCATAACGGAGTGCGGCATGGCACACAGTTTTAATCAAATCAACTGGAGTGAGTGTACCAGCCTGCCCCAACCCTACAATAATACCACCCGCTGGTTTGGCATTGCTTTCAGTGTTCAGGAAAATTTCAACACTTTCTAGTGGGCCTGGATATAAGCCTAACTTGCTCTTCAGACCCAAACGTTCGTTAAGGCATCGGTTTAGGTATTTTTCAACACTAGTTATTGTGTCTCCCTGATAGTGCCCAACCATGACGGGGTATGGTGAGAACCCCACACTTCCGTGGGCTATGGATATTTTTATTTTTTGCATTGGAAACTCCACAATCCTGTGGCATTATTCAATTTAATAACTCACCATCCTTCGTGCTTGTTAACTAACAATTTACCTTGTAGACTGATAAAAATCATCCTTGATTTGAGTTTATTATCTAGCACATATGGCAAAAAGTTATACGAAAAAATTAATATCAGACAAAATCATCACTATATCCTGCGTTGAGATTTGCTGCATAGCCTTCCATATCCAAAGCAGTTAACTTATGGGTCTCTGGATGAGGTGCATGTTTGTTAATTATTTCGGCACACTTACTTCGTTGAGCGTCATCAAGCAAGTCTAAAGTTGGCTTGAGTTCGAGATATCTTATAACATCCCAATTATTAGATTTAGCTAACGAAGCTATCCATGTTGCTGGCTTACCAGAAGCCGCAGGATCACCACCACGAAACCTCTTACTAATCCGGCGCTGTGCATCCTGTTGAACATCTTTTTTCTGTTCCTCATTAAGCTGGCCGTACCCACCACCTATCTGTACGGGGGCACCACTAACTTCAAGATCTGCTTCAAAGGCTACCGCAAATGACTCCATCTCTCTTTCGGCATTCGTTTCCTGTTTAATTGTTTTAGTATCTTCAGCCCATATCTGCCCCCCAAGTACAAACTTCATCGGCATGAAGTACCCATATTCATTCAGAACACCTAAAAGATCAAAATACTTTTGTATCTCATTACTCTCAGAAGATTGTAAAACAGAATCTATCGCATGCGAAAATTCGCCAGTGATTCTAATATTTTCTGGCAAAATACTCAAAATAACTTTTGGCACATCCTCACTTACAAGAAGATATACTCGTTGTTCAGTTGTACTGTGAAGTGACTCTTTCTCGTGACTATACGATGCACTAACTGATAACCCCGGAACACCTACGGATCCTTTTGCATTCTGAGAAAACCTTTTCCTAACTTCATGCGTGGTTTTTGAGAATGATAAGTCTTTATCCATATCTAATACTGTATCAGGCATTGTATAGATTGGCTCACCCAACAACTCTCGAGGCGTCTTAACAGACTTATCGAATGATTTAGGCTGTATCAATAGACCATGATTTATCTGCAATTTTTTTAGAATTAGCTTTTTCTTGTCCTTTTTATTCAACTCATAGTAGTATTCCAAGCCTTCCGATTTAGCGGCACTACGTTCTTCATCAAGTTTATCTAAGGCCTGAGTGGCATCTTTATCATCATCTGATTTTAAGGTCCATTCCGTCTTTGATGGTTCAACTGAACTCGTGTCTGCTTTTCCAGGCTTCCCAGGTTTCACTACACTTTCTTTTTTACCAGACTTAATTGACAATGTGTTTTTATCAAGAATCTCTTTGACAGTAATCTTGCTCTCTTGGTCTTTAGCAATTGGCGCACCCTTATATTCAAATAAATCTTTTTCAAGCATAAATCCAGAAAGTGAGGAACGTAGCTTAGAAAGATTTTTATCTGGGTTAAAGGAAACAGATTTTTGCTTATCGCCCTTTTTCAATGCGATCATTATACTTTCATTTTGGTGTGGCTCTTCATTCCCGCTAGAAGATTCTTTCTTCACGGAAATGGTTATCATACCGTCATCAAGGGCTTCTTTGATAGTCACAGAACTCTCATGTGACTTTACAAGAGGAGCACCCTGAATCATGAATACACCATTGGGGGGAATATCATTTGGATATTCAGCTCTCAGTTCCGACAGAGATCGCTTTTCGTCGTATTGAATAGCCGCCTTTTCCCCTTCCACGCATATTATAATCATTGTCATTTCCCCTACCTCCATAAATTTTTAAGCACACTTCATATGAAATCGTCAGAACTTCCTGTCTTATATGTTTCGTAAAATGCTTTCTTCGCTTCAGGATCCTTAAATACAAAGAAATTCATGGTTAAATACCCATTATTATTATTCTCTGGGTCTTTTGGTTCCTTAATCTTGTCTACTCTTCCTACACTACTGTCTACTGCATCACCAGAATGAGCCCCTCCACCTTTGACGTCTACTTCTGCGGTACCTTCACGGGGCGTCCCATAGCTTTTGCCATCTTTCATGAATCCGTAAACTGGCCACGTAACAATTCTACACTGCCAATATTGCTCTCTTAGATCTTTATCTTGAGCTACACCCATTGTGTTCCAGTCATCAACCTTTATATTATACATTTTGTTATCTTTGTAATAATATGCCAAGCGAACTCTTGACTCACCACTTGGTTTGTCTTTAGTATCACAACAGTAAAGCTGTGCTATGGTTTCCTTTGCTGTTTTGACATGATATCCAAAACCTCGAGGCCCTTTTGATCGCATAATGAACTGTATATTCGATCCTGCGTCGACAATAACAGCGTTCGGGAATCCTTTTCCACTACTTGGTATAACCACATCACCTAACATGACGGGTTGACTTTTTCCTTCATTAAGTTTTTTTACATTTTCGTCTTCTGTGCTTAATTTGACTTGAACATATAGCTCTCCTACATCATGGAGCCACTCATTTTTGTTTGCTTCTATCAAGCTTCCCCGGATTTTAGTCATTTTTGACATCCTCTTGATTATTTTTAAGAAAATTTCTAACAAAGTTACAGCAGATAGTAAAGCTAACTCCGTTTCGTGAATTCTTTAGGCTGGAGTATATTTCTGTTCGTTCACGTGACAAGGCTAAGTAGTCGTCGAATACTATATTTTTTAATTATCTTTCAGGCTGATATTTACTCCCAGGTCGTGCCATCTATAATGTTATAGTATTATAAATACTGGCTCAATCAGATGATAATCGGTGAGGCGCGGTTGGTCTGGTTTGGTTACTATGTTGGCTAGAATCTTTCTCAACAGCTCATTAGAAAAACAATTATTGACATTTATTTTCATTAGGAGTACAGACTACTGGTAGAAAAATTGCAAGCAACTTTTACTACCACTTATGTCATTTTTCAAAATGACGGCGAAGACTTTCGTGGTAAGTCTTTGTTTTTTATCTAGAGTCCTAGATGCCACCTCTCCTAACCAGCCACAAACATTCCGTTAGGCGGTTTGTGGCCGATATTCGACCCTTTGCGTCAACGTAGTTGTCACCTAAACGGATTGAGAGGTGATCAACGTGCGTTACCCCGCAGAACGTAAGGAAGCCATCCTAATG
>NZ_JAWSUJ010000101.1:0-14475 GCF_033549285.1 Halomonas sp.
GATGACCACATTAGCTCCTACTGGTAAAGCGCTACGAGGCCCGTCGTAGAGCGGTTTTTCATGCGTTTTCCCTGACCTTTGCCCTTCCCTCGGCAGTACGACCCGCGTAGCGTCTTGCCATCGATGGCCACTACCGAACCTTCCGTCACGTCATGGCAGGCCTTCATCCACTCAGCAAACGCGCTTTGCAGCTGCTCGGCATTCACCAGGGCCATGACCCTGGCCAAGGTGTCGTGACTGGGGATGCCAGCACTAAAATCTCCGTACTGGCGCAGAAAATCGAGCTTCGCGTGGCCAAAATCTTCGATTTCGTCCCAACCCTCAGCACCACAGATCACCGCACAGACCGTCAGGAACAGGATATCTGATAGCTGATGCTGTACTTTCCACGCCTGGCGGAAGTCGGGAACGATCGATAAATGGTGCATAAGCGACGGTGTCAGCATCGGGTCATCCATGAGCAAAAGCTGCTAGATGACCACATTAGCTCCTACTGGTAAAGCGCTACGAAGCCCGTCGTAGAGCGGTTTTTCATGCGTTTTCCCTGAGGAAACAGCCAGGCACGCTACCGCCGAGGGATTGTTTCCGGACGCCTTCCCTTGCCCTTGAAAATCAATAGCTTGCATCGCCACATCCTGCAGCGATGTATCTAATCCGACGTAAACGGTGGCCCATTCTATGCGGTGAGCCTGCTAGCGACCACCCGCAATTCTGGATCAGCCACTTCAGCGGAATGCGTGGCCAGGCGTCAAGGATGACCTCGGCACGAATCGTTAGCCAATGTCATACATCGATGTAAGCCTTTTCTTACAAGACCACGCGCATTAGCTGTTTCATACTTTAGAGATGGCAAAAGTAAACAGTGTTTCTTATACTGCGCTTGCTAATGGATTGCCCATACCTACGAGCCTGAGATACCGGGCTGGACTCCCAGGAGGACCCTCATGCGCAAGCTCACACTCCTCACCGCCGCTGCTGTCGCCGGCGCGACGTTCTCCAGCCAGGCGGTGATGGCCTATCAGGCCGGCGATATCTATCTCCGTGCCGGCTTCGACAAGGCCGATGTGGTCACCGACAACTTCTCCGATGAAAGGGGCTTCTCCCTGGCAGGCGGCTACCTCTTCCACGACAATTTCGGAGTGGAGTTGGGCCTCGGTGAGCCCGTGGATCACGACTTCGGCCTGGCCGGCAACGACTTGGGCAGCGTCGACCGCATGCCCGTCAACCTGCTGATGAACTACTACCCGCTGGGCGGCATTGCCGATGCCCGCGTGCAGCCTTTCGTCGGCCTGGGCGTAAACTATTCGCGTTACTCCAGCCTGGATGAGGTCGATCCCTACAACCTCGAGATCGACGATGAATACGGCGTGATGGGACAGATCGGCGTGGATCTGTCGCTTTCCGATCACATCAGCGCGACCGGCTATGCCAGCTACGCGGATATCGATGCCGAAGTGGAGAACAACGGAGAGAGCATCGGCGAAGTGAAGCTCGACCCCGTGACCATTGGCGCCGGTGTTACCTTCCGTTTCTGACGAGGCTTGAGAAAGCCCAGCCCTGTATCAGCTTCTGTAGAGATACGATCAATAGCTTGCCGAGCTTCCCTACAGGACGCTCGGCTTTTTATGTTATGGCCCTGAGCGCCATCACCCCGGGAAAGTCATCGGTTTTCTCCATTTGCGGACTCAGCTCCCCCCGCTGCCTTCCCCTCGCCCCTTGATGAGAGGCGCCATGCCCAGCCGGCCGATGCCGGGCAGCTTGAGCGCCGGGCGCCGCGGGTCGACCCCCAGTGCGAGGCCCAGCAGGGTGATCTCGAGCCCCTCGTCGCGTCCCAGGGTCAGCCCCAGCAGGCCGCCCAGCGAGGCGGTAAGGCCGAGCCCGCCCGGCGCTGCGGCCAGCACACCGTCGAGCAGGTAGTCCTTGCCCACCGCGGTCACCGGCAGCGTCGCCTCGAGACCCTCCACCTCGCGGACCACCCAGGCGGTGAAGGTGTTGCTGTTGGGGCCCGGCCAGGCACGGTAGGTCGAGGGGACCGGGTAGGCCGTCACCGCGGCCTCGATCCCGGGAATCAGCCGCGCCGCCGCCTCGCCCCGGTAGTCGGCGAGCAGCACCGGCTCGCTGCCGTACCAGGCCCGGTCCGGCGTGGTGGTCGAGCGGGACTCCAGGGCCGGACGGCGCCAGCTGAGCACATGATACATCCGCCAGGCGTCGGCCCCGGCCTCCCGGGTGGCGATCCAGGTATGCACGCCGAAGGCGCCGCGCCAGCCCCAGGCCCTGGCCGCATAGAGCTGCACCACCGCCCCCGAGCCCTCGGCGGCGGGCGGGGCCAGGCCGGCCGGGGCACGATCGGCCGTGGACCAGTGGCCACGACCCTCCACGCGCTCGGTGGCCAGCATCCACAGCGGACCGGCCAGCAGCAGGGCGAGCATCACCGCCAGCCCGGCGGTCATACGCAGAATTCGTCCTACCATGGGCCGTTCCCCTTGAAGTCGCGGGCGATCACCCGCATCTGTACAGCAAATTCATCCCCACGCAAGGCTAGCGATCATGCCCATCGTCGACCCCCGCACCGGTGAGCCCCTCACCGACGACACTTCCGCCGGCGAGACTGCCGAGGCGCCGGCTGCCGGCGGCCAGAACGCCGAGATGATCATCGACGTCGACGCCAGCAATATCCAGCAGCTGCTCGAGACCTCGATGCAGGTGCCCGTGCTGCTCGACTGCTGGGCCCCCTGGTGCGAGCCCTGCAAGAACCTGATGCCGATCCTCGAGAAGCTGGCCCGCGAGTACCAGGGAGCCTTCATTCTCGCCAAGCTCAACATCGAGGAGAACCAGGAGATCGCCGGCCAGCTCGGCGTGCGCTCGGTGCCTGACGTCAAGCTGATCAGCCAGGGCGGCCTGGTCGACCACTTCCAGGGCGCCCTGCCCGAGAAGCAGGTACGCGAGTGGCTGGGACGCTACTTCCCGGCGCCGGAAGAGGCCCCGCAGAGCCCCGAGGACCAGGCCGCCGAGGCCCTGGCCGCCGGCGATGCCGCCACCGCCCGGCAAATCTACCAGGAGCTGGTGCAGCAGTATCCCCAGCACTATCCCTACCAGGTGGAGCTGGCCCGCGCTCTGGTGGCCGATGGCCAGGCCGAGGAGGCCCGCGCCCTGCTGGACAACCTCCCCCCGGAGGAGCGCGATGCCGCCCCGGCCCGCGGCGTGCGCGCCAGCATCGAGTTCGGCGAGCAGGCCCCCTCCGCGGAGGAGCTGGCCGCCCTGGAGGGCCGCGACGACAGCGAGGCCCACTACAAGCGCGCCCTGCGCCAGGTGGCCGACGGCCACTACGAGGCCGGCCTGGATGCCCTGCTGGCGCTGATGAAGCGCGACCGCGCCTACGGCGACGATGCCGCCCGCCGCACCCTGCTGCAGGTCTTCGATGCCCTGGGCGCCGACCATCCGCTGACGGTCGCCTACCGCCGCAAGCTCTTCGCCCTGCTCTACTGAGCCCGGCTGCGCCGGGAGCTCTAAGCCTTAAGCCGTAAGGGTGAGGAACTGGGGTAGGTGATGGGTGCAGGAGCACACGGTCCGGCGCTCCGGCTCGCCTGCGCGATTGGAGGCCGTAGGCCTCCCCTGGCGTATTTCGCGGTGCAAGTCGAAGCGTCGAACCGACCGCTCCTACAAGAACCTCGCAGGCCTGGTGAGCGCGCTACGCTCACCCGCGCAGCACGCCATCCAGCCGCCCCAGGGCCGCCTCCAGCTGGGTCGCCGTGGTGCCGAAATTGAGGCGGGCAAAGCCCGGCCAGCCAAAGTCGGCGCCGTCGGAGAGCGCCACGCCGGCCCGCTCGAGCAGCAGTCGCTGCGGCGCCCCCTCCAGC
Organism: Halomonas sp.; assembly: GCF_033549285.1. Classification (GTDB taxonomy): domain Bacteria; phylum Pseudomonadota; class Gammaproteobacteria; order Pseudomonadales; family Halomonadaceae; genus Halomonas. Next base: position 3,858 of record NZ_JAWSUJ010000101.1, read on the forward strand.
CCCTCGAGCGCTCGCGCCTCGCGAAGATCCAGCCAGGCCAGGTAGGTGGACTCGGGCGGGCTCATGGCCACGCCGGGCCAGCCGGCCACCCGCTCGACCAGCGCCTGGCGATGACCGCGCAGCACGCCCAGCAGCGCCTGCCGCCATGGCTCGCCATGGGCGTGGGCGGCCTCCGCGGCGACCAGCCCCAGGACATTGCCATCGGGCGTCAGTCCCTTGATGCCCTTGGCGAAGAAGCGTCGCCGCAGGCCGGCGTCGGGGATCACCGCGCAGGCCGTGGTGAGCCCCGCCAGGTTGAAGGTCTTGGACGGCGCCCAGAGGGTCAGGATGCGCGAGGCAAGCTCCGGGAACGCGGCCACCAGCGGCACATGGCGGGCACCCTCGTCGAGCAGCAGGTCGCAGTGCAGCTCGTCGGAGACCACATACAGGTCGTGACGCTCGACCAGCTCCGCCAGCCCCGCCAGCTCCTCGCGGGTCCATACCCGACCGGTGGGGTTGTGGGGATGGCACCAGAGCAGCAACCGGGTCTCGGGGGTGATCGCCGCCTCCAGCGCCGCGAGGTCGAACCGCCAGGGCTCGCCGGGTGCGGCCGGGGGGCGCATCGCCGCCTGCTGCGGCTGGCGCCCGGTGCGCTCGGCCACCCGCAGGAAGGGCGGATAGATGGGCGTCACCGTCAGCACGCCGTCCCCGGGCTCGGTCAGCGCCAGGCTCGCCATGTGCAGTGCCGGCACCACCCCCGGCAGCCACAGCTGCCAGCCGGGCTCGATGGCCCAGCCATAGTGCTCGGTGCTCCAGGCGCAGAGGGTCTCGCGCAGCGAGTCGGGCACCAGGCCATAGCCGAAGACGCCATGCTCGACCCGGGCCCGCAGGGCCTCGATGACCGCGGGGGGCGAGGCGAAGTCCATGTCGGCGACCCACAGCGGCAGCACCTCATCGCCGTAGCGGTGCCACTTCTGCGAGGGCCAGTCGCCGCCCGACGGGTGGCGGCGCTCGACGGGCGTGGCAAAATCGAAGTCCATGTGCAGTTCCCGATCCCATAAGGCCAGCAAGATGAACGAGACCATGCCCCAAGACGGCTTCTATGCCAAGGTACGCCGCGGCCTGCCCGCCCTGGCCGCCCAGTGGCTGACCCTCGGCCAGGGCGATGCCGACCGCCTGGCGCTGCTGCTCGCCGAGACCGCCCGGGTGACCCGGATCGGCCTCCCCGAGCAGACCCCGGATGGTGATACCCTCGCCAGCTGGAGTCGCCCCGACGGCGAGGAGCCGCCTCTCTGGGCGGCGCGCACCGCCACCTTCCTGCTGGTGCAGATGCCGGCCCGGCCGCTGCCGGCCAGTGACGACGAGGCCTGCGCCTGGGCCTACTGCTGGCTGCGCAACCGCGACTTCGAAGACCTCGCCGCCGCCGAGCAGGCACTGCCCGAGCACCTTCGCGAGCCGCTGGCCGCCGCCCTCACGGCCGCCTGGACCGACCTCAAGGGACTGCGCCTGGTCTGACGACCGACTAGCGCCGCCGTGTCGCCCGCTTCTTGGGGCGGAAACCGGCGGGCTTGGTGGAGAGCCATGCGACGAAGGTCTGGATCTGGGGATGGGCCATCAACGCCTCCCGGCTGCGATAATGCTCGGCCAGTTCCCGCTCGCCGAGCACCGCATGGAGGTGCTTATGGCAGGCGTGGCAGACCCAGAGGATGGCGGTGAGCCGCTCCGCCCGGTCGAAGCGTCGCCGGTAGCGGGCCTTGCCGTGCAGGGCCCGCGGAATGAGATGGTGGCGAGTCAGCGGCGCGGCGCGCCCGCATAGCTCGCAGGCCTCGGGACGCGGCGGGGGCGTGAGGTCATGACCGGCCATGCAGGCCTCCCGATATTCCAGGACACACCCGAAAGGATAAGGAAAACAGGATGGAAGTTCCCCTGAGCTGGCAGCTGGCCAAGCTGCTGGTATCGATCGGCGTGGTGCTCGGCCTCTCGGTGATCGCCGAACGGGTCAGCACCCGCGTGGCCGGCCTGCTCGCCGGCTACCCGCTGGGCACCGCCATCGCGCTGTTCTTCATCGGCCTGGAGATCTCCCCGGCCTTTGCTACCCAGAGTGCCGTGCACACCCTGGCCGGCTTCACGGCTACCCTGGCGCTGGGCGGCGGTTACCTGCTCTGCGCCCGCCGCGACGGCCTGGCCGGCGTGCTCGCCGGCACCGCAGGGGGGCTCGTCGCCTGGCTGGCGGTGAGCCTGCTGCTGACCCAGGTGGAGTTCACCCGCCTGACCGGCACCCTGACCACCCTGGCGGCAATCATCCTCTTCATCCGGCTCTACCGCCGGGTACCGGAAACCGCGACCGGCGCCCGCGGCGGCTTCAGCTGGGCAGCGCTGGGCCTGCGGGCCGCCCTGGCCGCCGGGATCATCTTCCTGATCACCGGCCTCGCCCACGTGATGCCGGCCGCCTGGGCCGGGGTCATGGCCGCCTTCCCGGTGACCATGTACCCCTTCCTGGTGATCCTGCACCTGACCCACGGCGCCGCCCCGGTGGCCACGGTGATAAAGCACTACCCGGCCGGACTCGGCGCACTGCTCTGGTACGCCCTGTGCGTCTCGCTGACCTACGACAGCCTGGGGCTGGTGCTCGGCACCCTCGTCGGCTTCGCCGTCGCCACCGCCTGGCTGCTGGCCTGGACCCGCCTGCTGGCCTGGCGGGCCGCTCGCCTGGCGGCAAGACCACGCGCCGGGACTTGACCGAGCGCTTGCTCGGGGCAAAGCTGTCAGGCCGACATGGATCACGAGGACCCTCCCCGATGTTCACCCGCACCATCGAGCCCGCCTTCTACGACACCGATGCCCTGGGCCACGTCAACAACACCCGGCTGCCGGCCTGGTTCGAGCTGGCCCGCAACGACCTCTTCCGGCTCTTCACGCCGGATCTGGACCCGCGCAAGTGGCGCCTGATCATGGCGCGCATGGAGGTCGACTACCGGGCCGAGCTGCAGTACGGTCGCGAGATCGAGATCCGCACCTATGTCTCGCGGCTCGGCAACAGCTCCTTCACGGTGAGCCAGGAGGCGCGCCAGGACGGCCAGCTCACCAACCTCGGCCATACCGTGATGGTGCACTTCGACCACGAGGCCAAGAAGGCCATCCCCATCGAGGGCGAGCTGCGCGAGGCCCTCGAGGCTCACCTCGAGGCGGAGCCGGCGGACGCATGACCCCCGCGGTGAAGGTCCTCGAGAAGGCCGGCGTCGCGTTCACACTGGCCGAGTACGACCATGACCCGCGCAGCCCCGCCTATGGCGAGGAGGCCGCCCGAGCGCTGGGCCTCTCGCCCGACGCGGTGTTCAAGACCCTGCTCGCCCGACTCGACGATGGTCGCCTGGTGATGGCCATGGTGCCGGTCTCCGCCCAACTCGACCTCAAGGCCCTGGCGCGGGCGGCCGGGAGCCGCAAGGCCAGCCTGGCCGACCCCGCCGAGGCCGAGCGCGCCACCGGCTACGTGGTCGGCGGCATCAGCCCGCTGGGCCAGCGCAAGCGCCTGCCCGCCTTCCTCGATGCCGGCGCCGAACGCCTCACGACCCTCCACGTCAGCGGCGGCCGCCGCGGGCTGGAGATCTGCCTGGCCCCGGACGACCTGGCGCGCCTCACCGGGGCCCGCCTCGCCGCCCTGGCACGGCGCTGAATCGCCGCCGAGCCGAAGCCCGGTCTACGGTGTCTCAACAGGACCGCCATCCACCGACGGGAGCCCCCATGGCCATTCGCTATACCCTCTGGCTGGACCCGGACGACACGCCCCGGCATCGCGCCGTCGAGGCCGACCTGGAGCGCTACTTCATCGCGCGCTTCGCCGACTATCCCCACATCCGCTTGTTCGGTGCCGACCCTTACGATTATGATGCCCCGTTCAATCGCCTCCATGACGTGCTGATGGCGCGGGCCGGCGAGTATTGCGAGCGGGAGTGGCGCTACGTCCCCAGCCCCGAGCAACTCAACCGTGCCTTCTTCCTCGCCGTGGGGCACTCGAACAAGTTCGTACGGGACGAAGACGATGGTGATCCGCACCGACCTGGCCCCTGACGCACGGCAGCTGGCCATCATCGCCGAGCAGCTCGGCCGCGCGCCCCGCGGCATCGAGGCCCTGGCCGCCACCGACGGCGAGGGCACACCGCTGGTACTGCGCATGGCGCCCATCGTCGACGGCAAGCCCTTCCCGACGCTCTACTGGCTCTGCTCCCAGCGCCTCAAGGTCGAGATCTCGCACATCGAGGCCGCCGGGGTGATCAAGCAGCTGGAGACTCGCCTGCAGCAGGACCCCGACTTCCTGGCCGCCTACCACCGCAGCCACGACGCCTACGTGGCGGCCCGTTGGGCCTACATGAGCGAGGCCCAGAAGGCCGAGGTGACCCGCCTGGGCTACGAGGGAGTGCTCACCGAGCGCGGCATCGGCGGCATCGCCAACCGCGACCAGGTGCGCTGCCTGCACACCCAGTATGCCCACCACCTCTGCGGCGAGAACGTCATCGGCCAGTGGCTCGATGAGCACTATGGGATAGCCGACTGCCTGCCCTGACCCCGACAAGCCCCCTTCCCTGACCACCCCTAGGAGAACCCCGGATGTACCTGGATACCCATGTGATTGCCAGTCTCGGACTGATCGCCAGCATGCTCGTCATCACCGGCGTGGGCGTGAAGCTGCTGCGCCAGGCCATGAAGCGCGATGCCGCAGGCACGCGCTGAGCCGGCCGGCTTGCATCGCACCACCAGGGGCGCCTTTTCGGCGCCCCTGGCGTTTCCAGGCTTTCGACTCCCCCGCGTGGTCGCTAGCATGAGTGCTTGCCAAGGAGGAAGACATGTCGAGATTCTGCGTCTATCTGGGGTCCCGGGAGGGCCGTGACCCGCAATTCCTCGAGGCGGCGCGCCGGCTCGGTGCCGAGCTGGCCCGTCGCGGCCACGGCCTGGTCTACGGCGGTGCCCGCGTCGGCCTGATGGGGGAGCTGGCCGATGCCGTGATGGCGGCCGGCGGCGAGGCCATCGGGGTGATGCCCGACCACCTGGTCGAGCGCGAGCAGGCACACCACGGCCTCACCGAGCTGGTGCGGGTCCGCAACATGCACGATCGCAAGGCGAGCATGGCGGCCCATGCCGATGCCTTCATCGTGCTGCCCGGCGGCATCGGCACCCTGGAGGAGTTCTTCGAGGCCTGGACCTGGCACTACCTGGGCCTGCACGACAAGCCCATCGGCGTGCTCGACACCGCCGGCTTCTATGCCCCGCTGCTGGCCTTCCTGGACAGCACCGTGGAGCACGGCTTCCTCAACGGCCACACCCGGGCCGAGCTGATGGATGCCACCGACCCCGACGAGCTGCTGGATGCGCTGGAGAGCCGGCTGGCCACGGCCGGCTGACCCGCCATGGCGTCAGGCGCCGGCGGCGAGCTCGAGGGTGCGCAGGTAGGTGAGCTGCAGCAGGCGCGCATCCTCGCCGGCGCGGTGCCGGTGGATGCCCTGCTCGCGGATGATGGCTTCCTTGGTGCGACTCCACAGGGCCTGCTGCCCCTCGCTGAGCAGGATGCGCAGCGCCTCGAGGCGGAAGGCTGGCAGCATGCCCGCATGGTGGAAGAGCAGCGACAGCCAGGTGTTGTCGTAGCCCCAGCTGTCGCTGTAGGCGATGCCGACCTCCCCCAGCTCGTCATTGAGCCAGCGGGCCACCTGGCGCACCGGGTAGCCTTCGCGCTGCAGCCGACCACGGCTGATGCCGTGCAGCAGCTCGGCCTTGGGGTCCCAGTGCGTCCACTCGGCCAGCGGCTGGATGAGGAAGGCGCAGGTACTGCCATCGGCGCGGGCCAGGCCGACCTCGATGGGGTAGCTGCCGCGCCCGAAGCCGGACGCCTCGATATCCAGCAGTGTGGGTAGCGTCACGGGCGGGAGAGTCCTTGGTCGAGATGGCCGATGGCAGGGAGAGATGAGCGACTAGTGTCGCGTCTCGTCTTCGGCCCTGTCCAGCGCACCAGAGTCCAGCGAACCGGCAAGCCCGGCCAGGCGGTCGGCCAGGGCCTGCCAGTGGCCGGCCTTCTCGACATCCACCGGCAGCCCCAGCTCGCCGTTGCGGTAGGCGTGGGCCAGGCGGGTGGCCGCCAGGGGGTGGCCCGCCTCGCCGGCCCGCGCATACCAGGTCACCGCATGGTCGTCGCGGCGGGGATACTGGGCGCAGCCATGCTCGTGGATCTGGCCGGCCTGGTACTGGGCCTTGGCATCTCCGGCATGGGCCGCCTCGAGCACGTACCGCGCCCCGCGGGCCTTGTCCTGGGGACTGACGCCGCGGTGGAAGAGCATATGACCATACTGCGACAGCGCCGCCGGATGCCCGGCATCGGCGCAGCGCTGGAAGAGGTGCATGGTCAGGCGCTGGGTACGCGGCGAGCGGGGCAGCCAGCGGGTATGGAACAGCTGCTGTGCAAGCCGGTACTCGAGCCGGGTGAACAGTGAGGATGCCTCTGGCATGGCAACAACCCTGCGTCCAGTGGTGCGGAAACGATACCGGCCACCTCCTGTGGCCGGTAATGCTCCCTGCGAAAACGGTGGCCCTGCGGACTCCGCCGGGGCAACGGGGAGGCAAGCATACGCTCGCCCCGGCGGTGACTCAACCCCGGGATTTGCCGCCCCGCCCGGGCCCCGCTAACCTACCGGCTCAACCCCTTCAGCAGTCCTGCCAGGAGTGACGGATGCAGACGCGACCGCTAGGCGATACCGGCATCGAGGTGAGCCGCCTGTGCCTCGGCACCATGACCTTCGGCGAGCAGAACAGCGAGGCACAGGCCCACGAGCAGCTCGACCGTGCCGTGGCCTTCGGCATCGACTTCATCGACACCGCCGAGATGTATCCGGTGCCCCCCGTGGCCGAGACCCAGGGACGCACCGAGGCCTATATCGGCAGCTGGCTGAAGCGGCGCGGCAGTCGCGATGACGTGATCATCGCCACCAAGGCCGCCGGTCCCGGCCTCGAGCATATCCGCGGCGGCCCGCGGCTGACTCGCGAGCACCTCCACCAGGCGATCGACGAGAGCCTCGCCCGGCTGAAGACCGACTACGTGGACCTCTACCAGCTGCACTGGCCCGACCGGAAGGCCAACTTCTTCGGCAGGCTGGGCTACGAGCCTGACGAGGAGGAGGAGGCCACACCGCTGGAGGAGACGCTGTCGGCGCTCAAGGAGCTGGTGGATGCCGGCAAGGTACGCGCCATCGGGCTCTCCAACGACACGCCCTGGGGCGTGATGCGCGCCCTGCACCTGGCCGACACCCTGGGCCTGCCGCGGGTCGCCAGCATCCAGAACCCCTACAGCCTGCTCAACCGCAGCTTCGAGGTGGGGCTGGCCGAGATCGCCCACCGCGAGCGGGTGGGCCTGCTGGCCTACTCGCCGCTGGCCTTCGGCATGCTCTCCGGCAAGTACCTGAACGGCGCCCGACCCGCCGGCGCCCGGCTGACCCTCTTCGAGCGCTTCCAGCGCTACACCAACCCGCTGGCCGAGGAGGCGACAGCGGCCTACGTGCAGGTCGCCCGCGACCATGGCCTGGACCCCGCCCGGATGGCCCTGGCCTACGTCAACTCCCGCCCCTTCCTGACCAGCAACATCATTGGCGCCACCACCATGGAGCAGCTGGAGAGCAACCTGGCCAGCGAGTCCCTGCGGCTCGATGACGAAGTGCTGGAGGCCATCGAGGCCGTACATCGGCGCATCCCCAACCCCGCGCCCTGAGCCGACGGCGACGCGAGGGGCTATCACCCCGATAGCCCCTCGCCCCCGGGACGCTTGGTATACTGGCCCGCATTGCCATCAGGCCATATCCCTTCAGGCACAGGAGCGCCCCCAATGCTGAGCGTGATCTCGCCCGCCAAGACGCTGGACTTCGAGACCCCGGCCACCACGGCCCTGCACACCCAGCCGGACCATCTGGACCGCAGCCGCGAGCTGATCGAGATCCTGAGCGACTACTCGCCCCAGCGGCTCAGCGAGCTGATGGGCATCAGCGACAAGCTGGCCGGGCTCAATGCCGCACGCTTCGCCGAGTGGCACACCCCCTTCACGCCCGAGAACGCCAAGCCCGCCGCCCAGGCCTTCCAGGGCGACGTCTACGTGGGGCTCGAGGCCGCCACCTTCAGCGACGAGGACAACGCCTTCGCCCAGGAGCACCTGCGCATCCTCTCCGGCCTCTACGGCCTGCTGCGCCCCCTGGACCTGATCCAGCCCTACCGCCTGGAGATGGGGACTCGTCTGGAGAACCCCGCGGGCAAGGACCTCTACGCCTTCTGGAAGGAGACCCTGACCGCGGAGCTCGACCGCGCCGTGGCGGCCAGCGGCAGCCCGGTGCTGGTCAACCTGGCCTCCAACGAGTACTTCAAGGCGATCGACACGAAGCGGCTCGAGGCGCGGGTAATCACCCCGGTGTTCAAGGACGATAAGAACGGCAAGCTGAAGATCATCAGCTTCTATGCCAAGAAGGCCCGCGGCCTGATGGCCGCCTGGATGATCCGCCAGCGACTGGATGACCCCGAGGGCCTGAAGGACTTCGACGTGGCGGGCTATGCCTACAACCCGGCGATGAGCGAGGGCGACACCCTGGTCTTCACCCGCGCCGAGGGCGCCGCCTGAGGGGCTATCCGGTAAAGACCAGGGGGCGTGCCGAGCGGCCCCTCAGAAAGCGGCGGTGGGCCTGCTTGAAGCGCTCGTCGTCGCAGCGGTTCAGCCACTCGTAGGCGACCATGTCGGCGCTCACCGGCACCGCGCCGGCCTGGACCATCCGCTCCTTGGCCAACCGGGCCTCGCCGGCCCGACGGCTGGCGCAGGCCTCCACCAGCCAGTAGACCTCGTAGCCCGCCTGGAGCAGGCCAAGGCCGGTCTGCATCACGCAGATATGCGCCTCGGTGCCGCACAGCACCACCTGGCGACGATCACCGGCGGCCATGGCCTCGGCGAAGGCCGGCTCGGCATGGGCATCGAAGTGGACCTTGTGCCACAGGCGGTGCGCCGGCAGCGCCTCGAGCAGCCTCGGTTCGCTGCCTCCCAGCCCCTCGGGATACTGCTCGGTGACCCACACCGGCACCTCGAGCTCGCCGGCCATCCCGCCCAGCCAGGCAGCTTCGGTCACCGCCTGGTCACCATGTTCGATCACCGGCAGCAGGCCGGCCTGCAGGTCGACGATCAGCAGCAGGCTCTTCTCTCGCGTCAGGCGCATCGGCGGCTTCCTCTCTCTTTATGCGTTAGTTGTCGTGGCTGACCAGCATAGCCGCTAGAATGGACGCTTCCGACCCTTTCTGCCCCCTTCCCCGATGGAGAACTCCCCGATGCGTCACCTTCTCGTCATGCTCGTGGTTGGCGTGCTGGGCTTCGGCCTGGCCGTGGACCATGCCGATGCCCGCCGCCTGGGTGGCGGCAAGAGCTTCGGCAGCCAGTCCCGCACCGTGCAACAGCAGCCCGCGGCTACCCAGAACCAGGCCGCCGGCAACCGCGCCACGCAGGCGCGCCCCGGCTCACGGATGGGCGGCATGCTCGGTGGCCTGCTCGCCGGCGGCCTGCTCGCCGCACTCTTCTTCGGTGGGGCCTTCGACGAACTGCGCCTGATGGACATCCTGCTGGTCGCCGGCGTGGCCTTCCTGCTCTTCAAGCTGTTGGCCCGCCGCCGGCCGGTCGTGGCCGGTGGTGCGGGCCAGCCGGATGCCACCGCCGGGCCCCATCGCTTCCAGGCCGAGCAGGCACCGCTGGGAGGCGGGGCCGCCTTCACCTCGGAGCCCGAGTGGTTCGACCGGGAACGCTTCCTCGGCGGCGCCAAGGAGCATTTCATGACCCTGCAGCGCGCCTGGGACAACAACGACTTCGCCGGTATCCAGGAGTACGTGACCCCGGAGCTCTACAACCTGCTGCGCGAGGAGCGTGACCGGCAGCCGGCCAACAATCGCACCGAGATCGTGCGGCTGTTCGCCGAACTCGGCGACATCCGGGAGGTGGGCCAGGAGGCCGAGGCCACGGTGATCTTCCACGGCATCATCGCCGAGAACGGGGAAGAGAACGAGTTCAACGAGACCTGGCACCTGACCCGCCAGCTGCGCGACGGTGCGCCCTGGTACCTGCAGGGGATCGAGCAGAACCCCGGCGCCTGACGCCCCACGGCGTGGCAGGCCAAGACGAGAAAGGCCGGGCAACTTGCCCGGCCTTTCCTGTTTTCTGCCCCAGCTTCAACCACCAGTAGTGGGCGATCAGTTCTGGGCGTCCTCGGCAGCCTGCTCCATCTCCTCGCCCATCTCCTCCATGCCTTCACCCATCTCTTCCATGGACTCGTCGATGTTCTCGCCCGCCTCCTCGGCCGGCCCCTGCTCCTCCTCACAGGCCGCCAGGCCGGCACCGAGCATGGCGATCAACAGGGCCAGGCCCAACTTGCGCATCATGGTGTTCTTCATGCTCATCTCCTTCTGAGACATCCAGATCCATTGGGGTCGTGCAGGCAAACCCTAGCCGCTGGCAGACGGCCTTTCCACTCCGGCTTGCAACATCGTGTAACGGCGCGAATGCCAGGCACGAGAAGACCCCGTGCTCTTTCGAACACGGGGTCTTTTCGGGATAGGTGCCTGACGATGACCTACTCTCGCATGGGGAGGC
>NZ_JAWSUJ010000102.1:0-14368 GCF_033549285.1 Halomonas sp.
GAGCCGGGTGCGTCAATTGCGCATGCCCGGATCTGAGGGGGGCCGGGTCGAGCAATCGCCCGGTCTACCCGACTAGGCTTGCCAGAGGAAGGAGTCATGTAGGACGCGGTGATGCTCAAGGCGATACTGCTCGATATCAGTGGCGTGCTGGCCGAGGATGGCAAGGCCCTGCCGGGTGCCGTGGAGGCGGTGGCGCGGCTGCAGGCGAGCGGGATGGCGCTGCGCTTTCTCACCAACACCTCGCGCAAGACCTCGGCGGCGGTCTGCGAGGAGCTGCAGCGGCTGGGCTTCGCCGTGGAGCCGACGCAGGTGTTCACCGCCCCGGGGGCGATACGTCGCTATCTCGAGCATCATCGGCTCCGCCCCTACCTGCTGATCCACGAGAAGCTCGAGCCGGAGTTCGCCGACCTGCCCCCGGGCGAGCCCGACGCCGTGGTGCTCGGCGATGCCGAGCAGCGCCTGGACTATGCCCACCTGGACGAGGCCTTCCGGCTGCTGCTGGAGGGGGCGCCGCTGCTCGCCGTGGGCACCAATCGCTACTTCCGTCAGGCGGGCACGCTGCACCTGGATGCGGGGCCCTTCGTGCGGGCCCTGGAGTACGCCGCCGGCGTCGAGGCGCGGGTGCTGGGCAAGCCCGCGGGCGACTTCTTCCATGCCGTACTCGAGGAGGCCGGGGTGGCGCCCGGCGAAGCGCTGATGGTGGGCGATGACGTGGAGTGCGACGTGGCCGCCGCCATGGCGGTCGGCCTGCAGGCGTGCCTGGTGCGCTCCGGCAAGTATCGCCCGGGTGACGAGGCCCAGGCGCCCGAGGCACGCTGCGAGGCGAGCCTCGCCGACCTGGTCGAGGCACTGCTGGCAACCCGTTAGGCGAGCACGCTAACCGATTCCCTCCATGCCGTCTGGTGTCCTCCTGCGCGGCGCCATATGCTGGAGCCGCGCACCGGGCCGGCGCGTTCGCTGGCCGGTCAGCCTCTCAGGAGACACGCCATGGAACACGAGGAGAGCACCGAGGGCCGTTCGCCGCGGCTGATGCACGACGAACTCCCCAAGGAGCATGAAGACCCGCTGATCCGCAGGCTGCACCTCGTCATCCGCTTCGCCATCAAGGTCCTGGCGGTGCTGATGGTGCTGGTGATCATCTGGGGCGTGCTGGACGTGGTCTACGTGCTCTACTCGCGCTTCATGGCCCCGCCGGTGATGCTGTTCGAGGTCAGCGATATCTTCCTGATCTTCGGCGCCTTCATGGTGGTGCTGATCGCCGTGGAGATCTTCATCAACATCCGGCTCTACCTCGGCACCAATATCCTGCCCATCCGCCTGGTGATCGCCACGGCACTGATGGCGATCGCGCGGAAGGTGATCATCCTCGACACCGAAGTCGTCACCGCGGAGGAGATGCTGGCCATCGCGGCGGTGGTGCTGGCGCTCGGCGTGACGCACTGGCTGGTTGGCAAGTAGTTGCCGCGGCCGCCGCCCTGGGGGCTACCTGCGGGATGCCGGGCTGCTCCAGGCCCCGGCGCGGCTGACCATCCGCCAGGGCGAGGCGATGGGACGCCCCAGCCAGCTGGAGGTGGAAATCCCCGCCGCCGGCGGCATCCGGGTGGCCGGCACCGCGGTGGAGCTGTAAGCCTCTCTCCCGCGTCCCTGCGTTGAGAGCCCGCGTTTCCCCGCCACGGGCGGCCGGGTAGGGTGGCCGCTGGCGCACGCCGTCCGGGTGCACCACGCTTGAACGACGTCCGTGCGGAGTCGACTCCCTCCGCACCCCCTCCCGGCATCAACCCGATCAGGAGCCCGTCACCATGAGCAAGCCCGTCATTGCCGACAACAAGCCCGCCACGGTGAAGCTGACGAAGGGCAAGGAGTACGCCTTCTGCCGCTGCGGGCGCTCCGCCAGCCAGCCATTCTGTGATGGCTCCCACGCCGGCACCGGCTTCACGCCCAAGAGCTTCGTTGCCGAGCAGGACGGCGAGGCCACCCTCTGCCAGTGCAAGCACACCGCGGATGCCCCCTTCTGCGACGGCACCCACCAGCGCTTCTCCGATGACCAGGTGGGCAAGGAGGCGCCCAGTGAGCAGGCCTCCGGCGAGGGGGCTGCCTCGAGCGGGCCGGTGGTCGCCGACAACAAGCCCGCCACGGTGACCCTGACCAAGGGCAAGGAGTACGCCTTCTGCCGCTGCGGGCGCTCCGCGGACCAGCCGTTCTGCGATGGCTCCCACGCCGGCACCGGCTTCACGCCCAAGAGCTTCGTTGCCGAGCAGGATGGCGAGGCCACTCTCTGCCAGTGCAAGCACACCGCCGATGCGCCCTTCTGCGACGGCACCCACCAGCGGTTCGCCGACGACCAGGTGGGCAAGGAGGCGCCCGGCGAGGCGACGGACGCCGCCGACAAGGCCCCGGAGGCCAAGGCCACCCGGGAGGAGCCCACGGTGGTGTTCATCCACCGGCTGGCCCGGGAGGGCCTCGAGCAGATGGGGCCCCACGGCCCGACCACCGCCATGGGGGTGCCGCGCCATACCCTGCCGCACTGGGATGACCTGCAGATCATGGCCGCCCAGCTGGCGACCCAGCCCCTGATGGAGGAGGCCGAGGTCGCCACCGAGCTGGTCATCGGCCCCGAGGCCAAGAAGCCGCTGACCCTGAGCATGCCGCTGTTCGTCTCGGACATGAGCTTCGGCGCCCTCTCCGAGGAGGCCAAGATCGCCCTGGCCCGCGGCGCCGAGCGGGCCGGGACCGGGATCTGCTCCGGGGAAGGGGGGATGCTGCCGGAGGAGCAGCAGGAGAACTCCCGCTACTTCTACGAGCTGGCCAGCGCCCGCTTCGGCTACCGGGAGGCGCTGCTCGAGAAGGTCCAGGCCTTCCACTTCAAGGGCGGGCAGGGCGCCAAGACCGGCACCGGCGGTCACCTGCCGGGCAACAAGAACACCGGCAGGATCGCCGAGGTGCGCGGCATCCCCGAGGGCGAACCCGCGGTTTCGCCGCCCACCTTCCAGGACCTGCACACGGTGCAGGACTTCCGCCGCTTCGCCGACCGGGTGCGGGAGGTGACCGGCGGCATCCCGGTGGGCTTCAAGCTCAGTGCCAACCACATCGAGCGGGACATCCAGTTCGCCCTCGACGCCGGTGCCGACTACCTCATCCTGGACGGCCGCGGCGGCGCCACCGGCGCGGCCCCGGCACTCTTCCGCGACCACATCAGCGTGCCCACCATCCCGGCCCTGGCCCGTGCCCGGCGCTACCTGGACGAGCAGGGGGCCAGCGGCCGGGTCACCCTGATTGTCACCGGCGGGTTGCGGGTGCCGAGCGACTTCGTGAAGGCCATGGCCTTGGGGGCGGACGGCATCGCCATCGCCAACAGCGCCATCCAGTCGATCGGCTGCGTGGCCGCGCGGATCTGCAACACCAACAACTGTCCGGCCGGCGTCGCCACCCAGCGCAAGGACCTGCGCCAGCGGCTGGACGTCGAGAAGTCCGCCCGCCAGCTGCAGAACTTCCTCGAGGCCTCCGTCTCGCTGATGCAGGTCATGGCCCGGGCCTGCGGCCACGACCGGCTGGACCAGTTCAACCGCGAGGACCTGGCCACCTGGCACCGCGAGATGGCCCTGCTCAGCGGGGTGCGCTACGCCGGCGTGCTGGACCCGCGCGGCTGAGGCTCGAGAGTTCCGTTGCTCCCGGACGGCACCAGCTGGCCCGGGGGCCGCGGGCCGGCGCCACCCGTCGTGAGCATCGTCGGTTCGCCGGCCGGCACCCCTCGCGTGGTGGGGCCCGGGCAGGTCGACTATCGTCAAGGCAGGGGAAGGACTCGCCAGGGGCAGGGAGGCCCGGGGGTCGGAGGCCGCACCATGCAGCGCATCTGGCATATCCATGCCATCACTTGGCGCCTGATCGTCATGACCACGGTGGCGATCGCCTTGCTGGGTGCGATCTTCGCGCTGACCTTCTTCTAAACCAGCGCTACCTGGTGACCTGGGCGGTGCCCCTGTGCGGCATCATCGGGGGGTTCGTCAGCATCCAGCGACGCCTGAACAAGGTCATGGACGAGGAGCTCGCGCTGCTCAATGCCTCCTGGTTCCTGATCCTGCTGGTGCCCATCTTCGGCGGGGTGTTCGCCCTGGTGCTCTACCTGGTGTTCCTCTCCGGCATCGTCTCCGGCGATCTCTTCCCCGCCTTCTCCTTCCCGACCCGGGACGAGATCCAGGAGGGCGAGGACTTCATGCTGCACATCTTTCAGGAGACCTACCCGAGCACCGGGCCGGACCTGGCCAAGCTGCTGTTCTGGTCGTTCGTGGCGGGCTTCTCGGAGCGCTTCGTGCCGCAGCTGATCAGCTCGGTCACCTCATCGGTGTCCGAGGCCGCCGAGCGGGATGAGCGCGACGAGCGGGATGACACGCAGGAGCGCTGAGCGATCAGCGCCAGCCCATCCGCCAGGTGTCATCATCCTTGAGGGTCTGCCAGGGCAGGGTGGTCTCGCGCCGGGTGTAGACGGCCTCGAGGACCACCGCGACCACTGTCTCCTCCGCGTCGCGTTCCAGCGCCGTCACCAGGAAGTGCTTCTCCTTGTTCCGGGGCCGCACCGCGGTCCACTTGCTGTGGTACAGCTTCTCGGGATTGATGGTGTTCATGGCCGTTTCCTCGGCTGGCGGGATAGCGCTCCAGTGCCGGGCAGCACCGTCAGGCGTGGAACAGGGCGCGCCGGCGGGCCGGCGCACCCTGCGTGATGCGACATCCACCGGCCCGGATCAGAGCCTGACCAGCATCTTGCCGCGGTTGGCGCCCTGGAACAGCTTGAGGAAGGCATCGGGGGTGCGCTCGAGGCCCTCCTCGATGGTTTCCTCGTAGTCGAGCTTGCCGCTCTCGACCTGCGGGCCGACCTCCTCGAGGAACTGCGGGTAGTGCGCCCAGTGGTCGAAGACGATGAAGCCCTCCATGCGGGCGCGGCGGATCAGGATCATCGCCAGGTTGCCCGGGCCGGCGCTCGGCGTTTCCTCGTTGTAGCGGGCGATCATGCCGCAGACGGCGATGCGCGCGCCGACCTTGAGGGTGTTCAGCGCCGCCTCCAGGCAGGTGCCGCCGACGTTCTCGTAGTAGACGTCGAATCCCTCGGGGCAGGCGTCCTGCAGCGCCTCGGTGAGCTGGGCGGCGTCCTTGTCCCGGTAGCTCACCGCCTTGATGCCGTGGGACTCCAGCCACTCGAGCTTCTCGGGCGCCCCGGCGATGCCGACCACGGTGCCGCCCCTGGCCTTGGCCAGCTGCACGGCCAGCGAACCCACCGCGCCTGCGGCGCCGCTGACCAGCACGTTGTCGCCCTCCTGCATCTCGGCGATGCGGTTGAGACCGGTCCAGGCGGTCATGCCCGGCATGCCGAGCACGCCCAGGTAGGCCTGTTCCGGCACCTCGAAGGTGGGCAGGGGTTCCAGCTGGTCAGCCGGCAGCTGGGCGATGTCCCGCCAGCCGCCCATGTGGCGCACCCTGGTGCCCACCGGGAAGGCCGCATCGCGGGACTCGATCACCTCGCCGATGGCCGCGCCTTCCAGGGGGGCGTTGAGCTCGAAGGGCTCGATATAGGTCGTCACGCCGCTCATGCGGCCGCGCATGTAGGGGTCCACCGACAGCCAGCTGTTGCGGATGCGCACCTCGCCCTCGGCGAGCGCGGGCAGTTCCTGCTCATGCAGCTCGAACAGCTCGCGAGCCGGCGTGCCCTGGGGATGGTCGTTGATGGTGAAGTAGCGGGATTGCATCGTGCGGCTCCTTCGCTTCGGTGAGTAGACGACCAGTCTAATGCAGGGATGGCCGACTGGCCAACCTGTCCGGTCGTGCCGGCTGGCCCTGGCGAAGGATGCGGATTCGCCGGGCAGCCGGCATCATGGATGCCCGGCCCACGGCAAGGACGCCCATGCTCGCCTTCTCCATGCTCTACTCCCTCTCGCTGGTCGTGCTCGGCCTCTGTGCCGATGCGCGGTGGCGCGTCGGCGGGGCCTTGGCGGTGCTGCTGCTGGCGGGGCTCGTCGGCCTTGCGACCTGGCTCTTCGTCATGCTGGCGCTGGGCTATGTGGCGCTCAGTGCCTGGATGCAGGCTAGTTGGGCGCCTCCCTGGCTGGCCTGGGCGCGCATCGCGGTGTGGGTCGTCGCCAGCGCCGGGCTCGTGATCCACGCCTGGCCGGGCCACGAGGGGCTGGTGGTGGTCGAGCAGCAGGTGCTGAAGGCGCAGAGCCTGCCCATGAGCCTCTACCTCAACCACGACAAGGTGCTGGTGGCCTGGTCGCTGCTCGGCTGGCTGCCGCTGTTCGGGCGCAGCGTGTCGCCGGTCGGCGGGGTGCCGTCGCTTGCCATGCCATGGCTGGCTGCCGCGGGCATCGTGGCGCTCATGGGGCTCGCGGTGGCGCTGGGGCTGGTGGCGTGGCAGCCGGGCCTTGTGGAGGTGGCCTGGGTGTTCGCCTTGGCCAACCTGCTCAATACCTGTATAGCCGAGGAGCTGCTGTTCCGGGGCATGCTGCAGCGCTGGCTGATGGGGCGTGCAGGGGCGCTGGCTGGCGTGGCGCTGAGCAGTGGGCTCTTTGGCGTGGCACACCTCGCCGGGGGCGGGACCTTCGTGCTGGTCGCCACCGCCGCCGGGCTGCTCTATGGCCTGGTCTACCTGTGGACGGGTCGGCTGGTGTGGGCGGTGCTGGTGCACTGGGGGCTCAACCTCAGCCACCTGCTGCTGTTCAGCTATCCCATGCTGGCAGGTGCCTGAGGTGAGCCAGTGGCTCCTTGCGGCGTCCCACCCCGACGGGTCGGGGTGGAAGGGTGTCAGGGTTGGCTCTTCCCTGAGCCCTCGTCGTGACGAGTATTGCGCCTGAGGGGGTGGCTCTTCCTTGAACCGCTCATCGCGACGAGTCGTTCTCCTGTCCGGTACCTAGCGAAAGGTGTGCCAGGATCAATTTTATTTCCTTTAAATCAAGTATTTGTCGATTTAAGGTGCCCTGGCCGGCTTTCCCCGGCCCGGCGAACGCGATGAGACTGTCGCCAGCCGCCAACAGGATCGGCGCGCGAGGCGAGCAGGCGGGCTCCTGCTGGGCTGGAGGCTGTCGCTTATCCGAGACAGTCGTGGACCTTCGGGCCTCTTGCGGTGTCAATCGGGCCATGTCGTCCTCCGGACGCCGGGGTAGGGGACCGCAAGACACCGGGCCGCGATCAGTCACCCTTATCCAGGGCATGAAGCCCCATGGCAATCAGCTCGTCGGCCATCGCCCGGGAGGCCAGGGCGAACTCCACCCGTGCCGTGGCCAGGGCACTCAGGTCGCGCGAGTCGACCTCATGCTCCAGGCGGTCGAGGCGCGCCTTGGCCTCGGCCAGCCGCCGGGCCAGTGACGCCTCCAGGCCGATGCAGGCCCGGGGCAGGTTCGGCATCGGAAACGGCTGCTCCACCAGTTCCTCGGGGGCTGCCTCAGGCAGCTCGCATGCCAGTGTCGGGATGTTCATTGTGCAACCTCCTCGGCCTCAGGGGGTGGCCAGGATGGGACGTCCTGTGGTCCAGGGCCCACCAGCAGCGGGACAGGCCCCTCTCAGTGACTATAGTGTGTTTTTTTGTAAATCAAGGCGAGAATCTGTTGCGGGCGTGGCTGGACTAGGCTGGTGGATGAGCCTCGGGTCTCGAGGATACCGATGAGTGACCTCCATCCCCTGTTTCGCCTGCTCCTCTGGCTGCTGCTGATCTACATCATGCTGGTGATGGTGGCCTGTGCCTTCCAGGGCCGGCTGCTCTACCTGCCCCATGTGGGCGGGAGCGAGTACCTTGCCACCCCGCAGGAGCGTGGCCTGGCCTATGAGCCGGTCACCCTGCGTACCGAGGACGGCCTGCGCCTGGATGCCTGGTGGGTGCCGGCCCAGACGGCACGGGGTGGCCTGCTGTTCCTGCATGGCAATGCCGGCAACATCTCCCACCGGCTGGATTCGATCGAGCAGTTCCACCGCCTGGGGCTCTCGGTGCTGATCCTCGATTACCGAGGCTACGGCCGGAGCGAGGGCAGTCCCTCGGAGGCGGGCACGGCGCACGATGCCCGGGCCGGCTGGCGCTGGTTACGCGAGACGGCTGGCCTGTCGCCCGGCGAGATCGTGCTGTTCGGCCGTTCGCTGGGAGCCGCCGTGGCGGCGAACCTGGCGCGAGAGCTCAAGGGCGAGGCGCGCCCCGCGGCGCTGATCCTGGAGTCGCCGTTCCGCTCGGTGCCCGAACTGGCCCAGCGGCTCTACCCCATCCTGCCGGCCCGCTGGCTATCACGCTTCGATTACGATACCGCGGCCTACGTGGCCCAGAGCGAGGCGCCGGTGCTGGTCATCCACAGCCGGGAGGACGACATCATCCCGTTCGCCGAGGGCGAGGCGGTCCATGCGGCGGCACCCGAGCCAAAGCGAATGCTGGTGATCAGCGGCAGCCATAATACCGGTTTCCTGGAGAGCGAGAGGGTCTACCTGGCGGGCATCGAGGCCTTCCTGGTCGAGGTCGCGGGGTTGCCCGCCCCCTGAACACGGCTGCGGCCCCCAGGGGGTGGTGTCCGGTGTAGTATCGGCCTGTGCATCGGTGACAGAAGCGCGACAGGAGGAAACATGGCATCGGCGAACGGCTGGCTCGTGGCCAGGAAGGAAACGAAGGCCCGCCTGCGGCGTGCAGCGGGAACCCTGCTGGTCGGGGCATATCTCCTGCTGGCCAGCGGCTGCACGATGCTGGCGCCCTCGCCGCCGGAGGACCAGCGCAACATCTGCGAGATCTTTCGTGAGCAGCCTTCCTGGTATGACCACGCCCGGGACGCCGAGGAACGCTGGGGAACGCCCATCGCCACGCAACTGGCGTTCATCCAGCAGGAGTCGGGCTTTCGCAGCCATGTGCGGCCGCCACGCACCCGCCTGCTGGGCGTGATTCCCTGGCGGCGGCCCTCCTCGGCCAAGGGCTACGCCCAGGCCCAGGATCCGGTGTGGGGCGAGTATCGGGACGATGCCGGCGGCCTCTTCGCGCGCCGTACCCACATGAAGCACGCCACCGACTTCATCGGCTGGTACAACGCGCGGTCACGCCGCCAGCTGGGTCTCTCTCTGCACGACCCCGAACGGCTCTATCTGGCCTACCACGAGGGCCAGGGTGGCTACAGTCGGGGCACCTACCGGGGCAAGCCCCGGGTGAGGCAGGCCGCGAGCCAGGTGGCTGCCCGGGCCGACCGCTACCAGGCACAGCTCGGCGCCTGCGAGGCCGAGTTTCGCTGTCGGCGCTTCTATCAGGTCTGGCCGTTCTGTCGCGCCTGAACGAAAACACCCCATCCGGCCCGGGGCCGGATGGGGTGCGGTGACTGCACTTGCAGGTACGGTCACGGCCTCAACGCTGAGGCTCTTCCTCGAACAGCTCCGCCTTGGCATCACGCATGACGTCCTCGCAGGCGGCCTGATGGGCGAGCTGGGTCAGCAGGCTCTGGCTCAGGGCGAAGCCCTTCTCCAGGCAGGTGTCGACGTCCTCACGGCTCACTTCGGGGGTGACGTTGCAGTCAATCTTGATCGTTCTTCCACCACCGTCCAGCCTGTCGGCGAATTCCCGAAAGCGCCAGGCGACTCGCTCCTTCCAGCTGGCTGATTCTTCCACGCCTTCGTTTACGCTAAACGTGCACTGCCACTCCGGTTTGTAGACCTTCATGAGAACCTCCCGTGCTGGCTTGAAAGAATGATCGATCGTGTCTTCTGCTCCGTATCTGAAGATGTTGCCCATTCATCATACAGGCTTTCCGCCTTCGGGCCAGTGTCCACGGACCGGGGCCGGGGCCGGCAAAGCCGGCACGCTCCTGAAGGGCGTTACCATCGAGTGGTCGCACGGATGGGGGTGACCCTGCCCCGGTCGATGGTGACGGCTCGGGACACGTCAGGGAGCGTCGTCAGCCCAGGTAGGCGGCGAAGGCTTCGAAGGCGGTCCGCTGCAACTGGGCCTGGTGTGCCCAGCACTCAAGGACGTAGGAATCGAACGGATGGGATTGCGCTTGTGGGGTGGTCATTGCAGATGCCCTCCTCATGGGGGTTGCCATACCACCATAGTCGCTTTCTTGCTGCGGTGCAGCATTATCTGTCTTTCGTGGCATGCCGAGCCCCTTTCCCGGCCTGTGTTGATCAGCGCGATCGTCCTGCTATTCCAGCATGACCTCGCCCAGCACCCCGGTCAGCTGCTCCAGCACCTCGCCGCTGTGCCGCCAGAAGTGCCAGTAGAGCGTCACGGCAAGCGAGCGCTCGGGGGCGATGCTGGCCAGCCGGCCCTCGGCCACCAGCGACGCCACCTGCATCCGCGGCAGCATGCCGTAGCCCATGCCGGCGACGGTCAGACGCACGAAGCCTTCCGACGAGGGGCAGAGGTGGTAGGGGAAGCGGCCGTCGAAGCCGCAGTCGGCGAGGAAGCGGTGCTGCAGCTGGTCATGGGGGCCGTAGACGATGGCCGGTGCGCGGCGGAAGGCCTCGGGCGTCGGCCCGTCCGGGAAGTGGCGGGCGATGTAGGCCGGGGTGGCGTAGGGGTGGTAGACCATGGTACCCAGCGGCACACAGCGGGCCCCGGCGATGGGCTGGTCGCTGGCGCACAGGCAGGCCGCCACCTCGCCGTCGCGCAGCCGCCTGAGCCCCACGTCCTGGTCCTCGACCACCATGTCCAGCAGCAGGCCCTCCGCCCGGCAGAAGTCGCCGACGGCCGCGGCCCACCAGGTCGCCAGGCTGTCGGCATTGAGGGCGATGCGCAGCCGCGGCGAGGCCTCCTCCAGGGTGGGCAGGGCCGTGCGCAGGTCGCGCTCGAGCAGCTGGACCTGCTGGACATGGTTGAGCAGCCGCTGGCCCGCGGGAGTGGGCCGAAGCACCGGGTGGCGAATCAGCACGGGCTGCCCCAGGCGGACCTCCAGCGCCTTGATGCGCTGGGAGACCGCCGACTGCGAGAGGCCCAGCTGTTCGCCGGCGCGCTCGAAGCCGTCGCACTCGACCACCGTGGCCAGCGCCTGGAGCAGCTTGTAGTCCAGCATGGGACCTCCGTGCCGGAATGAGAGTTGATATCAAAGTATAAGCAGAACTGATGCGATATTAGCAGGATGATTTTTCGGCATGGTGAAGCGTCGCTATGCTGGCCGCTCTTGACGGGGACCAGGACAGGGGAAAGGCCATGCTGGAGAGCTATCTGACCGGGTTGGTGGTGTGCGGCGGGATCATCGTCGCCATCGGCGCGCAGAACGCCTATGTGCTGGGGGTGGCAGTGCGGCGGGAGCACCACTGGTGGTCGGCCGGGCTGTGCATGAGTACCGACGTGCTGCTGCTGGCCGCCGGGATGTTCGGGGTCAGCGCGGTGCTGCTGAGCATGCCGAGCGCCATGGAGGCGCTGCGCTGGCTGGGGGTGGCGTTCCTCGCCTGGCTGGCGGCCCAGGCCTTCCATCGCGCCGCCACCGGGCGGCAGGGGCTGGCCGGCGGCGCGGCGAGCGGGCGCAGCCGCCGGGGGGTGCTGCTCGCCACCCTCGCGGTCACGCTGCTCAATCCCCAGGTGTACCTCGACACCCTGCTGCTGATCCCGGCCATCGGTGCCCAGCAGCAGAGTGCGGCCACCTTCGTGGCGGGCGCCGTCACCGCCTCGATCCTCTGGTTCAGCCTGCTGGCCTGGGGCGGCTCGGCACTCTCGCCCTGGCTCTCCCGGCCCCTGGCCTGGCGGGCGATCGACGCCTCCATCGGCGTGATGATGGCGGTCATCGCCGTGCACCTGGCCGGCGGGACCGGCCTTACGACCTGACGGGAATCAAGCGGCCTGCCGATGCCGCTCGCGGGCTTTGCAATCAACGAACGGCTTGGCTCTACTGGGGCCATGACACCGACCCAGGCCCCCGCTACCCCGGAGCGCAAGTTCGAGCGCTCGCTGGTCGAGGCGATCCTCGAAGCCTCGCCCGACGGCATCCTCGTCGTCGACGACCAGGGGGTGATCATCTGCCACAACCACCGGCTGCTCGAGGTGCTCGGCATCCCGCCCGGGGCGATTTCGGGTGGCGAGGATGGTGACCTGGCGGGCGTGGACGACCAGCACCTCCTGGCACAGGCGCTGCGGCGCTTGCGCGAGCCGGAGGCCTTCCTGGAGCGGGTGGAGAGGCTCTATGCCGACCCTGGCCTCGAGGACCACTGTGAGCTGGCGTGCCGGGATGGCCGCACCCTGGAGCGCCACTCGAAGGCCCTCTGGGGGGAGGGGCGGTGCTATGTCGGCCGCGTCTGGTTCTTCCGCGACATCACCGCGCGCAAGCGAGTGGAGCATGCCCTGGAGCAGCTGGCCCAGCATGACCCGCTCACCGGTGCCGCCAACCGCCGCCACTTCTTCGAGCGGGCCGCCGAGGAGCTCGCCCGGGCCCGGCGCCACGGCGATGCCCTCTCGCTGGTGATGCTCGACCTTGACCACTTCAAGCGGATCAACGACCACTGGGGACATGCCGCGGGCGACCGGGTGCTGCAGGCCTTCGCCGCCGGCGTCCGCTCGCTGCTGCGCCGGGAGGACCTCTTCGGGCGCATCGGCGGCGAGGAGTTCGTGGTGCTGCTGCCGGCCACCGGCCCGGAAGGGGCCCTGCAGCTGGCCGAGCGCCTGCGCCGCCATACCGAGGGCCTCGAGCTTGCGGAGAACGGCGAGCGGGTGAGCGTCACCACCAGTGCCGGCGTGGCGACCCTGGCGGCGGGGGATGCCTCCCTGGATGCCCTCCTGCAGCGGGCTGACGAGGCGCTCTATGCCGCCAAGCGGGCCGGCCGCAACCGCTCCTTCTGCCAGGCCTAGTAGATCGCCGCCGGTGGCACGTGCCGGTCCCCACATGTCCTGTGCGCATCACCCCCGTGCTCACCCCTCGCCGGCCGGCGACAGTTCCACCGCGGCACCGATCACGTCCTGGTAGTTGCGGATCCGCTGGACGTAGTGCACCGGCTCGTAGCCCCGCGCGTAGCCGTAGCGGGTCTGGGGGTAGTAGCGCTTGTCGGCCTTGAGCGGCAGCACCTCCCTCATGTCCTCCCAGGAGTCCGGGTTCCTGCCGAGCTCGCGTGCCAGCTCCCGGGCGTCCAGCAGGTGGCCACGGCCGATGTTGTAGCTCGCCAGGGCCAGGTAGGTGCGGTCCGGCTCGGGAATGGTCTCGGGCAGCCGCCGGTGGCGGTCGGCGAGATACCGGGCGCCGCCGTCGATCGCCGCGGCCGGGTCCAGGCGATTGGCGACGCCGAGGGACTGGGCGGTGTTCTGCGTGAGCATCATGATGCCGCGCACCCCGGTGGGCGAGACGGCCTGGGGGTCCCAGTGCGACTCCTGGTAGGCCAGGGCCGCGAGCAGGTCGGCGGGCATCCCGGTGGCTTCCTCGGCCGCCAGGAAGAGCTCGAGGAAGGAGGGCAGGCGCTCGTCGATGCGCCGGTTCAGCGCACGCAGGTCGACGAAGTCGAACTCGTCGATATAGGCGTAGTAGCGCGCCTCCATCGCCGCGACGCTCTGCTCGCCCTCATCGCTCTCCATCCACTGCCCGGCCATCTCGGCCAGCGCCTGGTGGCCTTCGGGCAAATACCAGCCCAGCCGGTCGCCGCTGGTCAGGTTCATGGCGACCTCAAGGTGCGGGAAGTGGCGACGCACCACCCGCACGATGTTGGAGTCGGCCAGGGTGCAGTCGATGCGCCGCTCGGCCACTTCGGCCAGCAGTATCTCGGTGGTGCGCGGGTCCTCCTCGAAGGCGATGCCGGTGTGGCGGTTGACCAGGCTCTCGAGCTTCTCCGCGTAGCTGGAGTCCGCCGTGACGCGCAGCTCGACGCCGGCCAGCGCCTCCACCCGGCGCGGCAGGGGACGCATGTCGCGGTGGCAGACCAGCTGCTCGACGATGTCGGTATGGCCGGGGCCGCGCCGGAAGCGCGCGTCGCGGGAGGGCAGGTGGGTCAGCCCCGCGGCGGCCAGGTGGACCTCGCCGCTCTCCAGGGCCTGCAGCACCTCGGCGGTGGAGCCCTGCAGCCGCCACTCGACCTCCCAGCCATGGGCCTCGGCGAAGCGCTGGACCAGGTCATGTTCCGGCCCCGCCGGGGTCTCGTGGCGGTCCAGGTAGTAGGTGGTGGCGGCGTTGCGGGTGGCGACCCTCAGCGTCTCGCCAGGCTCGGGCGGGTCGAGCAGCACGACCGGGGGCTCGCCCGGCTCGCAGCCCTGGAGCAGGGCCAGCGACAGCAGCAAAGTGGCGGTGAACAGGCGGGATCGGGACATGGCACGGGTATCCTGACCGGAGGGGCGAGATGATGGGACCAGCCTACCAGCCTCTCGCCGCGTCCTCCGCGGGACGAGTCAACGCGGGGCGTTGCGCGCCGGCCACAGCCTCGCCGCCAGGGCCGCGACGACGGCCAGCAGAGGCAGCCAGGCGCC
>NZ_JAWSUJ010000103.1:0-14225 GCF_033549285.1 Halomonas sp.
CACCGAACGCCGCCGCGAGCACCACCTGCGCCAGCGCCTCGCCCTGCGTTCGCCGGACCGGCTGGTGGAGCAGGCCGAGCAGCGCCTCACCCGGGCCCGCTGGCGGCTCCACCAGGCCATGCCGCGGGCGCTGGCCCGCCATCGCGAGCGGCTGGGCGGGCTTGCGCGCGAGTTGCAGGCCGTCAGCCCGCTGGCGGTGCTGGGGCGCGGCTACGCGATCCTCGAGGACACGGAGGGCCGGGTCGTTCGCCGGGCCGCGGAGACCACGCCCGGCCAGGTGCTGGAGGCACGGCTGGGCGAGGGGCGGCTCGCCCTCAGGGTGACCGGCGTCGAGGACAACGATAGCGACTCTCATGGGGGGAAGGCATCGAAGCGATAGATTATGGAATATGAATATTCTATAACATGATAACTACACTGGTGCCATCACCTTGAGGACGACGGGCCCATACCCATATCCCAAGAAGCCAGGCACTTCCCCGGGCCCGATGATCGGATGCCCGGGGTCACACTCCTAACCCACAGGGAGCAACACCATGTCACTGCGCATCAATGACGTCGTACCGGATTTCGAAGCCGATACCAGCCAGGGCCCGATCCGCTTCCACGAGTGGCTCGGCAACAGCTGGGCGATCCTGTTCTCCCACCCCAAGGACTTCACCCCGGTCTGCACCACCGAGTTCGGCGCCGTCGCCAAGCTCAGCGAGGAGTGGAAGAAGCGCGATACCAAGGTGATCGGCATCTCGGTGGATGGCGTGGAAGACCACAAGAAGTGGATCAATGACATCGCAAGCTTCGCCAGCTGCGATGTCGGCTTCCCGATCATCGCCGACGAGGACCTCAAGGTCGCCAAGCTGTTCGACATGCTGCCGGCCGACGCCTACCTGCCGGACGGCCGTACCCCGGCCGACAGCGCCACCGTGCGCTCGGTGTTCATCATCGGACCGGACAAGCAGCTCAAGCTCTCCATGACCTACCCGATGAACGTCGGCCGCAACTTCGCCGAGGTGCTGCGCGCCCTGGACGCCCTGCAGACCGCCAACGGCAAGGGCGTAGCCACACCCGCCGACTGGACCGTCGGCGAGGACGTGATCATCCCGCCGACGGTCTCCGACGAGGACGCCAAGGCGAAGTTCGGCGAGTACGAAACCATCTTCCCCTACCTGCGCCGGGCCAAGCTGCCCAAGTAAGGCGGGGTCCATCCGCGCCAAGACGACCCCCTGCCTCGCGGCGGGGGTCTTGCGTTGGGGGCTTATTTTCGGACGAAGCCTAGTGGTGCTCGGCCTGGCGGGCGGCCGGCTTGAAGGCACTCGGCTCGAGCTCGTGGCGGGCCAGCAGCTTGTAGAAGTCGGTGCGGTTGCGCCCGGCGATGCGTGCCGCCTGAGTGACGTTGCCCTCGGTGATCTTGAGCACCTTGACCAGGTAGCTGCGCTCGAAGCCGGCGCGGGCGTCGTTGAAGGTCGGCAGGGCGTTGTCCTCGGCGGCCAGCGCCTGGGCCACCAGCCCCTCCGGGATCATCGGCGAGGTGGTCAGGGCCACGCACTGCTCCACCACGTTGACCAGCTGGCGCACGTTGCCGGGCCAGGCCGAGGCAGCCAGCAGGTTGAGCGCCTCCGGGGAGAAGCCCTTGACGAAGGGCTTGTGGCGGGCGGCAGCCTGGGCGACCAGGTGCTTGGCCAGCAGCGGGACGTCCTCGGCGCGCTCCTTGAGCGGCGGCAGCCGCAGGTTCACCACGTTGAGGCGGTAGTAGAGATCCTCGCGGAACTCCCCCTCGTGCATGGCGCGGTCGAGGTCGCGGTGGGTGGCCGAGATGATGCGCACGTCGATGGGGATCGAGGTGGTGGAGCCGAGCGGGCGGATCTGGCGCTCCTGCAGGGCGCGCAGCAGCTTGACCTGCAGCGTCAGCGGCATGTCGCCGATCTCGTCGAGGAACAGGGTGCCGCCGTCGGCGGCCTGGAAGAGGCCACGGTGCTCGCTCACCGCCCCGGTGAAGGCGCCGCGGGCGTGGCCGAACAGCTCGCTCTCCAGCAGCTGCTCGGGCAGCGCGCCGCAGTTGATCGCCACGAAGGGCTTGTCGGCCCGCGGGCTGGCCTTGTGGATGGCGCCGGCCAGCAGCTCCTTGCCCGACCCCGAGGCACCGGTGATCAGCACGCTGACGTCGGAGGCGGCCACCATGCGGGCCTGCTCGAGGATGCGCTCCATCTCGGGGCTGCGGGTGATGATCGCCTCGCGCCAGCGGTCGTCGCCGTCGGTGGCGGAGGTGGAGGTCTGGGCCAGGGCATCGTCGAGGGCGTTGAAGAGCTCGTCGCGATCCACCGGCTTGGTGAGGAAGCTGAACACCCCCTGGCGGGTGGCGCTCACGGCATCGGGAATCGAGCCGTGGGCGGTGAGGATGATCACCGGCAGGCCCGGCACCCGGCGCTGGAGCTCCTGGAACAGCGCCAGGCCGTCCATCTCGTCCATGCGCAGGTCCGACAGCACCAGGTCGGGGCGTGCGACCTCCAGCCGCTTGAGGGCCTCGCGACCGCTCTCCGCGGTGGTGACACGGTAGCCGCGGCTCTCGAGCCGCATGCCCAGCAGCTTCAACAGGCTGACGTCGTCATCCACCAGCAGGATGTGTGCGCCGTGGTCACCGGCGTTGGGCAGGCGTCCGGTCTGCTTCATGTCGTCTCTCCCGGTTCATTCATTCTGCTGTCGCAGATTGATGCTCTGTTCGATGGCGGTGAGCTGCTCGAGCTTCTCGGCCATGGCCTCGAGCTCCTCGGTGAGGGCCTCGTTCTCTTCCACGATGGCCTGGTGCTGGCCCCGGCTCTCGGCCAGCTGACCGGCCAGGCGGCGACGCCCCTCCAGCTCGTTGAGCCAGTAGCGCAGCAGCGGCTGCAGGTCGGTCGGCGCCCCGTGCAGATGGGCCTTGTAGAGCTCCGAGGCACGGTTCCACTGCCGCTCGTCGCCCCAGGCGAGAAGCACGGCCCGGGCCAGGCGACGCTCGGTCGTGTCGCCACCCAGGCGCGTCAGGGTGGCCTCACGCCACACCCGATCGCCTCGCTGGGAGGCCAGGCCGAAGGCCACCCAGTCATCGAGCAGGCAAGGGACGTTGTCGAAGTCGGGCAGTTCGGCATGGCACAACGCCGAGCCGGCGGTAGGGCTCTGGAGGGGCGAGGGGCCGGAGGGCGAAGACTGCAGCTGCTCGGGCAGGTACTGGCAGCCGGCCAGCCAGGCCGTGGCCAGGCACAGGAGCCAGGGTCGGGCGGTCATGGGGTATCGTTCCTCGAGTTGGCGCCCGCCAGGGCGAGCGTCGGGTGATCGTGATCCGGTTCGGCCACCGGCACCTGCCGGGGCAGCGTCAGGCGAAAGCACACCGCCAGCCGGGCATCGTCAACGAGCGCCAGGCTGCCATGCTGGAGCCGGGCGCAGTCCGCGGCCACCGAGAGACCGATGCCGGAGCCCTTGAGCGGCCCCTTGCGGCGAACGCTGCCCTGGAAGAAGGCCTCGAAAAGCCGGCCACGATCCTCCTCGGCGATCGGCTCGCCGCTGTTGGCCACCTCGATCACCAGCCGGTCGCGCAGCGGCCGGGCGCGAATCTCCAGCAGACCGCCGTCCTCGCCATAGGCGACGGCATTGGAGATCAGGTTGTCGAGAACCCGGGCCGTGGCGGTGCGGTCGAGCTCCCAGGCCAGGGGGCCATCGAAGCAGCTGACGCGCATCCCCTTGTTGTCGAGTGCCAGGCGGTGCTTGGCCAGCACCTCCTTGGCCACGGTGGCGACGTCCAGCCGCTCGATGTCGAGCTGGCGGTTGTGCTGGAGCAGGTTGTAGTCGAGCAGCTGCTCGATCAGCTGCTGCAGTTCGCGCCCGCTGGCATCGATCAGGTCGAGGATCTCGCGCTGGCGCGGCGTGACCTCCCCGGCCACGCCGTCGGCGAGCAGCGACGAACCCTCTCGCACGCTGGCCAGCGGGGTCTTGAGCTCGTGGGACATGTGGCGCAGGAACTGCTGCTTCTGTGCCTCCAACTCGTCGAGCCGCGAGGCCAGCCAGTCCAGCCGCTCGTCCAGGGTCACCAGCTCCGCGGGGCCCTTGAGCGGCGGCGGCTTCTGCGCCGTGTCGCCCCCCACGCTGCCGATCCCCAGGATGCGCCGTTCGAGCTGGCGAATCGGGTGGATGATCAGCCGGGTGAACAGCAGCATCAGCACCAGGCTCGCCGAGACCAGGGCCGCGGTCTGCCACCAGAGGCGCACCTGCACGCCCTCGGCCCGGGCACGGATGCCCTCGATGCGCTCGTCGATGCGACGGTTGGTGGCACGGCGCATCGCCTCGGTGTGCTGGGCGAAGGGCAGGAAATCGGAGAGCCGGGCGGTGAATTCCTCGAGCGGCAGGTCGGGCAGCTCGGCGAGCGCGTCGAGCTTCTCCTCCAGCGCCGCCACATCGGGATCATCGGGCAGCAGCTGACTCTGTTGGGCCAGCAGCTCACGGAACTCCGCGAGACGCTCGTCGAAGATATCCAGCAGGCTCTCATCCTCGACCACGGCATACTGGCGCGCACCGCGCTCCATCTCCAGCGCCAGGGCGCCCAGCGAGCGGGCACGCCGAGTCTCCTCCACGGCCTGGCGGGCACTGACATCGGCCAATCGGGAGAGTTCGGAGAGGGCCTGGCCGGCCTGGATCATCAGAACGGCCAGCGGCAGCATCACCACCAGGAAGGCCAGCAGCACCAGCTGCAACAGCGAGCGTGGCCTCCAGCGACGCGTAACGGCTGAGGTCATGGACAGCGTTCTTTGCAATAGGGTAACGGAAACCACCATCGTCCATCCGCAATGATACCAGAGTTCAGCCAAGCGCCCCGCGGCCAAATAGCACAGCCCTGTAAGACAAAAAAAAGGGCCGGCAGAGCCGGCCCAATACGCAGGGAACTGAAGGGTCCGGACATCCGATCAATCGACGGCCTGGTCCGTCCATCGCCCGAATGTCCATGGGCCGGGGAGGCCCCGAAGCCATGAGGCGCCATCTGCCACCAGGGGCTGGTCATCCTCATGCGGGTGGTAAGCCATCGCGGCACACCGCCCTGCTCCGTTCCTGGCACCACCGCCTCGGCCTCAGGCCGACGGCGATGCTGCGCGATTCGATCCCCCGTGACGGGGGAGAGGCATCCATGCCAGGGCGTCCTTGCCCTCTCGATACCGATCCTTGCCTGGCGGCGGTACCGTCTCATCGCAACCTAAAGTCACACATCGCTTGGAGCAGACACTGGCCGCCTCGGGGAGCGGGAGCACAGGGCAGTGATGGCCCGCCTCCCTTCGGCGACCGGGAAACGGTTCGAGCCGAATGAACCGTTTTCCCTTGCTCGCCCTGACTGTTGCCAACGGCGTGCCAGGAATTTCTATATTTCTTCAATATCAACGAGTTAGAAGTGACAACAAAGGGGCAAGGCGGGAAACGGCCGGCGTAGCAGCCAAGGGGCGGGGGTAATGGCGGGATTTTCGTCGCCAGGTGGCGACGCCTTTCGGGCGCTATCCTGAAAAGTGTTTTTCTTCAACTACTTGGGGCGTATCATAATGGCGACGCCGGAAGAGCCGGCGACGCCGCCTGGCGACAGCGCGCCTCTCAGGCGAGGGTCTTGACCAGGATCTTGGACTTGCGCGCGTGGTTGTAGGTGTCGCGGCGCAGCGGCGGCAGGGCCTCGATGCCGGCCAGGCGGAACCCGTGCTCGAAGAACCAGTGGGTGGTATGGGTGGTCAGGGCGAACAGCGCCGAGAGCCCCAGGCGGCGGGCCCGCCGCTCGACCTCGGCGAGCAGCAGCTCGCCCCGCGCGCCACCCCGGTAGTCGTCGTGGATCGCCACGCAGGCCAGCTCCCCCATCGTGGCCTCGCCGAAGGTATGCAGGGCGGCGCAGCCGATGATCATGCCGTCGCGCTCGATCACCTGGTAGTCGTCGATCTCGTACTCCAGCCGCTCCCGGGAGCGCGGCACCAGCATGCCCCGCCGCTCGAGCGGCTCGAGCAGCTCGAGCAGGCCACCGATGTCACCGAGTTCCGCCGCACGCAGTTGCTCGTAACGATGCTCGGTGATCATGGTGCCCACGCCGTCGCGGGTGAAGAGCTCGCCCAGCAGGGCGTCGTGGTCGTGCCAGGAGAGCAGGTGGGTGCGGGCCACACCGTGACGCGCGGCGGCACAGGCCGCCCCGAGGTGGCGGGCCAGCTCGCTGGCGGGGTCGGCCTGCCGGAGCAGCGGCTCGGCCTCCCCCGGTGTCAACTGGCGCTGCAGCTGGCCGCTGAGATCGAAGAGCCCGCTGGCCTCGCCGAGCAGGATCAGCTTGTCGGCGCCAAGCGCGGTGGCCGCGTGGCGGGCCACCTCGGCGGCATCCAGGTCGAAGACCTCGCCGGTGCTGGAGAAGCCCAGTGGCGGCAGCACCACCAGCGAGCCGCGCTCGAGCAGCCCCTCGATGGCCTGCGCCCTTACCCGACGCACCTCGCCGCTATGGTCGAAGTCGACGCCCTCGCGCACGCCCAGCGGCTTGGCCATCACCAGATTGCCGGAGACCACGGTCATCTCGATGCCGTGCAGCGGGGTGTTGGGCAGCCCCGGGGAGAGCCGCGCCTCCAGCCACAGTCGCTGCTCGGCGGCGATGCGCTCGACCCGCGCCATGATCGTCTCGTCGGCCACCCAGCGCCCCTGGTGGCGCCGGGGCGCGATACCCGCCTCGTCCAGGGCCTGCTGCACCTGGGGCCGGATACCGAACACCACCACCAGCCGCACGCCCAGGGTGTGCAGCAGCGCCAGGTCCTGGACCAGCTGCTCCCCTCGCCCGCTGGCCATGGCCTCGCCCTCGATCAGGATCACGAAGGTACGCCCGCGGTGGGCATTGATATAGGGGGAGGAATTGCGGAACCAGTCGACGAAGGGGAAGCGAGTATCCAAGGCCGCACTCCGGCAGCAGGTGAACGAAGGGGGAATCGATAGCCACTATATCAGAGCGACGAAAACGGCGGCACCGGTCTCAGCGGCAAGCAGCCAAGCTGCCAAGCTGCCAAGCTGCCAAGCAGCCAAGCAGCAGCATGAATCAGCCGCCGCAAGAGAACACCCGAAGGCCTCGGGCTTCGGGTGTTCTTGTCGCTCGGCGCTAGTCGCTCGGCGTTTAGCCGAACATGCCCTTGAAGGTAAAGAAGAAGAGGATGGCGAGGGCGGCGCCGGCCGGCAGGGTGATCAACCAGGACATGGCGATGGTGCCGATGACCCGCAGGTTGAGCGCCGCCATGCCCCGGGCCAGGCCCACCCCCAGCACCGCCCCGACCAGGGTATGGGTGGTGGAGATCGGCAGGCCGGTGCCCGAGGCGAGCACCACGGTCACCGCAGCCGCCAGGGTGGCGGCAAAGCCGCGGCTCGGGGTGAGCTCGGTGATGCCGGTGCCCACGGTGGCGATCACCTTGTGGCCGTAGGTGACCAGGCCGACGACGATGCCGCCGCCGCCCAGCACCAGCACCCACCAGGGCACCAGGGCCGCCCCCTCGATCTCGCCGCCGGTCTGCACCACGCTGATCACCGCCGCCAGCGGACCCACGGCGTTGGCCACGTCGTTGGAGCCGTGGGCGAAGGCCATGGCGCAGGCAGTGAAGATCATCAGCACGCCGAAGACGCGCTCAACCCCCGAGAAGCCGAACTGGTCGGTCTGGCGACTGCTGGCCTGGACCCGGCGCTCCATCACTATCCCGAGGGCAGCCACGGCGAAGCCGGCGAGGATGGCGAGCAGCAGGCTGGTGCCGAAGCCGAGGTCCAGGCCGACGTGCTTGAGGCCCTTGGTCAGGGTCACCATGGTCACCGCAAAGCCCACCAGGAAGACGTACATGGGCACGTAGCGCTTGGCCGCGGCGAAGGGGTCGCGGGCCTCGAAGATCAGGTGCTGCACCGACTTGAAGAGGGTGAAGGCGATGGTGCCCGAGAGCACCGGCGAGACCACCCAGCTGGCGGCGATGGTACCCACCGCGCCCCAGTCCACGGCGGCCGCGCCGAGTCCCGCCACCGCGAAGCCGACGATGGCGCCGACGATGGAGTGGGTGGTGGAGACCGGCCAGCCCTTCATGGAGGCGACCAGCAGCCAGGTAGCCGCCGCCAGCAGTGCCGCGAGCATGCCGTAGACCAGCAGCTGGGGATCCTCCTGCAGCATCTCGGGGTCGATGATGCCCTTGCGGATGGTGTCGGTGACCTCGCCGCCGGCCAGCCAGGCGCCGAGGAACTCGAAGATCACGGCGATGATGATCGCCTGCTTGATGGTGATGGCACGCGAGCCCACCGAGGTGCCCATGGCGTTGGCCACGTCGTTGGCCCCGACGCCCCAGGCCATGAAGAAGCCGAAGAGACAGGCGAGGATGATGAAGATCTCGCCGTGCTGCGCAATGATCGACATAGGGAGGGTTCCCCTGTTGCGGTCGGAAGAAGGTCGACACGAGGCGGCCCCGGGATCGCCGGGGCCGCGGTGTTCAGTTGGCCGTCATGATCTGCAGGCGGCTGCCGACGCGCTCGGCGCGGTCGGAGAGCTCGCCCACCCAGTCGATGATCTTGTAGAGGAACATCACGTCCACCGGGGGCAGGCGGTCCTCCAGCTCGAAGAGCTGGCGGCGGATGGCCACCTGCTGGCCGTCGGCCTGCTGCTCGAGCACGTGCAGCTCGCGGATCAGCTTCTGCATCACATCGGAGACGTTGCGGCCGAAGCCGGACTCGAGCAGGTCCTTGAGCTCCTCCAGGGCGTGGCGCGCCTGGGCCACGCAGGCCACCGAGGTGCGCATGTAGTCGCGCATGGGCTGGGCCAGCTCCTCGGGCATCTGCATCCGGCGACCCAGCATGATGCCGGTGATGTCGCGGACCTTGTTGGCGATCTTGTCCTGGACGCTGATCAGGTCGAGCAGGTCGGAGCGCGACACCGGCAGGAACATGGTGTTGGGCAGGTTGAGGCGCAGGTCGGTCTTGAGCTCGTCGGCCTCGTGCTCGAGGCGGGTGATGGTCTCGCGATGCTGGGCGGCGGTGTCCCAGTCGCCCACGAGGGAGGCCTCGAAGAAGGGCAGCAGCTCGTCCGCGCACTCGTTGGCCTTGACGATATGGGCCAGCAGCGGATGGAATGGCGAGCGACCGAACATCGCGGAGAAGGGGTTGGATGTCACCATGGGGCATCTGTGAACCTGGAAAATGGCGGCGTCAGTATAGTGACTGACACTGTCACCGTCATGAAAAAATCATCCAATATTCATCGAAACGAGGTGGCGCCCCGATGGCAGACGAGATCGAGCTCAAGCTGGCCCTGGGGGCCGAGGCGCCCGAGGCCCTGCGACGCCACCCCCGCCTGGCCGGCCTGGTACCCAGGCTCACGCGCCTGGGCAATACCTACTACGACAGCCCCGAGGGCGAACTGGAGCGGGCACGCATGGCGCTGCGCCTGCGCCGCGCCGGCGACCGACTGCTGCAGACCCTGAAGACCCGCGGCCAGGGCGGGGGCGGCCTCTCGACCCGCGGTGAGTGGGAGTGGGAAGTGCCGGGCCCGGGGCTCGACCTCGCCGGGCTGGCCGCCCTGCCCCCCATGGCCGAGCGCGACCCGGCCCTGCTCGAGCGCCTGGTGCCGCGCTTTGCCACCGACTTCCTGCGCGAGACCTGGTGGCTTGAGGAGGATGGCCTGAGCGTGGAGCTCGCCCTGGACCTGGGCGAGATCCGCGCGGGAGAGCAGGCGGTGGTGATCCGCGAACTGGAACTGGAGCTCAAGGCGGGCGAGCCGGCGGCGCTATGGACGCTGGCCGAGGCGCTGGCCGACGGCGTGGCGCTGCGCCCCTCTGACACCAGCAAGGCGGCCCGCGGCGGGGCACTGCTCGGCGACGGCTGGAGCCTGCCCGAGGGCTCCACCCTCGCGGCCTGGCTGCATCGCGCCAGCGTGGCGCTGGATGCCCTGGCCGATACCGATCAGCCGGCCTGGCGGGACGAGGCGCGCCAGGCCTTCCAACGCCTGGCCGACCCGGGCGATGATGCCCTCGACGATGACTCACTGCGCGACGATGCCCGCGCCCTCGCCGAGGCGCTGGAGACGGAGGCCTGGCTGACCCCTGCCTTCGGCCGACGGATGCTGCGGCTGGCCCGCCGGCTGCCCGGCCACGTCGACCTGGCCTGACCGGCCCCGGCCACCACAAGGACTAACCCCGTGAACCACCTCCCCAAGCCCGCCGGCGAAGGCCTGCGCACCCGGGTCTTCCAGATCATCTTCGAGTCCGACACCCCGCTGGCCAAGGGCTTCGACATCGCCCTGATCGTGGCGATACTGGCCAGCGTACTGGTGGTGATGCTGGAGAGCATCGAGAGCCTGCGCGCCGACTACGGCACCCTCTTCTTCTGGCTGGAGTGGGGCTTCACCATCGCCTTCACCCTGGAGCTGGCGGTACGGCTCTACTGCCTCGAGCGCCCCTTGATGTACCTGAAGAGCTTCTACGGCGTCATCGACCTGGTGGCCATCCTGCCCACCTGGCTGACGCTGATCCTGCCCGGTGCCCAGACCCTGGTGGTGGTGCGCCTGCTGCGTACCCTGCGCATCTTCCGGGTACTGCGCCTGATGCAGTTCGTCGGCGAGGGACGGCTGCTGGTAGATGCCCTGAAGCGCAGCCTTAGGCAGATCTTCCTGTTCTTCTTCAGCATCTTCATGTTGGTGACCATCTTCGCGGCCGTGATGTACCTGATCGAGCCTCGGGAGGCCGGCTTCACCAGCATCCCCATGGCGATCTACTGGGGGGTCGTCAGCCTGACCACGGTGGGCTACGGCGATATCGTGCCGGTGACTCCCATCGGCCAGGCGATCACGGTGATGCTGATGCTGACGGGCTACTCGATCATCGCCGTGCCCACCGGGGTCTTCTCCGCCCAGGTGATCCGTGCGATCCGCGAAGATCGCTACTCCGACGAGGCCTGTCCGGGGTGCGGCCACGAGCGCCACGAGAAACGTGCCCGCTACTGCCTGAAGTGCGGTACCTGGCTGGACGAGACCACTCCCGCCCCCCACCTCTCGGAGGAGGAGCGCAAGGCCTGGCGGCGCAAGCACGGTGGCGAGGAGGAGGACGATGGAGGGTCGCCGCCGGCCCAGTGAGACGGCGGCGGGCAGTGATCAGGCCTGGAAGGGGGTGATGTCGCCGCGCCCCTCGCGGAGGATTCTGGGCGGCAGGTCGCGCAGGTCGATCACGCTGGTGGCCTCCAGGTGACAGGCGCCGCCGTCGATCACCAGGTCGAGGTGGGCGCCGAAGCGCTCGCGGATCTCCTCAGCGTCGGTCATCGGCAGCTCCTCGCCGACCGGGATCAGGGTGACGCTCATCAGCGGCTCGCCCAGGGCGGCGAGCAGCGCCCGGGTGATGGCATGGTCGGGTACGCGCACACCGATGGAGCGGCGCTTGGGATGCAGCAGCAGCCGCGGCACCTCGGTGGTGGCATCCAGGATGAAGGTGTAGGCCCCCGGGGTGTGGGCCTTGAGCAGCCGGAAGACGTCGTTGTCCACCTTGGCGTAGGTGCCGATCTCGGAGAGGTCGGAGCAGACCAGGGTGAAGTTGTGCTTGTCATCCAGCGAGCGCAGCCACTTGATCTTCTCGATGGCCTTCTTGTCGCCCAGGTGGCAGCCCAGAGCGTAGCCCGAGTCCGTCGGGTAGGCGACCACGCCGCCGTTGCGGATGATCTGGGTCGCCTGGTCGACCAGGCGCTTCTGGGGATTGTCCGGGTGGATCTGGAAGAACTGGCTCATGCGAGCTCCCTGTTCGGTGGCCGGTGGAAGGTGTCTGTCACTATAGCGCGTCGCGGTCCCCTGCCTCAGGCCGCCACCGGGGCGGCGAGGTCGGCCAGGCGCGGGTGGGTCCATACCGGCGGCGTGGCGGTGCGCGGCACCGGACTCATGCTGCCCGGCGCCAGGTGGCCGCCGGGGAAGTGGAAGTCGCTGCCCACCGAGCCGTAGAGGTCGCGCTCCTGAAGCTGGCGCGCCAGGTCGCGGGTCACGTCGGCATTCTGGAAGCCGCTGACCAGCTCGGCGGCCTGGCCCCCGGCGGCGGCGAAGTCGTCCAGCAGCAGGCCGCGCTTGCGCCGGGTCAGGCCGTGGCGCAGCGGGTGGGCCAGCACCGCGACCCCGCCGGCATCGAGGATCCAGCCCACCGCCGCGGAGAGGAAGGGCCAGTGAGCCTTGATGTCGCCGGCCTTGCCATTGCCCAGGTGCTTCTTGAAGGCGGTGCCGATATCGGGCACCAGCCCCGCCGCGACCAGCGCCCGGGCGAAGTCCGGCCGGCCCAGCGGGCGCGGTGAGCCGGCCTGCTCGCGGGCCCGCGCCAGGGCATCGGCGAGCCCGACCTTCTCCATGCGCTCGGCGATCTTCAGCGCGCGGGACTCCCGGGCCTCGGCCTGGACGTCAAGCCCGGCCACCAGATCGCCCCGGGGCCCCTCGGGCAGCAGTCCCACCACGTGGATATTGATGCCGCGCCACTGGGTGGAGAGCTCGGTGCCGGGAATCAGCCGGATCCCCTCACGACGCGCGGCCGCTTCTGCCTCCGCGATGCCGTCCATGGTGTCATGGTCGGTGAGCGCCATGTGGGTAAGCCCCCGGGCACGGCACAGCGCCACCACCTCGGCCGGCGGCAGGGCGCCGTCGGAGGCCGTGGAGTGCATGTGCAGG
Source organism: Halomonas sp. (assembly GCF_033549285.1). Lineage (GTDB taxonomy): Bacteria > Pseudomonadota > Gammaproteobacteria > Pseudomonadales > Halomonadaceae > Halomonas. The sequence goes on from NZ_JAWSUJ010000103.1 coordinate 12,656, forward strand.
TCGATGGTGAGGGGCTCGCCCTCGAAGCGCACGGGAAGTGCTGGCATGGGCATGACGCCGGCAGGTGACTTTGTCAGAATATCCTTCCATGTTGCGTGCCCGACCGGTGACGGTCAATGCCGGGCGCCGGTCGCACCCGCGGCGCGAGCCGCCTACCAGCGAGGAAGACCCGAGATGCTCTACGCCATCATCAGTGAAGATGTGAACAACAGCCTGGAGCGGCGGCTGGCCGCCCGTCCCGACCATGTGGCCCGCCTCGAGGCGCTGCGCGATGAGGGCCGCCTGGTGCTGGCCGGCCCCCACCCCGCCATCGACAGCAACGACCCAGGCGAGGCCGGCTTCTCCGGCAGCCTGGTGGTCGCCGAGTTCGAGGACCTGGAGAGTGCCCAGGCCTGGGCCGATGCCGACCCCTACATGATCGCCGGCGTCTATGCCCGGGCCAGCGTGAAGCCCTTCAAGAAGGTCCTGCCCTGAGCCCTGCCCCTCCGACTGTCCACAGCGGGTTTCCCACAGCTGCTGTGGACAAGTCTGTTGAAACGCCGCGGACGCCTTGCGCCAGCCCGGTCGACAGGCCGCTGTGACGCGATCGGTCAAATCCTGACCAGCCCACCCCTTCGACCCAACCCCTGTAACCCAGACCCGGAGCCCCGCCGTGACCGCTGCCCCCGATGCCCTGCCCCCGCTGTCCGGCCTGGAGAGCGCCAACCTGGCGTGGCGCCGGGAGGAAGGCGGCGAGGAGGCGCCCCACTCCACGGCCTTCGACGACGTCTACTTCTCGCGCCATGACGGCCGCGCCGAGACCGAGCATGTCTTTATCGCCGCCAACCGGCTCCCCGAGCGATTTGCCGGCTGGCAGGAGGCGCGCCCCTTCGTGATCGGCGAGACGGGATTCGGCACCGGGCTCAACATGCTCTGCGCCTGGGCCTGCTTCGATGCCCATGCCCCGCCGGCCGCCCGGCTCCACCTGGTCTCCACCGAGAAGTTCCCGCTGCGCCGCGACGACCTGGCCCGGGCGCTGTCCGCCTGGCCGGACCTGGCCGAGCGGGCCGCGCGCCTGGTCGCCCAGTGGCCCGAGGCGGTGGCCGGCGTGCACCGGCTGTGGCTCGACGACCGGGTCACCCTGGACCTGCACCTCGGCGACACCGTCGAGCGGCTGGCGCTGCTCGACGGCCGGGTGGACGCCTGGTTCCTCGATGGCTTCGCCCCCGCGAAGAACCCCGAGATGTGGCGACCGGAGCTGTTCGAGGCGATGGCCGCCCGCTCGCGCCCCGGGGCGACCCTGGCCACCTTCACCTGCGCCGGGGTGGTCAAGCGGGGGCTCGCCGCGGCCGGCTTCCGCTGGCGCAAGGTGCCGGGCTTCGGGCGCAAGCGCGAGATGCTGGCCGGCGAGATCGCCGAGCCTGCCGCGGATCGCCGCCGCGGGCGCACGCCCTGGTTCTCGCCCCCGGCCCCGCGCCGCGTCCGCCACGTCGCGGTGATCGGCGCCGGGATCGCCGGCGCCAGCACCGCCGCCGCCCTGGCCAGGCGCGGCGTGACGGTCACCCTGATCGACCGCGAGGGACCCGGCAGC
>NZ_JAWSUJ010000104.1:0-14056 GCF_033549285.1 Halomonas sp.
CCCAGCACTCGCAGCTGATCCGCACGGTGCGCGGGGCGGGCTATGTGCTCACCGCCCGGGTCGAGGCCCTGCCGTGACCACAGACGGCCGGTGGAGACGCCTGCGCCGGCGGCTGGCGCGGGGCCTGCCGGGCACCCTGCGCGGACGCTTCGTGCTGGTCATGGTCGTCGGGGTGCTGGCCGCGCAGCTCGCCAGCTACGTGATCTGGACCTCCCAGGTGCGCGACAGCCGCCTGGCCCAGCTCGACGAGCTGTCGAGCAATGTCGCCTTCAGCGTGGCGTCCACCATGCGCTTCTTCCGTTCGCTGCCGAGGGAGTACCGGCATATCGTCCTGGACCAGCTGCGCCAGATGGGCGGTTCCCGCTTCTTCGTCAGCGTCAACGAGAAGCGCCTCGGCGTGGCGGACATCGGCGAGGGGCCGGAGAAGGCCCTGGTGGTCGACAACGTCCAGCGCATCCTCACCGATGAGCTCGATATCGACGAGGTGCTGGTGGAGTTCTCACGCCCCGAGAATCTGCGCGTCTTCAACAACGAGGTACTGCTGGAGGACCTCCCCCCGCGCTGGGGGCAGCACAGCCTGCTGATGGAGCCCCTCTCGCCGCCGATCCTGGTCGTTCAGCTCGAGCTCGAGCCCGGGACCTGGCTCTACCTGGCCACCATCCTGCCGATGGCCGAGGCGTTCGGGCAGCGCAGCTGGCTCTCGGGGGAGCGCCTGCTGGCCGGTCTGATGGTGCTGCTGACCGTGCTGGGACTCTCGCTGCTGGGCATCCGCAGCATGACGCGGCCGCTGTCGCGGCTCTCGCGGGCCGCTCGCCAGCTGGGCGATGACCTCGATGCCCCGCCCCTGCGCGAGACCGGACCTCGCGAGGTCGTGTCGACGGCCGTGGCCTTCAACCGCATGCAGCGGCGCATCCGCGAGCAGGTGGAGGAGCGCGAGCGGCTCTTCTCGGCGATCTCCCACGATCTCAAGACGCCGATCACGCGGATGCGCCTGCGCGCCGAGATGCTCGATGACCCGCGGCAGCGTGAGCGGTTCTGTGCCTCCCTCGACGAGCTGGATGCGCTGGTCAAGGGAGCGCTGGCCTCGGTCAAGGGGCTGGACCTGCAGGAGACGGTCGTCGAGGTCGATCCCGTTGCCCTCCTGGAGGGCCTGGCAGCCGAGCTGCGGCTGCATGGTGGCGAGGTGGTCATCGAGGGGGCAGCGCTGCCCATCGCCGCCAAGCCGCTGGCGCTCAGGCGCTGCCTGGCCAACCTGCTGGAGAACGCCCTGTTCTACGGGCGATGTGCCGAGGTGCGGCTCGAGGATGCCCGCGACCGGCTGGTCGTCACGATCCGCGATCATGGTTCCGGCATTCCCGAGGCGCAGCGCGAGCGGGTCTTTTCGCCCTTCGTGCGCCTCGAGCCCTCGCGCAGCCGGCATACCGGCGGCAGTGGCCTGGGACTGGGAATCGCGCGACACATCGTGCGGGCCCATGGCGGCGACATCGCGCTCGCCGATGCCCCCGGCGGCGGGCTGCTGGTCACCCTGACCCTGCCTCGCCAGGCCAATGTTACCGACCTGCAATGAAGGGCGAACACTTTGCAGGACTCGGTAACGCCTCATCGCGCGACGACTGGCGTAGCGTGTCGGTATCCCGGTGCACCGGGGCCCATAACAACACGACACGAGGAATCCACGTCATGCACGCATCCAAGCGACTCCACGCGCCTCGCAAGACCGCACTCGCCCTGGCCACCGGCCTGGCGGCCTCCCTGACCCTCTCCAGTGTCCAGGCCGGCGACGTCGAGGTCCTGCACTGGTGGACCTCCGGCGGCGAGGCCCGGGCAGCCAACGTGCTCAAGGAACTGATGGAGGCCGAGGGACACACCTGGGAAGACTTCGCGGTAGCCGGCGGGGGCGGCGAGACCGCCATGACCGTGCTCAAGTCCCGCGCCATGTCCGGCAACCCGCCCTCCGCGGCCCAGATCAAGGGGCCCGAGATCCAGGAGTGGGGCGAGCTCGGCCTGCTGGGCAACCTCGACGGCGTGGCCGAGGCCCAGGAGTGGGAGACGCTGCTGCCCGAGACCGTGGCCGAGGTCATGCGCCATGACGGCCAGTACGTGGCGGTGCCGGTCAACGTCCATCGCGTCAACTGGCTGTGGGCCAACCCCGAGGTGCTCGACGCTGCCGGGGTGGAGATGCCCACCACCCTCGACGAGCTGTTCGCCGCGGCCGAGCCGCTGCGCGAGGCGGGCGTCATCCCGCTGGCCCACGGCGGCCAGGCCTGGCAGGACGCCACCCTCTTCGAGGACATCGTGCTGGCCACCGGCGGCACGGACTTCTACCAGCACGCCCTGGTCGACCTGGACCCCGAGGCCCTGGGCGGCGAGCAGATGATCGAGGCGCTCGCGACCTTCAAGCGCCTGCGCGAGCTGATGGACGACGACATGTCCGGCCGCGACTGGAACATCGCCACCTCCATGGTCATCGAGGGCGATGCGGCCATGCAGCTGATGGGCGACTGGGCCAAGGGCGAGTTCACCGCCGCGGGGCTGACCGCCGGCGAGGACTACCTGTGCGCGCCGGCCCCCGGCACGCAGCAGGCATTCACCTTCAACATCGACAGCCTGGCGATGTTCCGGGTCAGCGACGAGGGCGAGCGCGAGGCCCAGCAGGACCTGGCGCGACTGGTGCTGGAGCCGACCTTCCAGGAGGCCTTCAACCTCGCCAAGGGCTCGATCCCGGCGCGCCCCGACCTGGACATGAGCGAGTTCGACCGCTGTGCCCAGCAGTCGCTGGCCGACTTCCAGCGCACCGCCGACGAGGGCGGCCTGGTGCCCAGCATGGCGCACGGCATGGCCGTGCGTACCGCCGTCCAGGGCGCCATCTTCGATGTCGTCACCAACTACTTCAACGACAGTGACATGGAGGCCGAGGAGGCCGCCCGGCGCATGGTCAACACGGCCCAGGCCGCCCTCTAGGACCCGTCGCAGGCCCGGGGCGCCGCCGCGGCGGCGCCCGTGTTCATCCACGAGGACGCCTCCCATGACACTCTCGACCTCCCTCCGACAGGACGGGCAGGCGGTGCGCCGACGCTCGAAGTCCGGACGCCTCCAGGACTGGCTGCCACGCCTGGTGCTGGCCCCCTCCGTCGCCATCTCGCTGTTCTTCGTCTACGGCTTCATGCTGTGGACCTTCATCCTCTCCCTGACCAGCTCGCGCATGCTGCCGAGCTACGACTTCGTCGGCTTCGCCCAGTATGGCCGGCTGATGGTCAACGAGCGCTGGTGGGTCGCCTCGACCAACCTGGTGATCTTCGGTGGCCTCTTCGTGGCAATCTGCCTGGTACTCGGCGCCTTCCTGGCCATCCTGCTTGACCAGCGCATCCGCCGGGAAGGGACCCTGCGCACGATCTACCTCTACCCCATGGCGCTCTCCTTCATCGTCACCGGGGTGGTGTGGAAGTGGCTGCTCAACCCCGGGCTCGGCCTCCAGGCCATGGTGCGCGGCTGGGGCTTCGAGTCGTTCACCTTCGACTGGCTGGTCGACCCCGACATGGCGGTCTACACCCTGGTGATCGCCGCCGTCTGGCAGGCCTCCGGGTTCGTCATGGCGCTGTTCCTGGCCGGCCTGCGCGGGATCGACGACAGCATCATCAAGGCCGCCCAGCTCGACGGGGGCAGCCTGCCGCGCATCTACTGGCGGGTGGTGATTCCCTGCCTGCGCCCGGTGATGTTCAGCGCGGTGATGATCCTCGCCCACATCGCCATCAAGAGCTTCGACCTGGTGATCGCCCTCACCGGCGGCGGGCCGGGCTATGCCTCCGACCTGCCGGCCACCTTCATGTACACCCACGCCTTCACCCGGGCCCAGGTCGGCCTGGGCTCGGCGAGCGCGATGCTGATGCTGGGCGGCGTGCTGGCGATCCTGATTCCCTACCTCTACTCGGAGCTGAGGAGCCGCAAGCATGGATAACGTGATTCGACGCCATACGCCCGGCGCCCGGCTGGCGCGCCTGGCGCTCCATGCGGTGCTGCTGCTGGCCGCACTCTTCTACCTGCTGCCGCTGGCGGTGATGCTGATCACCTCGCTGAAGCCCCTCGACGAGATCAGCGCCGGCAGCCTTCTGGCGCTGCCGCAGGCGCCGACCCTCGCCCCCTGGGCCAAGGCCTGGGGCGAGGCCTGTACCGGGATGCGCTGCGAGGGCGTGGGCGGGTACTTCTGGAACTCCTTCGCCATCGTGATCCCGGCGGTGCTGATCTCCACCGTGGTCGGCGCGCTCAACGGCTATGCCCTGACCAAGTGGCGCTTCAGGGGCTCGGAGCTGCTCTTCGCGCTGATGCTGTTCGGCTGCTTCATCCCCTTCCAGTTGGTGCTGCTGCCCATGGCCCAGACGCTGGGCTGGCTGGGGCTCTCCAGCTCCCGGGCGGGGCTGGTCCTGGTCCACGTCATCTTCGGCATCGCCTTCACCACCCTGTTCTTCCGCAATTTCTATGTCGCGGTCCCCACCGAACTGGTATCGGCGGCCAAGCTGGATGGCGCGGGCTTCTTCCGCATCTTCTGGCGCATCCTGCTGCCCGTCTCGGCGCCGATCATCGTGGTCTCGGTGATCTGGCAGTTCACCCAGATCTGGAACGACTTCCTGTTCGGAGTGGCCTTCTCGGCCCATGACACCCAGCCGGTGACGGTGGCCCTGAACAACCTGGTCAACACCTCGACGGGGGTGCGCGAGTACAACGTGGACATGGCCGCCGCCATGATCGCGGCGCTGCCGACCCTGGTGGTCTACGTGCTGGCCGGCAAGTACTTCGTGCGCGGGCTCACCGCGGGGTCCGTCAAGGGCTGAGCCCGACGCCTCAGCGTCCCATGAACAACGAACAACCAAGGTAATCCGCCATGTCAGCTCTCGAGATCCACGAGGTCCGCAAGGACTTCGGCAACGAACGCGTCCTCAAGGAGGTCAGCCTGGCCATCGAGTCGGGCGAGTTCCTGATCCTGGTCGGCCCCTCGGGGTGCGGCAAGTCGACCCTGATGAATGCCATCGCCGGCCTCGAGCCGGTCACCGATGGCCAGATCCGTATCGCCGACCGGGACGTCACCTGGCTCACCCCCGCGGAGCGCGACATCGCCATGGTCTTCCAGTCCTATGCGCTCTACCCGAGCATGACGGTGCGCCAGAACATCAGCTTCGGCCTGGAGATGCGCAAGGTGCCCAGGGCCGAGCGAGAGGCGGCGGTCGAGCGGGTAGCCGACCTGCTGCAGATCACCGCCCTGCTGGATCGCAAGCCCGCGCAGCTCTCCGGGGGCCAGCGTCAGCGGGTGGCCATGGGGCGGGCCCTGGCCCGGGAGCCCGCGGTCTACCTGTTCGACGAGCCGCTCTCCAACCTGGATGCCAAGCTGCGCGTGGACATGCGCACCGAGATCAAGAAGCTCCACCAGCGCCTGGGGACCACCATCGTCTACGTCACCCACGACCAGATCGAGGCCATGACCCTGGCCGATCGCATCGCCGTGATGCGCGATGGCCACATCCTGCAGCTGGGCACGCCGGATGAGGTCTACAACGACCCCGTCGACATCTTCGTCGCCGGCTTCATGGGGTCACCTTCCATGAACTTCATCACCACCACCCTGGAGGGGCAGGCGGGCGACTATCGGCTGAGGATCGCCACCGCGGGCGAGGAGGCCCTGGTGCTGCCCTGGCCGACATCGCGCGAGACCCCGGCCCTGGCCGGGCGTGTCGGCCAGCCGGTGATCCTGGGGTTGCGGCCGGAGCACTTCAGCGAGGAGGACCGCCGCCTGACCGCTCAGGCCGAAGGCACCCTGCTGGAGGCGCGGGTCAGCGTGGTCGAGCCGACCGGGGCGGACATCCTGCTGCGCCTCCCCCTGGGGGAGGGCGAGATCACCGCCCGGGTGGGGCCCAAGTGCCGGGTGGCACCGGGAGAGCGACTGTCACTGCGGGTCGACATGGGACGCGCCGTGCTCTTCGACAGCGAGAGCCAGCGGCGGCTGGCCTGACCCGCATGAAGACGTTCAGCGCACCGTGATCACGGTGCGGTCGGCGGCGTGGCTGACCTTGTGGGAGACGCTGCCGACCACCAGCCCCTTGAGGTCGCTCAGGCCGCGACTGCCCATGACGATGGCGTCGACGCCGCGGCGGCGGGCCTCGCTGATGATGGTGCGGGCCGGGTCGCCCTGGCCGATGACCGTCTCGAGGTTGGTGGCGCCGAGTTCACGTGCCGCCTCGGCGGCACGGTCCACGACCTGCTTGCCGGCCGCCTCGCGCTCCTCCCGCGAGGCCTCGACGGCGATGGCCCCGATGCCCCACACCAGGGTGGTCTCGTGGGCGAGTTCCTCGGGGATGTGCAGCAGGTGCAGGGCGGCGTTCTCCTGTCGGGCCAGCTGGCAGGCCACGGAGAGGGCCTTCTTGGCGTGTTCGGAGCCGTCGACGGGCACCAGGATGGAGTTGAACATGAGGGGCATCCTTCAGGGGTGATGGCGGGAGTACCTACCGAGGAGCCTAGTCACCCGTCGGCGTGGTGTCATGATCCGGATCAAGGATGGCGCGCCTTCGCCTTTTCCTCGCCGGCCTCCAGGCGGCGCAGCTGCTGCCAGAGGTCGCGGCGCAGGTCGGCCATGCGGGGTGCCTCCTCCGCGGCGAAGTCCAGCGGCCGAGCCAGGCGCTGGGTGCGCAGCCCCAGCCGCGCCCCCAGCAGCCCGACGCCGAGGCCCTGGGCGGCACGCGTCGAGAGCTTGCCGGCCAGGTCCATGGACAGCATCTGCATGCTCGCCTCGCTGGCGAGCTCGCTCGCCCCGGCGAAGGCCATCTGGTAGAGCACGCTGCGCAGCAGCCGCAGGCGTGCCGCATAGCCCAGTTCCAGCCCGTAGAGGCGGCACAGGCGGTCGACCATCGCCAGGTGGCGCCAGGCGACCAGCGCCATGTCGACCAGGGTCAATGGGCTCACCGCCACCATCACCGCCGTCTCGCCGGACATCCGCGAGATCAGCCGGCGGGCCTCCCGGTCGCGGGGGGCGAGCAGGTGATGGGTGAGCAGCGACCGGGTGTCGCGCCCGTCATGGTGGGGCTCGTGGGCGGCCAGGAATGCCTGCCAGTGAGGGTGGTCGTCGTCCAGGCCGAGATCGCGGCGCAGCTGCCCGGCCAGCGACTGCGCCCGGGCCGGGGTGGCCTCAGGCAGGGCGGCGAGGCGCTCGCGCAGTCGAGCATGGCGGGCCAGGCGGCGCAGGCGCCACAGCTCTCGGACCAGGGCCGAGCCGCCGAGCCCCAGGGCCAGCAGCAGCAGCAGGCTCCAGCCGCCGGCCAGCCAGTCGCCGCCGAGGCTGGCCGCCTGCAGGGTCCGGGCGGCCTCCACCGCGCCCAGGCCCAGGGTGCCGCCGAGCAGGGCGAGCAGACCCCAGCGCCGCTTGCGCGGGCGCATCAGGCCATCCCCCAGCGCCTTTTCGCCGGGGGCCGCATCGGCCTGGGGGTCGTCCAGTGGCTGGCTCGGCAGCCCGGCCTCGAAGTGCCGCCCGGGCCGGGGGTCCCGGGCCTCGGCCTCCGGGGGCGGCGCGTCATCGAGGGTGAAGCGCTCGCCCGGGCGAGGATCCTGTTCACGGGAAGGGGTCATGACAGCTTGTCTCCGATCAACCAGTCCAGGGCGGCATCCATGCGGATGTGGGGCAGCGGTGCCCCCTTCTCGCGGGGCAGGGGGAGAAAGGCCGTGAAGTCGAAGCCCTGACGGGTCCAGAAGTCCGCCCCCGGCAGTCGGTCGGGGACCTCGCCGGGAAACAGCAGCAGCGACTCGCCGGCCAGGGTGGTGCCGCGCAGGGCCGGGGTGCGTCGCCCCTGCTGGCTGACCTCGCGGCTATGGGTGGCGCGGATCGCCGCCAGCGACAGGGCCCGGACCGGCACGTCGGCGAAGCGCAGGTCCTTCAGGGGGTCGGCGAGCAGCGCCTCGAGCAGGGCGACCAGGCGGCCGTGCTGCTCGGGGGTGACATGGTCGGCCTTGGTGGCGGCGATGGCCAGCCGGTCGATGCGCGGGGCGAACAGCCGTGTGAGCAGGCTGCGTCGGCCATAGTCGAAGCTCTGCATCAGGTTGGTCAGGGCGCGGGAGAGGTCCTCGAAGCGCTCCGGCCCGGCGTTGAGGGCGCCGAGCACGTCGACCAGCACGATCTGGCGGTCGAAGCGGCGGAAGTGCTCGCGATAGAAGGGCTTGACGATGTGCTGCTGGTAGTGGCGAAAGCGCCGGGCGAGGGTGGCATAGAGGCTTTCGGCCGGCAGGGCGGCGAGTTCGTCGCGGTCGGCCTCCCTGATGCCCGGCAGGGGGAAGAACTGCAGCACCGGGGCCCCCTCGAGCTCCCCGGGCAGCAGGAAGCGTCCCGGCTGAAGGTCGGCGAAGCCGGCCTCCCGGGCGGCCCGCAGTCCCCTGGCATACAGCTCGGCGATCTCGGCCAGGCGCGCCTCATCGACCTCCTCGGCGGGGTCGAGGGCGGCCACCGCGCGGTGCCAGTCGGCGAACAGGGCGGCGCGCTCGCTGCCGCCGTCATGCCGCTGGGCCCGGCTCCAGCTCAGGTAGTCGTGCCCCAGCAGCGGCAGGTCGAGCAGCCACTCCCCGGGGTAGTCGAACAGGTCCAGGGTCAGCTGGCGGGTCTCGCCACCCAGCAGGCCGCGTCGGGCCGGACGGTAGCGGATCGCCAGGCGCAGCTCGCTGATGCCGCGGGTCGGCTCGGGCCAGCGCGGGGGCTGGTCGTCCAGCGCCAGCATCGCCTGGTCGTAGGGGAAGCGCGGCACGGCGAGGTCCTGCTGCTGCACCCGTCGGGCACCGAGCAGGCGCCCCTCGCGGGCGGCCGGCAGCAGGTCGAGTCGCGCCTCGAGGCCGGCATGGCGCAGCTGGTTGACCAGCGAGGTGAGGAAGGCCGTCTTGCCCGAGCGCGACAGGCCGGTCACCGCCAGGCGCAGTTGGCGGTCGCGGCCGCGCTCGAGCAGGTCATGGAGTTCACGGGTCAGCGGGGTGCGCATGGGGCATCCTTGCGGGGTCGTATGCTGCCCTAATGTGCGGGTCGGACGCGCGCCTGACAAGGCGTGGGGTCATGAAACGACGCTGCCCCGCGCGGGGCGGGGCAGCGAGGCACAGGCCTGGCGGCGTCAGCCGGCGAAGGCCGCGTAGATGGCGATCACCAGGATCACCAGCACGATGCCGGCAGGGATGGCGCCCCGCCAGGGGGTCAGGTCGACGGCGCCGCTGTCCTCGTGGACCCAGGCGGTCTCGCGGGGACGCAGCCGGCCGATCAGCAGCATCACCGCCACCAGCAGCGCGAAGACGCTGGCCACGAAGTGGAACTCGTGCATCACCACCGGCAGCCTGTCGAAGGGCGGGATGAAGTAGCCGGCGAAGATCAGCAGGCAGCCGCCCACCAGGGCCACCTTGGCCGCCAGGGCCGGCACGCGACGGGTCAGCAGGCCCACCAGCACCACGGCCAGGATGGGGATGAAATAGATGGCGTTCATCTTCTGCAGGTAGCCGAACAGGCTCTCCTGGCCGGCCAGCAGCGGGGCGATGGTCATGGCGGCGATGGCCATGATCCAGCCGAAGACCTTGCTCGAGCGCACCACCTGCGCCTCGCTGGCGTCCTTGTTGAGCACCACCTTGTAGAAGCCGAGGCTGAACAGGGTGGTGGTGCTGTTGAGCGCGGAGTTGAACGACGACAGGATGGCCCCGACCATCACCGCGGCGAAGAAGCCGGTGAGCGGCGCGGGCAGCACGTTGAACACCAGGTGGCCATAGGCCTCGTCGGCGCGCACGCCCTGGTCGGCATAGAGGTGGTAGGCAATGATCCCGGGCAGCACCAGGTAGAGGGGGCCGAGCAGCTTGAAGAAGCCGGTCAGCAGCACGCCCTTCTGGCCCTCGGCGAGGGTCTTGGCGGCGAAGGTGCGCTGGATGATCTGCTGGTTGGTGGTCCAGTAGAAGAGGTTGATCAGGAAGACCCCGGTGAAGAGTGTCGCGAAGGGGACCTGCTGCTCGCTGGTCCCGATGGAGTTGAGCATCTCGGGGTCGCTCTCCTTGAGGATGGCCCAGCCCTCCAGGATGCCGCCGTCGCTGCTCACCGCCTGCAGGCCGAAGTAGACGATCACGAAGCCGCCGACCAGCAGCCCCACGCCGTTGAGGGTGTCGGAGACGGCGACGGTGCGCAGGCCGCCGAACAGGGCGTAGACGGAGCCGATCAGGCCCACCAGCCAGACCGTCAGCCACAGCAGCGCGGTGGGCGATTCGATGCCGGTGAGCCCCTGCAGGTCGAGCATGCCCTGCAGGCCCATGGCGCCGGAGTAGAGGATGATCGGCAGCAGGATCACCGCATAGGCGATCAGGAAGATGATGTTGGTGATCAGCTGGGTGGTCTTGTCGAAGCGCAGCTCCAGCAGCTGGGGGAGGGTGGCGATGCCGCTCCTCAGGAAGCGCGGCAGGAAGAACAGCGCCAGCGCCACCAGGGCGATGACCGCCACCACTTCCCAGGCCATCACGGAGAGGCCGTCGCTGAAGGCCGCGCCGTTGAGCCCCACCATCTGCTCGGTGGAGAGGTTGGTCATCAAGAGCGAGCCAGCGATCAGCGGGAAGGTCAGGCTGCGCCCGGCCAGGAAGAAGCCGCTGGAGGTCGAGTGGTCGTCGCGGCGCGTGATGCGCCAGGTGATGAAGGCGACCAGCCCCGTGAAGAAGAGGAAGGACGCCAGGGTCAGGGCGTGCATGTCGGAAACATCCTTGTGATAGGGGTGAATTCGGCCGCACAGGCAAAAGCAGCGGCAGGAATATAGGTAAACTTACTAGGCTGGTGGGCGAGTCTAGTCCCGTGACTCGGCATCGCCATTCACCTTTCGTCTAATTGTCCGACATTCAACAGGGGCTGTCATCCCGCCTAGCGTGGCGGCAGGGCGCCCACCGGCACGGGCTCGACCAGGCCGAAGAGCTGCACCAGCACGGGGGCTGCGGCGATCACGAACCCCAGCACCGCCAGACTGCGGCCCAGCAGGCGGCGGTCGGGACGACGGGCCAGGGTCAGGCCGCCGATGCAGACCAGCAGGCCGAGGATGTTGAAGACATAACCCAGCATCTGCAGCAGGTCGTAGGTGGTCATGGGGCTCCCTTCGGTGGTGGGCAGGGGGTGGGGCGGCTACCCTGTGATGGTATCAGCTCCACCCCGGGGCGAAGAGGAGGCCATCATGGAAGAGCGTCGCCCCGAGGCGGTGATCGACTTCTGGTTCAGGGAACTCGCTCCCGCCCAGTGGTTCCGCAAGGACCCGGCCCTGGATGCCGAGATTGCACGGCGCTTCGGCGACTGGCTCGCGGCCGCGGGGCGTGGCGAATTCTGGCAGTGGCGGGCGTCCGCCCGCGGCCGCCTGGCCGAGGTGATCGTGCTCGACCAGTTCCCGCGCAACATCCATCGCGGGGCGTCCCTCGCCTTCGCCTGGGACCCGGTGGCCCTGGTGCTGGCCCAGGAAGCGGTCGCCCAGCGCGCGGACCGGCTGCTGGACGTGCCCTGGCGGGCCTTCCTCTTCATGCCCTACATGCACAGCGAGTCGCTGGCGATCCATGACGAGGCGATGCGCCTGTTCGCCCAGCCGGGGCTGGAGGAAAACCTGCGCCACGAGCACCGCCACCGCGAGGTGATCGAGCGCTTCGGCCGCTACCCCCATCGCAATGCCGCGCTGGGGCGGGACTCCACCCGCGAGGAGCTGGCCTTCCTCGCCGAGCCCGGTGCCGCGTTCTGAGGCTTTTCTCCCGGCGCCCGGCAAGGCACCATCGAACCCCCTTCACCAAGGAAAAGGAGTGTATGCCATGGGAATCATTGCCTGGTTGATCATCGGTGGCCTGGCCGGCTGGATCGCCGGCCATATCATGCGCGGCGGCGGCTTCGGCATCCTCGGCAATATCGGGGTCGGCGTGGTGGGGGCCGTCATCGGCGGGGGGCTGTTCAGCCTGCTGGGCCTGCAGGCCGGTGGCTTCATCGGCTCGCTGGTTACCGCCATCGTCGGGGCCGTGGTGCTGCTTTGGATAATCGCCAAGGTCAAGAAGGCCTGACGCGCCGAGACGATGCGAAGCGCCTTCGCGCCGGCATTTGGCCGGGGCGAGGGCGTTTTTTCTGTCGCCTCGCCATCGGGCATGGCCAGGCCGTATCAAGGGAACCCCATGTATGTACTGAAACGACTCGGCGCGGTGCTGATCCGCGGCGTGGCCGACATGGGCTGGGGGGTGCTTGGCCTGCTGCTGCTCGCCTACCTGCTGCTCGCCTGGCTCGGCCTGACGCTGACCGGCGAGACGGCCCTGGTCGACTCGCCGACTACCTTTCTCTACTACATGATCGTCACCACCTCCACCGTCGGCTACGGGGACTACTCCCCCGTGACGCGGGGCGGGCAGCTGATGGTCGTGTTCTTCATCGTTCCGGTGGGCGTCGGCCTGTTCGCCACCCTGCTGGGCAAGGCCTCTGCCCTGGTGATCTCGCAGTTCACCCGGCGCCTCAACGGGGAGCAATCGATCGTGCAGAAGGACCATATCGTCATCGTCGGCTTCAATGCCTACACCGAGTCCCTGGTCGGGCAGGTCCGCGAGGAGGCGCGGCCCGGGCAAGTGGTGGCGCTCTGCGTGGATGCGAACGCCCCGGCGCGCAACCCCTTCCTCGAACAGGGGGTGGAGTACTTCCGGGCTGCCTCCCTGTCGGATGAGACGCTCTATGAGCGTGCCTCGGCAAGGGACGCCTCCCTGGTGGTGGTCGACGTCGAGGACGACAGCGAGACCAACCTGGTCTGCATGCACCTCTCCGCCCTCGTCGAGGAGCGCTGCCGGATCACCGCCTACGTGAAGAACCAGATGGTGGGGCGTCTGCTCGAGACCCACTGTCCCAAGGTGAACGTGATTCCCTCCCTGCACCAGAAGATGCTGGTCAAGGCCGCCCTGGACCCCGGCAGCGAGGAGGTCATGCGCCTGCTCGTTGATGCCGACCAGGCGCAGACCCAGTACTCGACCCGCCTCTCGGGGTCGTCGCTTCCGCTCACCGTCGAACGGCTGTCGAGGCGCCTGCGCCGCCAGTGCCGGGCCTCGCTGATCGCGATCCGTCAGGCCGGTGAAGCGCACCCGGTGCTCAACCCAGACGACGAGCGCCTGCTGGCGGCGGGTGACGAGGTCTTCTACATCGCCGGGCGTCGGATCCCCCCCGACGAGATGGCCCGCCACCTGGCCGCGGAGGCCGACTAGCGCCCGGCCATTGGCGGTTCAGCTGGCCGGGGTCGGCAGGATGCGCCGGTAGCGATCCAGGCTGGCGTCCAGCCAGGCACCGTCCGGCGATCCCTCGGGGGGCTGGGCGGGCACCTTGAGGGTGAGCAGGAAGAGGCCGTGGCGTTCGGCATCGCCGCCGGGCAGGCGGCGGCCGAGCTGCCGGGCGAGGTCGGGCGGCAGGCTGCCCGGGCGTCGCCAGGTGAGCCGCAGGGCCTGCTGGTCGAGCAGGTACTGGAAGCGCGCCGCGTCCTTCAGGATGGCCATGCCACCCTGGGCCAGCCCCTGGGAGAGGCTCTCCAGCTTGCGGTAGCCCGGGGCCCCGGCGGCCCGGCAGGCGTGGGCCCCCTCCACGAAGCAGCGCTCCCGCTCGTCGGGGACCTGTGGCCAGCGGCCGCCACGGCGCCGCGCGGGGGTGGCCACGAAGGGCAGCACCAACGACACGGCGGGGGTGCCGTCGGCCAGCGAGGCCTGCCGGGCGTCGACCACCCCGTGGCCCAGCTGTCGCCGGAGCCAGCGGTAGTCGCAGGCCTGCTGGATGCGAGCCTGGGCATCGGTGGCCGTGTGATGAGCGCCCTGGAGGGAGCGCAGCAGGGAGAGGGTGCGAAGGATCATGGCGCCATACCGATATGCGAGCGAGTAGCGAAGGGCCGAGCGGCAGGTTGCGACCATAGCAGGATTTGGGCCGCATGGCGTCAACGCCCCGGCGCGCCAACGCGAACCGCCCGGCTGTCTCCAGCCGGGCGGTAGGGTCGTGTGCCGTCTTCCGGTCGAGCCCGGTCAGGCGGTGGCGGCGCTCTTGCTGCCGACCAGCTCC
>NZ_JAWSUJ010000105.1:0-14033 GCF_033549285.1 Halomonas sp.
CCGCCGCGCTGACGATGGCGGGCCTGAACATGACGGCCATGGCCGCCGAGCCGCTGAGCGAGGCCGAGCGCGAGGCCATCGAGGCCAGAATCGCGGCCCTGCAGCAGGAAATGGGGGAATTGCGTCGGCAACTGGCCGACGCCCAGCCTACCCAGGCCGCCGCGATCGTCGAGCAGGCCGCCGACCAGGAGCTCGAGGAGGCGGTAGACGAGCGACGCCAGCTCGAACGCGAATCGGCACGCAACCCCTTTGCCATCACCACCCACCGGCGCAACTACTGGTTCCCGGTGAGCTACAACGCCAGCCCGGACGGCGAGGCCTTCGGGGACATCAGCGACAGTGGCTCGCCCGACCGGGCGGAGATGAAGTTCCAGTTCAGTGCCAAGTTCAGCCTGGTGGAGGACCTGTTCGGCGACTACGGCGGCGACCTGCACTTCGCCTATACCCAGCGCAGCTGGTGGCAGGCCTTCAACGCGGATGCCTCCTCGCCCTTCCGCGAGACCAACTTCGAGCCGGAAGTCTTCATCGACTTCGAGAACCGCGGGTCACTGCTGGGCTGGACCAACATCAACAACCGCCTGGCGTTCAACCACCAGTCCAACGGCCGCTCCGACCCGCTGTCACGCAGCTGGAACCGGCTGATCCTGGAGTCCACCTTCGTCAACGACGACTGGGCCCTGACCCTGGCGCCCCACTGGCGCATCCCCGAGTCGGAGGAAGAAGACGACAATCCCGACATCCACAAGTACCTCGGCTACGGCGACATCACCCTGGCCCATCGCCTCAACGGCGACAACGAGCTCAGCCTGCTGCTGCGGGGCAACCCGCACGAGGGCAATATCGGCACCGAGGTGGACTACTCCTGGCCCCTGTTCGGCAGCATCCGCGGCCATGTGCAGTACTACTACGGCTACGGGGAGAGCCTGATCGACTACGACCAGCGCAGCCACCGCCTGAGCCTGGGGTTCAGTCTCAACCCGCTCTTTTCCGCCGGTAGTCTTGAGCCCCAGCCCTGACCCGGATCACGGCCGGATGCATTGAAGTCATCCCGCCGACTGCTATGCTGAGCCTGTCATTCACCGTCAGAGGAAGACCCGATGGCCATGCGTCCCGTTTCCGGCAATGAGCCGAGCTCACATTCCCGCACCAGCGAATCCACCCAGCAGCTCAAGGAAGACCTGCACCACCTCACCCAGACCATCGAGGAGCTGGTCAACGCCACCGCCGATGACTCCCGCAGCAACATCAAGGAGCTGCGCGAGCGCGCCGAGAAGCGCCTGAAGGAGACCCGCGCACGCCTCGAGAGCCGCGGTGAGCGCCTCTACGGCGAGGCCCGAGACAACGTCACCCAGCAGGCCGATGCCTGCGACCGCTACGTCCACGACAACCCCTGGACCAGCATCGGCATCGGCGCCGGCGTCGGGGTGGTCATCGGCATGCTCATCGGGCGGCGCTGATGTCGGCGAGCCAGGGACCGGCTCAACGGCTGTTCGCCGCCGGCAAGCGGCTGCTGGGCAGCCTGCTCGCTACCGGCGAGACGCGCCTGCGTCTCGCCGTGCTCGAGCTCGAGGAGGAGCGCGCCCGGCTGGTGGGCCTGCTGATGCTGGCCGGGTTGAGCCTGATCCTGCTGCTGCTGGGCATCGGCGTGCTCACCACGCTGGTGATCGTCGCCTTCTGGGAGACCCACCGCCTGGCCGCCATCGGGGTGAGCGCCCTGGTGCTGCTGGGCAGCGGGGGCCTGCTCGCCCTGAGGGTGATGCAGCTGGCGCGCCGCCGCACCCTGCTGGCCGGCACCCTGCGCCACCTGGCCAGCGACCGCGAGCTGGTGGAGGCGTCGCGTGAAGCGCGCTGATCGCCGGGCCCGCAAGGTCGAGCTCGAACACGCCATCGAGCAGCAGCGCATCGACCTGCTGGTGGCCGCCAGCCGCTGGCAGTCGGCGAGCCGCTCCATCGACCAGGGGTGGCAGGTCCTGATGCGCTACAGGGTGCCGTTACTCCTGGTGGGGGGAACGGTGATCTACCGCACCGTTCGACGCCCCGGCGGTTTGGTACGCCTGGCAGGCCGCCTCGCCACGGGAGCACTGCTCGTCAAGAAGGCGCGCCGGCTGCTGCGCTGACCCTGCGGTGACCGGGCCTCACCACGTCTCCTGCCGTACCCCCCATTTGTTCAAGGACGCCTGCCATGCCCCTTGCCATCACGCTGCACCTGCTGGCCGCCACGATCTGGGTCGGCGGCATGTTCTTCGCCTGGATGGTCCTGCGGCCGGTGGCCGTGGAGCTGCTGGAGCCTCCCCAGCGCCTGGCCCTCTGGTACCGCGCCTTCCAGCGCTTCTTTCCCTGGGTCTGGGGCGCGGTGGTGGTGCTGCTGGCCACGGGGCTGTGGATGCTGTTCGGGGTGTTCGGCGGCATGGGCGGCGCCGGCTGGCATGTCCACCTGATGCTGGTGTCGGGGCTGGCGATGATGGCGATCTTCCTGCACATCTGGTTCGCGCCCTACCCTCGGCTGGGCAAGGCCGTATCTGCCGAGGAGTGGCCCGCGGGCGGCCGGCAACTGGGGCAGATCCGTCGGCTGATCGGCATCAACCTGATCCTGGGCCTGGTCACCGTGGCCATCGCCTCCGGCGGACGCTTCCTCTGATCGCGATGGGGCTCTAGATGATTGCCTCGGCTCGCGTCGAGACCGGACCACCCGGCACCCGCTTCATAAAGTCCTCGCCCCGGCTCAGTCGTTTCTCCAGGAAGCGCCGGGTACGAGCCTGGTTCTCGCTGTCGTCACGCGCCCACACCGTCAGGGTGGCCACGAACAGGGCCGTCAGGGCCACCTCCTCGACCTGGGCGCGACGACTGCCGTAGCGGGCCTCCAGCCTGGCCGCCTCGCGCAGCCACTGGATGGTCCGCGACAGGTCGAAGAGCATCGGCACCCAGGTATGCAGGTGCGGCGGGTGCGCCTTGTGGCACAGCATCTCGACGGTGACGTGCCGATGGGCCGAAAAGGCCCCGAACCAGGCCAGCAGACAGTGCTCGAGGCGCGAGCGCACGGGCCAATCGGCAAACCCCTCGGGCGGCTGGTCCAGCATCCCCTGCCAGCCCCTGAGGAACCAGGCATTGGCCACCGCATCGAGATCCCGGAACTCGGCCAGCACCGCACTCATCGGCAGCTCGAGGCGGGCGGCCACCTCGGTCAGGCGCACGGAGTGCCAGCCCTGGACCTCGCCCTGGCGAACCGCCTCCCCCACGATGCGCTCGCCGAAGGGCGTCTCGTCGCGGCGCGCGTCGCGGTGAACAGGCGTCATGCTCATGTCACCCTCCCATGGTTTCCTGGGCCTGAGTGCAGCATAGCCCTGGAACGGGGAAGGGATGACGCTAGAGTGCGTTGCCGCAGGCCACGCCGGAGGCCCAGGCCCACTGGAAGTTGTGGCCACCGAGCTCGCCGGTGACGTCCAGCACCTCGCCGATGAAGCGCAGCTGGGGGAGTGACGGGACGGCGAAGGTCTTCGACGAGATGGCCCGGGTATCGACGCCGCCCATCGTCACCTCGGCGGTCCGCCAACCCTCCGTGCCGGCGGGCTTGACGCGCCAGGCCTGGAGGGCCTCTGCCCAGGCCTGCAAGCGGGCGTTGCCGTACTCGGCGAGCACCCCGTCGTCGTCGTGCCACTCGACCAGCGCCTGGGCCAGTCGCTTCGGCAGCTGCTCCCCCAGCCAGGTGGAAAGCCGCCGCCTGGGCGTCTCGCGGCGGGCGCAGCACAGCGTCTCGTAGGCATCGCGCCACGGCAGCAGGTCGATGGAGAGGGTGTCCCCGGGCTGCCAGACGCTGGAGATCTGCAGCATGGCAGGCCCCGAGAGCCCGCGATGGGTGAAGAGCATCGGCTCGCGGTAGGTCTTCCCGCGGCAGGTCACCGCCACCTCGCAGCTGACCCCGGCCAGCGCCTCGGCCCGCGCCTTCCACTGCGAGGTCAGGGTGAAGGGCACCAGGGCGGCCCGGGTCTCGGTGACCGCCAGGTCGAACTGCCGGGCGATGTCGTAGCCGAAGCCGGTGGCCCCCATGGTGGGAATCGACAGCCCCCCGGTCGCCACCACCAGGGCCCCGCAGTCGATGGGCCCCAGCGAGGTCGCCAGCCGCATGCCCTCCCCACGCCGTTCGACGCCCTCAACGGCGGTCTTCAGGCGCACCTCGACACCGGCCCAGTCGCACTCGGTGAGCAGCACCCGAAGGATCTCCTTCGAGGAGTCGGCGCAGAACAGCTGCCCCGGCGTCTTTTCCACGTACTCCACCCCGTGGCGCTCCACCAGCTCGACGAAATGCTCAGGGCGGTAGCGCTTGAGCGCCGAGATGCAGAACGATGGATTCCCCGAATAGAAGTTCGCCGGCCCCGAGGCCAGGTGAGTGAAGTTGCAGCGCCCCCCGCCAGACATCAGGATCTTCCTGCCCGCCTTGTTGGCATGGTCGACCACCAGTACCCGCCGTCCGGCGTAGCCGGCGGTGAGCGCACACATCAGCCCGGCGGCACCGGCGCCGATCACCACCACATCGTATGTCAAGGCCTTGCTCTCCCGCACCGAATCGATCCAGGCCGCGCATTCTAGCAGCCCGCCGCTGCCTCGCCGACCGCTGACCCGGGGGTGGCGAGCTGCCTGTCACATTTCCCATAACTGTACATGTCTTGTACAGTTAAAGAGAATCCGAACGCTTGTGCATTGTTGTCACACTCTTCCACACCCAGGCGTTTAGGCTTCAGGGAAGCGACCCGACGGACCGGGCGCCCGCTCATCGCTCACCGACAAGAACGACCACTCCATGACACCATCGCCTACCCGCCTGCTCCTGCTGCTTGGCCTGGCAGCCTTGATGCTCTCGCCGATGCTCGCCGCCCAGCAGCCCACTGCGGTGATCGCCGCCCGCGCCAGCATGGCGGCCTGGTCCGATCCCCTCGAGGCCCTGGGCACCCTGCGTGCCGACGAGAGCGTGACGCTCTCGGCCACCGTCACCGACACCATCCGCGAACTGAACTTCCGCGATGGCGACACCGTCGAGGCCGGCCAGTTGCTGGTGCGACTGTCCGATGACGAGGCCCAGGCCGACCTGCGGGCCGCCCAGGCGCTGCGTGACGAGCGCCGCAATGCGGTGAACCGCCTGGCGCAGCTGCAGAATCGCAACCTGGCGCCGCGAGCCGACGTGGAGGATGCCCGGGCACGACTTCGCCAGGCCGAGGCGGAGATCCAGGCCCTGGAGGCCCGGCTGGCCGACTACCGCATCCTCGCCCCCTTCGACGGCGTGGTGGGCTTTCGCAACGTCAGCGTCGGTGCCCTCGTCTCCCCGGGCACGGAACTGGTCACCCTCGACAAGCTGGACGTCATGAAGCTCGACTTCACCCTGCCCGAGCTCGCCCTGGGCCAGATGGCGCCCGGCCTGCCCTTGACCGCGGTCAGTGGCGCCTTTCCCGACGCCACCTTCGCGGGGGAAGTCGCCACCATCGGCGCCCGCGTCGACCCGGTCAGCCGCAGCGTCACGGTCCGCGCCGCACTCGAGAATCCCGATCACCGCCTGCGTCCCGGCATGCTGATGCGGGTCGTGGTCGAGCGTGCCCCGCGGGAGACCCTGGTGATGCCCGAGTCGGCCCTGATCCCCCAGGGTGAGCGTCAGTTCGTGCTGGTACTGGACGAGGCGGACCAGTACCGCGTCGAGCGGCGCCAGGTGGTGATCGGTGCCCGCCGTGAGGGCGAGGTGGAAGTGCTCGAGGGACTCGAGGCCGGTGAGCTGGTGGTGGCCCACGGCACCGAGCGGGTGCGCGATGGCCAGCCGACCCGCCTGCTGGGCGTCCTCGACGAAGACACCAGCATCCCCGAGCTGCTGCGCCGCGGGCGTGACGATGCGGAGGCGAACGGCTGATGCGCATCTCCGACGTCTCCGTCCAGCGGCCGGTCCTGGCGGTGGTGCTGGCGGCCCTGATCGTGGCCTTCGGGCTGCTGGCCCTGCAGCGACTGCCGCTGCAGGAATACCCCTCCATCGACCCGCCGGTGGTCGGCATCGACACCCGCTACCCCGGCGCCTCGGCCAGCGTGGTCGAGACGCGGATCACTCAGGTGCTGGAGGATCGCATCTCCGGCGTCTCCGGCATCGAGGTGATCTCCTCCTCCAGCGAGGACGGCCGCTCCAGCATCAGCGTGGAGTTCGGCCTGGAGATGGATATCGATGCGGCCGCCAACGACATCCGCGACCGCATCTCGGGCTCACTGGACAACCTGCCCGAGGAAGCGGACCCGCCGGAGGTGCAGAAGGCCGATACCAGCTCCGATGTGGTGATCTGGCTGTCGCTGTCCGGCGAGGGCTTCTCCATGGCCGAGCTCACCGACTATGCCAACCGCTACCTGGTGGACCGCTTCTCGGTGCTCCCCGGGGTCTCTCAGGTCCGGGTCGGCGGGGGGCGCGAGTACGCCATGCGGGTGTGGCTGAATGCCGATGCCCTGGCGGCCCGCGACCTCACCGCCGGCGACGTGGAGGATGTCCTGCGCGCCGAGAACGTCGAACTGCCCGGCGGCGCCATCGAGTCCCGGGAGCGCCAGTTCATCGTGCGCCTGCCGCGCAACTTCGCCACCCCCGCCGACTTCCGCTCCCTGGTGCTCGACGAGGGCCGCGACGGCTACCTGGTGCGCCTGGGCGACGTGGCCCGGGTGGAGATCGGCGCCGTGGAGGAGCGCACCATCTTCCGCGGCAACGGCACGCCCATGGTGGGGCTGGGCATGATGAAGCAGTCCACCGCCAACGTGCTGGAGATCTCCAAGGGCGTCCAGGCCGAGATGGCGCGCGTGCAGGACAGCCTGCCCGAGGGCATGTCGCTGTCGCTGAACTTCGACTCCTCGGTGTTCGTCTCCGGCGCCATCGCCCAGGTGGTGCAGACCCTGTTCATCGCCATGGGCCTGGTGGTGGTGGCGATCTTCCTGTTCCTCGGCAACCTGCGCACCACCCTGATCCCGGCGGTCACGGTCCCCATCGCCCTGATCGGCACCTTCGCCGCACTGGCGGCGATGGGCTTCACCATCAACCTGCTGACCCTGCTGGCGCTGGTGCTGGCCATCGGGCTGATCGTGGACGATGCCATCGTGGTGCTGGAGAACATCCACCGGCGCATGCACGACCACGGCGAGACCCCGCTGGTCGCTGCCTTCCGCGGCACCCGCCAGATCGCCTTCGCGGTGATCGCCACCACCCTGGTGCTGATCGCGGTGTTCGTGCCGCTGAGCTTCCTGCAGGGCGACATCGGCCGGCTGTTCTCGGAGTTCGCCCTGACCCTGGCCGCGGCCGTGGCCATCTCCAGCCTGCTGGCGCTGACCCTGACGCCGATGATGGCCTCCAAGATCCTCAAGGCCGACATGCACGAGGGGCGCCTGGCCCACGGCGTGCAGTGGGGGCTGGAGCACGTGCGATGCGTCTATCGCCGGCTGCTCGAGCGGGTCCTCAGGCTGCGCCTGCTGGTGCTGGCCCTGTTCCTCGGCATCATCGGCGGCATGGTATGGCTCAACGGCGAACTGCCCAACGAGTACACCCCCCGGGAGGATCGCGGCAACTTCTGGGTGCTGGTCAACGGCCCGCCCGGTGCCACCTACGACTACATGCTCGACTACATGGACGAGATCGAGGCCCGGCTGCTGCCCATGGTGGAGGCCGGGGAGATCGAGCGCGTGGTGGTTCGCGCGCCGCGCGGCTGGGGCAACATCGAGAACTTCAACAGCGGCTTCGTGATCGTCAACCTGGCCGACTGGGGCAGCCGGCGCTCGGCCTGGGCGATCATGGACGAGGTCCGCCAGGCGGTCGGCGACCTGCCCGGCGTGCGTGCCTTCCCGGTGATGCGACAGGGCTTCGGGTCCAGCGTCGAGAAGCCCGTGCAGTTCGTGCTGGGCGGCGGCACCTATGAGCAGCTGGCCGAGTGGCGCGATACCCTGATGGCACACATCCGCGACGACAATCCGCGCCTGACCGGCCTGGACAGCGACTACGAGGAGAACCAGCCCCAACTGCGCGTGAACATCGACTACACCCGCGCCGCCGCCCTGGGGGTCACCGTCACCGAGATCGGCCGTACCCTGGAGACGCTGCTGGGCGGGCGCAGCGTGACCCGTTACGTGGACGACGGCGAGGAGTACGACGTGATCCTCGAGGGGGAGCCCGGCGCCCGGCCCAGCCCCTCCGCCCTGGAGAACATCCGGGTCCGCTCGCAGCGCAGCGGCGAGCTGATCCCCCTGAGCAACCTGGTGACCCTCGAGGACTTCGCCGGGCCCAGCACCCTCAACCGCTTCAACCGCGTTCGCGCCATCACCCTGCAGGCCGACCTGGAAGGCGGCTATCCGCTCGGCGAGGCCCTGGCGTACCTGGAGGCCACGGTGGACGAGATCCTGCCCTCCGAGGCCCAGACCGACCTCAAGGGCGCCTCCCGGGACTACCAGGAGGCCAGCGGCGCCACCGGCTTCCTGCTGGGGCTGGGCATCCTGGTGGTCTTCCTGGTGCTGGCCGGGCAGTTCGAGAGCTTCGTGCACCCCTTCGTGATCATGCTCACCGTGCCCCTGGCGATCTGCGGAGCCCTGCTGGGGCTCTACCTCACCGGACAGTCGCTGAACATCTACAGCCAGGTGGGGCTGGTGATGCTAGTGGGGCTCGCGGCCAAGAACGGCATCCTGATCGTGGAGTTCGCCAACCAGCTGCGCGACCAGGGCGTGGCCTTCCACGAGGCGCTGGTGGAGGCCGCGGTGACCCGCCTGCGCCCCATCGTGATGACCGCGGTGACCACCATGGCCGGTGCGGTGCCGCTGATCGTCTCCAGCGGCGCCGGCGCCGAGACCCGGCTGGTGATCGGCACCGTGATCCTCTGCGGCCTGGCCGCCGCTACCCTCTTCACCCTCTTCGTGGTCCCGGTCGCCTACGACCTGCTGGCGCGGCACACCGGCTCGCCGGGCGACGTGGCCCGCCGCCTGGAGCGGGAGATGGGCGATACGCCCGCCGGCTACTGACCTGGGCATAGCAACGACGAAGGCCACCCCGCGGGGGTGGCCTTCGTCGTTGGAACCGGATCGAGGATTCAGCAGTCGCCGATGCGCCGCCCCTCCATGGTCGTGGTCATGTTCATCTCGCCGACGGGCGAGTCGACCAGGATGTCGACGTTACCCTCGACGCGCTCACCGAGAAAGTCCATGCGACCGACGATATCGGCCTCGCCGCCCTCGGCACGGCAGACCATGCGATAGTCCAGGCCGTCGACCGTGACCTCATGCTCGAGCAGCTCACAGCCTTCCTCCTCCTCGATGAAGCTGAACTCCTCGTCGTCGATATCGCCCTGGGCGATGCACTCCTGATAGGTCTCGGTCTGGTCGGGAATCGGCAGGTCACCCTGCACCGAGGTGGTGCTGGTGAACTCCCACTGGCCCGGCTCGATGTTGGGGGACTCGGCAACGGCCGCCAGCGGCAGCGCCAGCAGCAGGCCAGCGAGAAGGGGACGGAAAGACATGGAGAAACTCTCCCTGATGATGGGTGGTATGCCACGCCCTCGGCATGGGGCCCAGCATAGCCCAATCAACGCCCATCCCCAATTCGGTCACGTCCGGGACAGGGATGACGCGAGAGCGCTACCCCATGCCGAGGCGAATGCTGGCGATGGCCTGGGCCCCTCACAGCATCTGCGGCAGGAACTGGCTGCGCCGGTCGATGATCTCGCCGGCCACCATGAAGACGCCATCACCGGTGTAGTGAAGCGTCTCGGGATAGGCGGGCGTCGCCCGGGCCTGGGCCGCCACCACCTCCCAGATGAAGAAATCATGGCGGTCGACCAGGCTGTCATCGACGAGCCGACACTCGAAGTGGGCATGGCACTCCTCGATAAGCGGCGCCTCCACGGCCGTCGCCGGCGACGCTGTCAGGCCGAAGTGGTCGAACTTGTCGATCTCGGCGCCGCTGCTGTTGCCGATGCCGATCACCTGGTCGGTCAAGGCCGTGGTCGGCAGGTTGATGACGCACGACCCGCTGCGACGCACCAGGTCGAAGCTGTGGTTGCCGCAGGAGATGACGCAGCCGACCAGGGAGGGTGAGAAGGCCATCACGGTATGCCAGCCCAGGGTCATGATGTTGCGCTCGCCCTGCCAGGCCGAGGAGACAAGCACGATGGGGCCAGGCTCGAGGTAGCGGCGCACACGGTCCAGCGGCACGGCAACCTTCTCGACATCGTCATGCATCGGCTTCTCCCCTGAACTGGAAACGAGAGCTATGGGCCCGGCGCTCTTGTCCGGTGCCCCTCCCCCGCTACAGTCTGGCCACCACGGACCGTCCCTGCCAGCGCAACGGCCGCGTTTGCTGGATGACCTTCACCGCCCTGCTGCATGACCTGGGCGATGGCCTTCCCCAGATCGGCGAGTTCTCGCACTATCACCGCGAACCGCTGTTGACACTCCATGGCCTGTCTCGCTATCTTTTTCCAAGCGCCGATTTGAATCTCAGCTTGCGGGCGCTCTACAAATGCCGCTAAAGCGACGCCAGAGGCCCGCTTTAGCACGTGCAAAGCGGGTTTCTTGTTGTCTGGCCTTCGGGTCTCCGCCGATTTAAGCACCAACTTGCGGGCGGGATAGAAATGCAGCTAAAGCGGCGTGCGACTCCACTCCCCTGGGTCGGCGCTTGCCGAACCACGCCTTCCGAGGCACCCCAGGGGAATTGGAGACGATCATGACGCACCGCACCACCGCCTCTCACGACCAAGCCGCAGTTGACGACGTCGCCGCCTCATCGGTGTCGCGTCGCGATACCCTGGCCACCCTGCTAGCTCAGGACGACATCGTGCGCCCGGAACTGACCAATGCCGCCATCCTCGGGGCGCAGTGCGCATCACGAGGCTCTCGCCCTGCTGGCCGCACGTCCCACACGCTGTCGGGGAGGTCGTGACCATGAACCTGCAACAGGAACTGCTGCTCAGGACCCAGCATCTGGCGGACGTCGATGTGCTCCATGGCATGGGCTACACGACGGCCGACGAGACGGCCCTGGCGCATCTGCACGCCATGCGGAGGAGTCCCTATCTGGGCCTGGAGAAGACATATCGGGACCCCCGCTACGGCGAGCGCGGCTTTCTCGAGGCACTGTGCCACTGCGCGGGCCTTGACGGGGCCGGCTCCCTGGCCGCCATCGAGACCCTGGAGAAGCGACTCGTCGAGGACCGCACGGCCTTTCGCCACTGGCTGTTCGCCGATACCGACTATGTGCGCGGCCCCGGCACGCCGATCTTCGCCATGGCCTTCACCGAGCACTTCCGCCGGCTGAGGTTCCCCCTCGGCTTCTGGCGCCTGCGATGGGAGGAGCGCCTGGCGGCCGCCTGCCAGAAGGCCCACGACCACATGCAGGAGAGCGGCGGCAAGCTGGTCACCTGGGGCGAGATCAAGCGCTACCACTACTGCTTCGCGGAGAAGCGCAGCATCGTCATCTCGACAACGGGCGAGGTGATCGGCGAACAGGAGGACTTCGATCCGCCACGCGCCACCTTCGGGCTGGCGGGCGGCGACGAGAACCTGAGCGACATCTTCGATCAGGACCAGGAATGAGGCACGTGGAGCATAAGGCAGCGCATATACCATGGGAAGCTGGCCTTTCCTGGCTCTCCGGGCAGAACAAGGGCATTGCATGACACGCATTGATCGGGACAATGGCGAGCACTCGCTTCCCCCCACTCCCACCCGCCGTCACGCACGAACGAGGTCATGTACATGCACCGCGATCACCACACGCTGCTCGCCTCCGCCATCGTGCTCGCGACGGGAGTCCTCTGGGGGGTCTACTGGCTGCCGGTTCGCGCCCTGGGGGAGATGGGCCTGGCGGGGGCCTGGGGGACGGCCGCCATCACTGGCGCCACGATGGCGATTCTCCTGCCCGCTGCGGTACGAGATCGCCGTCAACTGGCCCGCACCCCGCCTGTCGTCCTGGTCTCGATCGCCTTAGGCGGCGCGGCCTTCGCGCTCTATTCGATCGGCTTCCTCTACGGGCGGGTCGCGATCATCATTCTGCTGTGGTTTCTCAGCCCGGTGTGGAGCACGCTGATCGGACGCTACCTGATGGGGTGGCCGACGCCCGGCCTTCGCATCATCGCCATCGTGCTGGGGCTGGCGGGGCTGACCATCATGCTGGGCGCCGACGGCACGCTCCCGCTTCCCCGGGGGGCAGGAGAGTGGATGTCTTTGATAGGCGGCATCCTCTGGTCATTCTCCACCACCGGCATCCGTGCCAGATCCACCCTCACGGCCCTGCCCTCTACCTTCGTCTTCGCCCTCGGCGCGGCCGTGACGGCGCTCGTCCTCGCCCCGGCACTTGAGCCGCTGCCGACCCTCACCTCGCCTCGACTCGTCACGATGACGGGGCTGGCACTGCTGACGGGGGGCCTATGGTGGGGCCTGACGCTGGTGGGGCTGATGTGGGCGGCGGTCCGGCTGGAGCCCGCACGCGTCAGCATCCTGCTGATGACGGAGGTGCTGGTGGGGGCGGCCTCCGCGGCGCTCTTCGCCGATGAGACCCTGACCGGGGTCGAGATGGCGGGCGGTACCATCGTGCTTGTCGCGGGAGTGCTCGAGGTCCTTCCCGCGCGCTACCTCAGAGCGGCATGAACTGTCCAGGACTTGTAACCGACGGTTCCTGGTCTTGTTGCAACGATGTATTCCGGGGGTTACGGCATAGCGTCATGGCAACGGCTCCCCACCCATGTCTCTGAACTACGTCATTACGCGGACCACGACGTCAGTGTTGCCTTCCAGATCAACACCAATGGGGATTTCATCGAGGACTTGACTGGTCTGGTTCCGGCGCTGGAAGCGGCAATCACCGACCTGGCGCTCGAGAGGGCAGATTGATCATGCCACGCGCCCTTCTGACCGGCCTTGACCAACGTGACGATTCGCCAGGGGCTGCATCCGAAGGCGCAGAACACGCCTTTCATTCCAGACTACGACATGGTGGATGCCATCGAATGCGACGGTCCCCGGTATGACGAAGTTCAGGCCAGGCGATCGAAAAGCGGACCAGAATCAGGCAGAAGGTCAAGCATACGACCATAGCGCAACCTGAAAAAAGAAAGAGCCGCTGATGTCTCAGCGGCTTATTCGATAATCGTGGCGGAGGGGGAGGGATTCGAACCCTCGAGGCCTTTCGACCTACACACTTTCCAGGCGTGCTCCTTCGACCACTCGGACACCCCTCCACGTTGTGGTTCTCGAGTCGAGCGACCTCGGCTATGCCGCGCCTTCTCCTCCAGAACGGCGCACATGTTATCGACTTAAGTTCGCGATTGCAAGCCGTTTTCCCTTGGCCGCCCGCTCATCCGGCGGGCAGCACGGCATAGTCGCCGCGGGCCTCCAGGCAGAGGGTATCGCCGCACCAGAGCCGCTGGACCAGGGCGATGCGCCCCTTGCCGCGCTGCGCCAACCGTTCGGCCAGGGCCGAGGGTCCATTGCCGGCCTCGGGCTCGCAGGTCAGGCGATAGTCGCGGGTCACCGGGGCGAGGAAACGCTGGGTGGCCTCGGCCACCACCACGTCCCGGACGAGTCCGCGGCGACGCAGCCAGAGGGTGGTCCAGCACCAGCCCAGCAGGGTCGTCTGGGCGGTGAGCGCCCCGCCGAAGCCGGTGCCCTTGTCATTCAGGCTGGGCGTAAGCGAGAGCGCCCAGGCCAGGCAGTCGCCGTCGCGTGTCATCTCGCGGATGCCCAGCGACGGGACCATGGGGATCGCCTCGCCCAGCCAGGCGAGGAAGTCGACCATGTCGTCCTCGCCGCCGGCAGCGGGCAACGGCAGGCGGGGGTGGGAAACGCCGATCTGTCGCATGGTCAGTCCCAGAGCTCCACGAAGGCCTCGATGTCGTGCTCTGGCATCGGCTTGTGGCGCCCGCCCGGCGTGCCCAGGTAGATGAAGGCCACCACCTCGTCCTCCTCGCCAAGCCCCAGGCCCTTGCGCACCGTGGGATCGAAGGCGTACTTGCCGCTGCGCCACATGGCGCCGAGCCCCTGGGCGTGGGCGGCGAGCAGGA
>NZ_JAWSUJ010000106.1:0-14011 GCF_033549285.1 Halomonas sp.
GCTGGCCATGGATGGCCAGCACCGGTCCTGCAAGCGGAGCGGGACGCGAGAGCGAAGCAGGGCGTCGGTAGCGCCCATGGACGGGTTCACAGCGCCTCCTTGCAGGCTTGTCGCCGGGATAGACTCGAGTGATAGATCCCTTTGCATTCGCCCTGAGTGAGAGGGCTACTCCCGTGACCTTCCCCGCCGGGGCCGCTATGATGTGGCCCCGGTTTTCTTTCGCCGTTTCCCCAGACACAGTTCAGGACGTTTCGATGAGCATCAAAGCCGACAAGTGGATACGCCGCATGGCCGAGCGGGAAGGCATGATCGAGCCTTTCGAGCCCGACCAGGTACGCTACGAGAACGAGCGTCGGGTGATCTCCTACGGGACGTCCAGTTACGGCTACGACGTGCGCTGCGCCGACGAGTTCAAGGTGTTCACCAACATCCACTCCGCGGTGGTGGACCCCAAGGGCTTCGACGAGAAGAGCTTCGTCGACATCAAGGGGGATGTCTGTGTGATTCCTCCCAACTCCTTCGCCCTGGCGCGCACCGTGGAGTACTTCCGTATCCCGCGCAGCGTGCTGACCATCTGCCTGGGCAAGTCGACCTATGCCCGTTGCGGCATCATCGTCAACGTCACCCCGCTGGAACCCGAGTGGGAAGGGCACGTGACCCTGGAGTTCTCCAACACCACCAACCTGCCGGCGCGCATCTACGCCAACGAGGGCGTAGCGCAGATGCTGTTCCTGGAGTCCGACGAGGTCTGCGAGACCTCCTACAAGGACCGCGGCGGCAAGTACATGGGGCAGCGCGGCGTGACCCTGCCGCGCACGTGATAGCGCCGAGCTGAAAGCGCCGAGCTACAAGCAAACCCCGAAGGCCGAGACCTTCGGGGTTTGCTTTTGCACGAGATCATCAGACGCTGCCGGCAGCTTGGCAGCTTGGCAGCTTGGCAGCTTGGCCGCTTGGCCGCTTACTCCTCGACGTCCTCGTCCAGCTCCTCGGCGGCATCGGCATGGGAGAGCCGCATGCCGGTAGGCGGCAGGGCGACGCCGTCCATGGTGGCGCTGTCGCCCTTCAGCTGCAGGCGCCCCTCCAGGAACCAGCGCACGGCGATCGGATAGATCAGGTGCTCCCGGGCCTGCACCTTGGCCTGGAGACTCTCTTCCGTGTCGTCCTCGGCGACGGCCACCTCGGCCTGGAGGGCGACCGGTCCGCCATCCAGCTCCTCGGTGACGAAGTGCACGCTGCAGCCGTGCGCGGCCACGCCATCGGCCAGCGCGCGGGCATGGGTATGCAGGCCCTGGTAGTCGGGGAGGAGCGAGGGGTGGATGTTGAGCATCCGCCCCAGGAAGCGGTTGACAAAGCGTGGGGTGAGAATGCGCATGAAGCCGGCCAGCACGATCAGGTCGGGCTCGTGGCGCTCGATGACCTTGATCAGGGCGCCGTCGTAGGCGTCGCGGCTGTCGTACTCGCGATGGGGAAGGGCGACGGCGTCGATACCGGCATCCCTGGCCCGCTTGAGGCCGTAGGCATCCGGTTGATTGGCGATCACCGCGACGATCTCGCCGCCCAGGGCGTCATGGCTCTGGGCATCGATCAGCGCCTGGAGGTTGCTGCCGCTGCCGGAGATCAGCACCACCACCCGACGCGCCTCGCTGGGCTCGGGGGTGAAGGTATTCAGGGTATCGCTCTGGTAGTCGGTCCCGCTCATCCTTCGAGGTTCTCCAGCTGGACCTGCTCCTCGGCGTCGCCCCGGGCGGTGATCTCGCCGATGCGATGGACCGTCTCGCCCTGGGCCTGCAGGTGGGCACGGGCCTGGTCGGCCTTCTCCGCGGGGACCACGATCACCATGCCGATGCCGCAGTTGAGCACCCGGTGCATCTCCTGCTCCTCGACGTTGCCCTGCTGCTGGAGCCAGTCGAAGACGGCCGGACGCGTCCAGCTGGACGCATCGATACGTGCCGCCAGGGTCTCGGGCAGCACGCGGGGGATGTTCTCGGTGAGGCCGCCACCGGTGATATGCGACAGGGCATGCACCGGGATGTCGGTCTCCTTGAGCAGGGAGAGCAGCGGCTTGACATAGATGCGCGTGGGCGCGAGCAGTGCCTCGCCCAGCGGCCGGCCGTCGATGGCGGTGTCCAGGGCAGACTCGCTGACCTCGAGGATCTTGCGGATCAGCGAGTAGCCGTTGGAGTGGGGGCCGGAGGAGGCCAATCCGAGCAACACGTCACCCTCGCCGACCTTCTTGCCGTCGAGGATCTCGGACTTCTCCACCACGCCGACGCAGAAGCCGGCGAGGTCGTAGTCGCTGCCCTCGTACATGCCGGGCATCTCGGCGGTCTCGCCGCCCACCAGGGCACAGCCGGCCTGCTCGCAGCCCTCGCCGATGCCGGTCACCACGTCGGTGGCGATATCCACGTCCAGCTTGCCCGTGGCATAGTAGTCGAGGAAGAACAGCGGCTCGGCGCCGGCCACCACCAGGTCATTGACGCACATGGCCACCAGGTCGATGCCGATGGTGTCATGGCGGCCGAGGTCCATGGCCAGGCGCAGCTTGGTGCCGACGCCGTCGGTGCCGGAGACCAGCACCGGCTCCCGGTAGCCGGCCGGCAGCTCGCACAGGGCGCCGAAACCGCCCAGGCCGCCCATCACCTCGGGGCGGGTTGTGCGTTTGGCGACGCCCTTGATGCGGTCGACCAGGGCATTGCCGGCATCGATGTCGACACCGGCGTCCTTGTAACTGAGCGATGCCCCGGTCGGGCGATGGGTGGAGTCGGTCATGTCGCTTCCTGTATGAGAATGGCGGTCGCGATGCCTGTCGCAGGGCGACGCGCAACGGTCAGCTGAGGAGTGCGAATTGTAGCATCACGGCGCGCGGCTGGCAGCCCGCCGGCCGCGCCGACACAGGGAGGAAGCGATGCGCAGGCAGTGGTGGGTGGTGGCCGCGGTGGCGGCAGTGGGGCTGTGGTTCCTGGTCAGCATCGAGCCGGTGCTGATGCCCTTCTTCGTCAGCATGATCCTGGCCTACCTGGGCGACCCCCTGGCTGACCGCCTCGAAGCACACGGTCTCTCGCGGCGCCTGGCGGTCTCGCTGGTCTTCCTGCTGCTTTCGCTTGCCATCGTGCTCACCCTGCTGCTGGTGGTGCCGATACTGGGCCGACAGCTCGGCCAGCTGATCGAATCCCTGCCGGCGGTGCTCAACTGGACCCAGCAGACCGTGGTGCCGCGCATCCAGTCGCTCACCGGCATGGATCTTTCCACCGATATCGACCAAATGCGCCAGGCGGTTGTCGACAACTGGAAGGAGACCGGGACCTTCGCCGCCAGCCTGCTGGCCCAGGCCTCGCGTTCCGGTCTGGCGTTGGTCGCCTGGATCGGCAACCTGGCGCTGATCCCGGTGGTGACCTTCTACCTGCTGCTGGACTGGGACATCCTGGTCGCCAAGCTGCGCGGCTCGTTGCCTCGTAGCTGGGAGCCCGCCGCAGTGCGACTCGCTGGCGAATGCGACGAGGTGCTGTCGTCCTTCCTGCGTGGCCAGCTGATCGTCATGCTCTGCCTGGGGGTGATCTATGCGGTGGGGCTGACCCTGCTCGGCGTGCGCTTCGGCCTGCTGATCGGCATGCTCGCGGGGCTGGCCAGCATCGTGCCCTATCTCGGGGTGATCGTCGGCATCTCCGTGGCCGGCGTGGTGGCCTTCTTCCAGTTCGGCGACTGGCTGATCCTGCTCGGCGTCGCGGCGGTGTTCGGTTTCGGCCAGCTGGTCGAGAGCGTGGTGCTCCAGCCCAAGCTGCTCGGTGACAAGATCGGCCTGCATCCGGTGGCGGTGATCTTCGCCGTGCTGGCCGGCGGGCAACTGTTCGGCTTCACCGGGGTGCTGCTGGCGCTGCCCGTGGCCGCCGTGGTGATGGTGGTGTTGCGTTATCTCCACGAGCACTATAAAAACAGCACGCTATACGACGCCGGACGCCAACGTATCCACGACGAGGAGTCGCCATGAGTCGAGCACCCGCGCAGTTGCCGCTGGGCGTGGGGCTGCGCGACGACGCCACCTTCGCCAACTTCCACCCCGGACTCAATGCGACCCTTGTCGACCGGCTTGCGCGCCAGTTCGACGACGGCGGCGAGCCCTTCCTCTATGTCTGGGGCGCCTCCGGTACCGGGCGCAGCCACCTGCTGCAGGCCGCCTGCCATGCGGCCTCCGACCGGGATCGCCGGGCGCTGTACCTGCCGCTGGCGGAGCTTGGCCACTTCCCGCCGCTGATGCTCGAGGAGATCGAGCGCCTCGACCTGGTGGCGATCGATGATCTCGAGCGCGTGGTGGGACGCAAGCGCTGGGAGGAGGCCCTGTTCCACGCCTTCAATCGCCTGCGGGATGCCGGCAAGCGCCTGGTGATCGCCGCCGAGGCGCCGCCACGCCAGTTGCCGGTCAAGCTCCCCGACCTGGCCTCGCGACTCACCTGGGGGATGACCTTCCACCTGCAGGGGCTCGATGACACCGGGCGCCTGGCGGCGCTGCAGCTGCGCGCGCGGGGGCGAGGCATGCAGTTGCCGGACGAGGTGGCCCGCTACATCCTTCACCGCGGTCCGCGACGCCTGGATGCGCTCTTCCAGACCCTGGAGGCGCTGGATCGCGCCTCGCTCTCCGCCCAGCGCAAGCTGACCATTCCCTTCGTCAAGCAGGCGCTGGGCTGGTAGAAGGTTGCTGGATCTAGCCCGCCCCGTCGCAGATCTGCTCGGCAGTGAAACGGTAGGAGTAGAGGACGTCCTTCTGCAGGAAGCCGTAGCGCGTCAGTGTCTGTTGCCAGTCCCCGTTGCGCCTCTCTCCCTTCAATTCCTCGTTCACCGCGTCCCGCAGGTCCTCGGCATCCAGGGGGAAGGCGAAGCCGCCGAAGTAGCGAACCTCGCGACCGTCGATCACCGGGTCGGTGAAGTCGAATTCCGCTTCCACCTGCGGGCTCGTCTGCTCCAGGGACGCGACCGTCATCCCGGTGGCGGCGAAGGCATCGGCCCTGCCACGGACGATGGCCTCGACGGCCTGCGGGAGTCGTTCCACGGTGACGATCCGGTCCGCATCGACCCCCAGGGCCTCGAACATCTCCTGGGTGACCGTGCCCTCCTGGACCGCGACGCGGATGGTGTCGGGACGTTCGACGAAGTCCTCGTAGGAACGAATGCGGTTGGGGTTGGAGGCCAGCACCAGTAGCCCTTCGCCATAGGAGGTGTTGGGGTCCGAGAAGAGTACTCGGGCACAGCGTTCAGGCAGGATGGCCATCTCTGCCGCGGCCATGTCGAAGCGACCGACTTCCAGCCCCGGGATAAGGTTCTTGAATTCGGTCTCGACCCATTCGATCTCCTCGATGCCGAGATCCTTCAGGATCCGCCGAGCGACCTCCGGGCCGACGCCGAGCGCCTCGCCTTCTTCGTTCAGGTAGCCATAGGGCTTCTCGTTGGCGACGGCGATGCGGATCACGCCGCGCTGCTGGATCTCCTCAAGGGTGTCGGCCTGCAGTCCGGGAATGGCCAGCAGGGTGGCGAGAGCGCCCGTCAGCAGGGAAGCTCTGCTCGATGAAAGCGTGTTAGGTGTCATGGTTGTTAGCCCCGCGTATCCTCGTTCCGCCTCCCGCGGCGTCATGGAGCACCCGGGTATCGGCCGTGGCGCCGCCGCCGCCGGGTCGGAGCGATGTGTGTTGGGCCATGATCCGTGGCGTCGGTGCCTCGACACCCTCATGGTGTCAGCTCCGCCATTTCTTGGTGGCGGCTCATTCAGCGTAGAAGTGTCGTTGAAAGGGCGCGGGCCGCCGACGGTCTCTGTCGCAGACCTCGTACAACGACTGTCGGCGATGTCTTACAGGTGGCGGGTATGTCTCATGTCGCCAGTGGCAGGAGACTCATCGGCTGAGCTCGACGCTGCGGGACTGCCCGTTGCCGAGGCGTACCTGGCGGATGACCACCCGGGTCTCGCCGCTGGACGGGTCCTGTCCGCTGCCCGAGACATAGAACTCGCCGGCAGGCAGGCCATCGAGGCGGAAGTAGCCATTGGCGTCGGTGCGGGTGGTGTGGGTGTACGCGCGGGCCCGGGGGTCGGCGGGTTCCACGGCGCGGCCCGCCAGGGCCTGTTCCGCGGCCTCGGCGGAGTAGGTGGTCACCGGGGCGGCCGAGACGGGGCGATTGGCCACCGGGCGCCCGCCCAGCAGCAGGCGTCCGCTGATCACCGCGCTGCCGCTCTTCTCCAGGGCGGCATACTCCTCGGCGGGGAAGGCCACCTGGCGGGCGACGCGCCCGGTGGTATCAGGACGCTCGGCCCGTTCGGTCTCTCGCGGCGCCTCCATGCCGCGCTCGATCACCTCGACGCGCTCACGCTCGCCGGCAGGGTAGCGCGGCTCGATGATCTGGCAGCCGGCAAGCGATAGCCCCAGCAGGGCGGGAAGGATCCAATGTTTCATCTGCGCTCTCCCGGATGGTGACGAAGCCCCGTGCCCGGTGAGCATAACGCAAAAGGGCCGCTGATCATCGATCGGCGGCCCTCCTGTACGATCAATCAAGCGCCGGCAGGGCCGGCGCCGTCAGGCTTACTTGGCTGCCTTGGTGGCAGTCTCGGTGGCCTGCTTGACGTTGTCTTCGGTCAGCTTCTGGCTCTGCTGGACGAAATCCTGCTGCAGGGAGACGACCTTCTCGGCGTCGCCCTTCAGGCGCTCGGTCAGGTCCTTGGCGACCTTCTGCTGGCCTTCCATGTAGGTGCGCAGGCCTTCGGCATCCTTCACGTTCATCAGGCTGCGCAGCTGCGCCAGGCCAGTGTCGGTATAGGCCTTGCCGGCGTCCAGCTGGGCGTTGACCAGCTTCTCGGTGTAGTCCACGGACAGGGCAGCGTAGGCGCGTGCCGGGCCGAAGAACATGGATTCGAACTGTTCGGTGAACTGCTTGGTGTCGAAGTTTTGCATCGTGAGTCCCTCCCGGGGATTTCGGATCATTTCGAAGGCCCTGGCGGTCTGCCGATGCCTTCTTCGTCTCTGTTGCGATGCACAATAGCAGAGCGGTTGTGCAGTGCAACATTTATTGAAGTTGCACCGCGCGAGGACCGCCGGGAGCAGGCCGAAGAGGAGGTCCTACGCCAGGGGTGAGAAGCACTGCTTCGAACGGGCTGGCCATGGATGGCCAGCACCGGTCCTGCAAGCGGAGCGGGACGCGAGAGCGAAGCAGGGCGTCGGTAGCGCCCAGGGAGGGGTTTACAGTGCCTCCTCGCAGGCCTGCTGACGGATTAGGTCCGAGCAATGATGTGATCTGCGATGGACTTCCATTCGATGGTGGGGCTCTCTTGCAAGGGCGTCCGCGGGACACCATGTTGAGGGAAGCACCATCTATCCCGAACAGGAGGAGCCGGATATGAGCGACCACCGCATCGAGCGCGACAGCATGGGCGAGCTGGAGGTGCCGAGGGAGGCCCTCTACGGCGCCCAGACCCAGCGGGCCGTCAACAACTTCCCGGTCTCTGGCCAGCCGATGCCCACGGCCTTCATCCACGCCATCGCCCGGATCAAGCTGGCGGCGGCCCGGGTCAACCGCGAGCTGGGGCTCCTCGACGAGGCGCGCTCCCGCGAGATCGTCGCTGCCGCCGAGGCGATCCTCGCGGGACATCTCGACGACCAGTTCCCGGTGGATGTCTTCCAGACCGGCTCCGGCACCTCAAGCAACATGAACGTCAACGAGGTGATCGCCAGGCGAGCCAGTCGCGACGGGGTGGAAGTCGGCGCCAACGACCACGTCAACATGGGGCAGTCGAGCAACGATGTGATTCCCACCGCGATCCATGTGTCCGCCGCGCTGGCGGTGACCAGCCAGCTGCGTCCGGCGCTCGAGCACCTGCGCGAGACCATCGACACGCGCGCCGCGGAGCTGGACGACGTGGTCAAGACCGGGCGTACCCACCTGATGGACGCCATGCCGCTGCGCATGAGCCAGGAGCTGGGGGGCTGGTCGAGCCAGGTGGGCCAGGCCATCGAGCGCCTGGACAGCGCCCTGGTGCGGCTCTGTCGCCTGGCCCAGGGCGGCACGGCGGTGGGCACCGGGGTCAATGCCCATCCCGAGTTCGCCGAGCGCATGGCGCGCGACCTGAGCGAGCAGACGGGGCTTTCGTTCTCGCCAAACGACAGCTTCTTCGCGAGCCTCTCCTCCCAGGATGCGGCGGTGGAGCTCTCCGGTCAGCTCAGGGGTCTGGCGTGCGTGGTAATGAAGATTGCCAACGACCTGCGCTGGATGAACTCGGGGCCCCTGGCGGGGCTCGGCGAGATCGAGCTCGAGGCCCTGCAGCCCGGCAGCTCGATCATGCCCGGCAAGGTCAATCCGGTGATCCCCGAGTCGGCGGCCCAGGCCGCCGCCCAGGTGATCGGGCTCGACATGGCGGTGACGGTGGCCGGGCAGAGCGGCAACTTTCAGCTCAACGTCATGCTGCCGCTGGTGGCCAACAACCTGCTGACCTCGATCTCCCTGATGACCCAAACCACCCGGCTGCTGGCGGATCGTGCCATCGCCACCTTCAAGGTGTGCCATGACAACCTCGAGGGGCCGCTGGCGCGTAACCCCATCCTGGTCACGGCGCTGAACTCGGTGATCGGCTACGACGCCGCGGCGGCCATCGCCAAGCATGCCTACCAGGCGGGGCGGCCGATCATCGAGGTGGCCGAGGAGCAGACCGACCTGTCTCGCGCGGAGCTCGAACGGCTCCTCGATCCCGCCGCCCTGACGCGAGGCGGCGTGCCCGAGTAGCGCTGACTCAGGTGCGCTCACTCAGGCTGGTCGCGCTCCTTGCCCTCCTCGATGGTCTCCCGGGCGTCGCGGTGCTCCTCCCGGTCGGCCTCGGGCGTCTCGTGCTCGTCGGCACGGGAGGGGCGATAGCAGAGGGTGGCCAGCATCGGGAAGTGGTCCGAGCCGATGTGCGGCAGGCGCCGCATGGCCTTGAGGGTGAAGTGCTCGCTTACGAAGACATGATCCAGCGGCCAGCGCAGCAGCGGGTAGCTGGCGTGGAAGGTGCTGAACATGCCGCGCCCGCGTCGCGGATCGAGCATGCCACTCACCCGGCAGAAGAGCCGGGTGGTGCGCGACCAGGCCACGTCGTTGAGGTCGCCGGCCACCAGGGTGGGCACCGGGTCCTCGTGGATCGCCTTGCCCACCAGCAGCAGCTCTGCATCCCGCCACAGCGACTCCTCGCTCTCGTTGGGGGCCGGCGGGCGGGGATGCACGGCATGCAGGCGCACGACCTCGCCGCTTGGCAGGGTGACGCCGGTATGGATCGAGGGGATGTCGTCCTGGATCAGCCACTGGACCTCGGGGTCGACCAGCGGCCGCCGGGCATAGAGGTGCATGCCGTAGAGGTTGTCCAGCGGCACCCGCACCGCATGGGGCCACTCCTCGTTCAGGGCCGTGTCGAGCTGCGTCTGCCACCAGGCATCGGACTCCAGGGTCAGGACCAGGTCGGGCCGGTGCTCGTGGATCAGCCGGGTCAGTGTCTCGGCGTTGCGGTTGGGCGTGAGCACGTTGGCGATGAGCAGCGTCAGGCAGCGGTTCTCCTGTCCCGGCTCCGTGCGCTGGACCTGCACCGGCCACAACGGCGTCCAGGGCAGGATGCGGGCTATCTGCAGGGCAAGGGTGATTAGGCTCGCCCCCAGGGCCACCCAGGACCAGGGCGGGGTGGCCAGCAGGGAAAGCAGGGCAGTCACCGCCGCCAGGGCAGCGAGCTGCAGGCGGGGAAACTCGCAGGCACGGATCCACCACCAGGTCAGCGGCGATCGGGCCACCAGGGTGGCCGCCAGCAACACGATGGCGACCACCGCAAGCAGGATGGAAAACACGACATGACCTCCCTGTGGTCTCGGTGACGTCCCGCTCCCAGCCTACGCCGGACGGCACCGGTCGTGAATGCCTGGCAGTGAATGGCTTGTCGTGAATGTAGGGTCGTGAAAGTCTAGAGCGCCTTGCGGCGCAGCAGGCCGGTGACTGCCTCGCCGATCAGCACCAGCACGATGATGGCGATCAGGATGGTGGCCACCGTCTGCCAGGCGAAGGTGTCGATGGAACCCTGCAGGATCACGCCGATGCCGCCGGCCCCGACCAGCCCCAGCACCGTGGACTCGCGGATGTTGATGTCCCAGCGCAGGATGACGATGGCAAAGAAGGCCGGCATCACCTGGGGCACGACGGCATAGGCGATCACCTTCGCCTTGGAAGCGCCGGTCGCTTCCATGGCCTCCACCGGGCGACGGTCGATCTCCTCGATGGCCTCGCCCATCAGCTTGCCGATGAAGCCCACCGAGCGGAACATGATGGCCAGTATCCCGGCCAGCACGCCCGGCCCGAAGATCGCCACGAACAGCAGCGCCCAGATGATGGTGTTTACCGAGCGGCTCGAGACCAGGATGAAGCGCCCCAGCCACAGGCAGGCGCGGTTGGGGGTGGTGTTCTGGGCGGCGATGTAGGAGACCGGCAGGGCGATGAAGATGGTCAGCATGGTGGCGAGCGTGGCGATATGCACGGTCTCGATCATGGCATTGACGATCTCGCCCAGGCGGCTCGGGTCAGGCGGCCACATGCGTGCCCCCAGGCTCGAGATCTGGTTGGGGGCATCCCATACCCAGGGCCAGAAGATGTCGATGTCGCGCACCGCCCAGACCACCAGCATCAGCGTCACAAGCATCACGGCGTAACGGATGAGCTGCTCCCGGGGGTTGTGGCGTCGCCAGATGCGATCGGCCAGCAGGTCGGCGTCCTCTACCATATCTTCTTCCTCACCCAGCCGCTCACGCCTTCGCTGAGCAGGATCACCGCGATGATCACCAGCAGGATGGCGAAGGCAAAGTCATAGTCGTAGCGCCCGAAGGCGTTCATCAGGGTGCTGCCGATCCCTCCCGCGCCAACGATCCCCACCACCGCGGAGGCGCGCAGGTTGCTGTCGAGCTGGTACATGGAGAGCCCCACCTGGCGCGGCAGGATCTGCGGGAAGACCGCATAGTAGAGCGTGGCCAGATAGCCGGCGCCCGTGGCGCGCATGGCCTCCACCTGGCCCCAGTCGATCTCCTCGATCTCCTCGGCGAGTAGCTTGCCGACGAAGCCGATGGAGTAGAGGGTCAGGGTCAGGATGCCGGCCAGGGGACCGAAGCCCACCGCGGCGACGAAGAGGATGGCGACGATCACCGGATGGAAGCTGCGCGAGACGATGATGACCGCGCGCCCCAGCAGGTAGACGGGCAGCGGCGCGATGTTGCGCGCCGCCATCACCGCGAAGGGAATCGACAGCAGCACCCCGAGCAGGGTGGCCAGGATGGCGATCTGCAGGCTCTCCGTGAAGCCGGTCAGCAGCAGGTCGAAGCGCGAAAAGTTCGGCGGGAAGCCGCCGCCGAAGATCCGCGCGGCCCGGGGCAGCCCTTCGCTGATGCGCTCCCAGTTGAAGGGCAGGGTGGCGAAGGCCCACACCAGGTAGACGGCCACCACCGCCAGCAGGCCATAGCGCAGGAGGGGGTTGGCGATGAAGGGCGGCTTGCGCCAGGTCCGCGGCGTCGTTGCCCCGCTGGTGTCAGGTCGGGTCATGGCGGGTCTCCCGTTCAGCCTTTCCTTCTTCAGCCTGCGGGGTGGCGGTCTCATCCTCCGGCGACTCGATGCCGCCGTAGATGGCGTCCAGGGCTTCCTTGTCGAAGTCGGCGGGGGTGCCATCGAAGATCATGGTGCCATGGCGCAGCCCGACGATGCGGTCGGTATAGGTCCTGGCCTGGGCCACGTTGTGAATGTTGATCAGCACCGGCAGCGACAGTTCGCTGGCCAGGCTCTGCAGCAGCACCATGATCTGCTCGGAGGTGCGCGGGTCCAGCGAGGCCGTGGGTTCGTCCGCCAGCAGCACCTCGGGTTCCTGCATCAGCGCACGCACCACGCCGACCCGCTGGCGCTCGCCACCGGAGAGCTCGTCGGCGCGCTTGTTGGCATAGTGGGCGATGCCCACCCGCTCCATCAGCACGAAGGCGCGCTCGATGTCCGCCGCCGGATAACGGCGGGTAATGGCCTGGAAAAGGCTGACGTAGCCGAGCCGGCCGGCCAGCACGTTCTCCATCACGGTGA
The DNA here is from genome assembly GCF_033549285.1 of Halomonas sp. Taxonomy (GTDB): domain Bacteria; phylum Pseudomonadota; class Gammaproteobacteria; order Pseudomonadales; family Halomonadaceae; genus Halomonas. Next base: position 12,085 of record NZ_JAWSUJ010000106.1, read on the forward strand.
GGCGGTCGATCAGGTTGAAGCCCTGGAAGACCATGCCGATCTTGCGTCGGGCACGGCGCAGGTCACGGTGCCGGAGGTTGACGAGTTCGGTGCCGTTGAGCTTGATCGACCCTGAAGTGGGTTCCACGAGGCGGTTGATGCAACGCAGCATGGTGCTCTTGCCGGCGCCCGAGGCACCGACGATGGCCACCACGCTGTTGTCCTCCACGGCGAGGTCGAGCCCCTTGAGCACGGGCTCGTCGTGCCCGTAGCGCTTGATCAGGTTGGATATCTCTAGCATCGGCGGGTCCAGGCGGGCGTAGGGTCAACGAGACAGCGACGCCGGCCTTCCCGCGAAGGCCGGCGTCGTGCTGTCAGGCGTGGATTACTGGAGGTTGTCGGGGGTGTACTCGACCCCGTTGGCACTCTGGATGGTGCGGATGACCTTCCAGTTGTCCTTATAGTTGATGGGGATGAACTTCTCGACCCCCTCGAACTCCTCGCCCAGTTCGGTGCCGGCGAACTCGAAGCTGAAGAAGGCCTCCTCGATCTTCTCGACCAGGGCCGGGTGCAGGTTATAGGCGTAGTTGTAGGAGGTGGTCGGGAAGCTGTCGGACTCGTAGATGATCTTGACGTCTTCCGGGTCATAGAGGCCGCGCGCCGCCATGCGCTCGACGACCTCCGAGGCCACCGGGGCGGCGTCATAGTCCTGGGCCACCACGCCGAGCATGGACTGGTCGTGGCTGCCCGAGTAGATCACCTCGTAGTCCTCGCCGGGGACGATGCCCTCTTCCGGGAACAGGGCGCGCGGCGCCTGGTTGCCGGAGTTGGAGGTGGGCGAGGTGTGGGCGACCCGCTTGCCCTTGAGGTCGGCCATCTCGTCGATGCCGGAATCGACATGCGTATAGAGCTGGAGGGTGTAACCGAAGCGTCCATCATCCGAGCCCATCAGCGCGAAGGGCACGGCACCCGCCAGGTTGACGGCGAAGGGCGTCGGGCCGGTGGAGAAGCCGGCGATGTGCAGGCGGCCGCTGCGCATGGCCTCGACCTGTGCCGAGTTGGATTGCACGGCGAAGAAGCGCACGTCCTTTCCGGTCACTTCCTCGAGGTGCTCGATGAACGGCTGCCAGATGTCGGAATAGATCGCCGGATCCTCGACCGGGGTATAGGCGAAGATCAGGGTGTCGGGGTCGGCCCACTGGGATTCGTCGGCCGGGCGGTCGGCGACCATGTCGCCGTTCTCGTCGCAGTAGATGTCATCCAGGGCGCCACGCTCGCAGTCCTCCTGAGCCTGGGCCTGGGTGGCGGCCAGCAGGGCGAGGGGCAGCAGCGAGGAGAGGGCCAGCGTGGCGAGCGGGTGCTTCCGGGACCGCAGGGTATGGTGGATCATGGCGTGCCTCGTGAGATTATTGTTGTGCAGGGCGTTCGGATCTCGACATGTCGATGATCGATTCCGAATAACTCCTTCCAATCTAGGGTTCGTGACAAAACCATGTCAAACACTTTCCCCGCCGTGCCAGGCCAGTGGCATAACCGCTACCTGCTGATGCGCCACGGTCACAGCCAGGCCAACCAGCTAGGCTTGATCATCAGCTCACCGGAACGTGGGCTGGCCGGCTACGGCCTCTCGTCCCGGGGCCTGGAGCAACTCGATGGGCTGCTGGCCGACTGGCGCTGGGCAGCGCCCGCCCGGATCCTGCATTCGGACTTCCTTCGCACCACCGAGACGGCAGCGCGCATCGCGCAGCACTTCGGCCTGCGGCTCGAGGCCGAAACGCGACTGCGGGAACGCCATTTCGGCGTGTTCGAGGGTGAGGGAGACGAGCGCTATGCCGAGGTCTGGGCGCGGGACGCCCTTGACCCGGCACACCGCCATGCCGGCGTCGAGGCCGTGGCCGAGGTGGCCGCGCGGATGCGTGAGGTCATCGACCACCTGGAGCAGCGCCAT
>NZ_JAWSUJ010000107.1:0-13567 GCF_033549285.1 Halomonas sp.
CGAGCACAAGGACCTGCTGAGAGCGGAGAGACGCCGCCAGCAGCGCCGCCCCGGCATGCCAGCGGACCTCGCCGAGACCGAGCTGCACCTCCACGCCCAGCCGCTGCTGGCCGCCTGGGGCAAGCAGGGCCGCGACTACCTGCGCCTGCTGGACGAGTTCGACGAGCAGCAGGCCTATCGGGGCCTCTTCGAGGGCGAGGCGCTGCGCATCGACCTCTTCGATTCGCCACTCGGGGAAGCTCCGCAAGAGGCCGAGCCCAGCCTGCTGCGCCAGCTGCAGGACGATATCCTGGAGCTGCGCCCGCTCGCCGAGACCCGCGAGGCCTGGCCCGCCGTGGACCCGGCCCGCGACCGCTCGCTGCGCTTCCAGGTCGCCCACAGCGCCCTGCGCGAGGTGGAGATCCTCCATGACCAGCTGCTCACCGCCTTCAGCGAGGACTCCACCCTCAAGCCCCGCGACATCCTGGTGATGGTGCCCGACGTCGACCAGTACGCCGCCGCGGTGCAGGCGGTGTTCGGCCGGCTGGATCCGGACGACCCGCGCCATATCCCCTTCACCCTCTCCGACCAGGCGAGCCGCCACCGCCTGCCGCTGCTGATCGCCCTGGAATCGCTGCTGCGCCTGCCGGAGCTGCGCCTCTCGGTGAGCGACCTGCTCGACCTGCTGGAGGTGCCGGCCATCCGCGCGCGCTTCGGCATCTCCGAGGGCGGGCTGCCCACCCTGCGCCGCTGGATCGAGGGCGCCGGCATCCGCTGGGGGCTCGATGCCCGTCAGCGCCAGAGCCTCGACCTGCCGGAAGGCCTCACCGCCAACACCTGGGCCTTCGGCCTGCGCCGGCTGCTGCTCGGCTATGCGGTGGGCGATGCCGCCGAGGGCCACTGGCAGGGCATCGAGCCCTATGACGACATCGGCGGGCTGGAGGCGGCGCTGGCCGGCCCGCTGGTGGCCCTGATCGACACCCTGGAGACCCAGTGGCGGCGGCTGGCCGAGCCCTGCGACGTGGCCACCTGGGGCGAGCGGCTGCGCGAGATGCTTGCGGCCTGCTTCCTGGCCGAGGCCGACCAGGACCTGATGGCGCTGACCCGCCTCGAGCAGGCCCTGGAGGCCTGGCAGGAGAGCGCCGAGGAGGCCGGGCTCAGCGAGCCCCTGCCACTCTCGGTGGTACGCGAGCACTGGCTTGCCCAGGTGGACGAGGCGACCCTCTCCCAGCGCTTCCTGGCCGGGGCGGTGAACATCGCCACCCTGATGCCGATGCGCGCCATCCCCTTCCGCCACGTCTGCCTGCTGGGCATGAACGACGCCGACTACCCGCGGGTCCAGCGCCCGCTGGACATCGACCTGATGGCCCAGGACTACCGCCCCGGCGACCGCTCGCGCCGCGAGGACGACCGCTACCTCTTCCTGGAGGCGCTGCTCTCGGCCCGCGACCGGCTGAGCATCAGCTGGGTGGGGCGCAGCATCATCGACAACAGCGAGCAGCCCCCCTCGGTGCTGCTCGGCCAGCTTCGCGACCATCTCGCCCGCGGCTGGCGCTTATCGTGTAGAGCGTCATCCGGGCATGACGACGATGACGGCAAGGCGCTGCTGGCCGCACTGACCACCGAACACCCGCTGCAGCCCTTCAGCGTGGAGTACTTCCGCAAAGGATCGCGACTCGCCACCTACGCCCACGAGTGGCGCGAGCTGCACCGCCCCGACGTCGAGCCCGCGACGGCACCGGCGGCGGAGCCGCCGATGGCGCCCTTCCGGCAGGAGAGCCCGCTGACCCTGGCCCAACTGGGCAACTTCCTCAAGGCCCCGGTGCAGGCCTTCTACACCACCCGGCTCAAGGTCTTCCTGGAGACTGAGGCCATGGAGCGGCTCGACCACGAGCCCTTCAAGCTCGACGGCCTCGACCACTGGCAGCTGCAGCATGCGCTGATCGAGGCGAGCCGCGCGGCGGTGGAGGCCGGCGAGCCGCATGAGCCCGCCATGCTGGCCACCCTGGAGCGCCTCGAGCGCCAGGGGCGCCTGGCCATGGGCGGCTTCGCCGAGCAGATGCGCGACAAGCTCGTCGAGCCCATGGAGACCCTCTTCGCCGACTACCGACAGGTGCTCGAGGCGTGGCCCCACGCCCTGGACGAGCCGCTCGGCGTCTCGCTGGACCTGCAAGAAGCGCTGGGTGAGGGCCTGGCGCTGGAGGACTGGCTGGGCGAGCTGCGCGGAAGCGATGCCGGCGAGCGCTGCCGGGTGCTGCTCACCACCAGCAGCCTGGTCAAGAAGAGCAAGTACCAGTGGCGGCACTGGCTCATCCCCTGGATAGCCCACCTGGCCGGCCAGCTGGAGGGGCCCATGACCACGCGGCTGCTCTCCCGCGCCGGCGGCGGCACCCTCGCCCCGCTCCCCGCCGAGCAGGCCCGCGCGCACCTGGTCGACATCGCCGCGGCCTGGCAGCTCGGCATGACCACGCCCCTGCCGCTGGCCCGGGACACCGCCTTCGCCTGGCTGGAGAAGGGCGGCACGCCCCAGGCCATGGCCCGCTGCCTCGCCGGCAAGGCCAGCGAGGAGGACGACAAGGCCTGGAAGGCCGCCGACACCGCCTTCCACGGCAGCGGCTTCAATGGCGACCATGGCGAGCGCGGCCGCGACGCCTACCTGATGCGCCAGTGGCCGGAGCTCGAGGCGCTGGTCCAGTCGGCGGAAGGTGGCGGCTTCGCCAATCTCGCCGAGCGGCTCTACGCCCCGCTATTGCAGGCGGTACGCAAGCCGAAGGAGAAGAAGGGCAATAGCGGCAAGGGCAAGGGAGGCAAGGCATGAGCACGCAGGACCAGACGCCACCCACCCTCGACCCGATCCACCTGCCGCTCACCGGCAGCCGGCTGATCGAGGCCAGCGCCGGCACCGGCAAGACCTTCACCATCGCCCTGCTCTACGTGCGCCTGGTGCTGGGCCCGCGGGACGAGGCCGACGTCGAGAGTTTCCCCCGCGCCCTCACCCCACCGGAGATCCTGGTGGTGACCTTCACCAACGCCGCCACCCGCGAGCTGCGCGACCGTATCCGCGCCCGGCTGGTGGAGGCCGCGGATGCCTTTCAAAGTCCCCTTGGGGGTCAGACCCCAAAATCCGCTGAGGGGTCTGACCCCCTGCTCGCCCTGCGCGACAGCTACCCCCGCGAGCGCTGGCCCGCCTGCGCCCGCCGCCTGCAGCTCGCCGCCGAGTGGATGGACGAGGCCGCGGTCTCCACCATCCACTCCTGGTGCCACCGCATGCTGCGCGAGCACGCCTTCGAGAGCGGCAGCCTCTTCTCGCTGGAGATGAACCTCGACCAGTCCGAGCTCGAGCTCGAGGTCGCCCGGGACTACTGGCGCAGCTTCTACTACGCCCTGGACGCCGGGGCCCTGGCGGTGGTCACCCGCTACTGGGAGACTCCCGACGCCCTGGCCGAGGACGTGCGCCGCCTGCAGGGCGACGCCGACCTGCTGCCCGATGCCCCGCCCCCTGCCGGGGCACTTGCCACCATGCAGGCCGAGCGCGCGCGGGTGCTCGCCGAGCTCAAGGCGGCCTGGCCCGCCTGGCTGGAGGAGCTCGCCGAGCGACTGGAGGCGGCCGCCGCCGCCAAGGCCTTCGACCAGCGCAAGCTCAACAGCCGCAGCCGCGCCAGCTGGCTGGGTGCCCTGCGCGACTGGGCCGGCGATCCCGAGCTCACCACCCCGGCGCTGACCGACACCGCCTGGAAGCGCCTGACGCCGGAGGGCATCGCCGAGATCTGGCAGCAAGGCGAGCCGCTGGACCACCCGGCCCTGCACGCCCTGGCCGAGCTGCCGGCGCGGCTCGAGGCCCTGCCCGATGCTCACGCCGACCTGCTGGCTCACGCCGTGCACTGGATGGCCGAGCGCCGTGAGCGCATGCAGCAGCGTCGCGCCGAGCTCGGCCCCGACGACCTGCTCGAGCGCCTCGACCGCGCCTTCGAGGGCCCCGTTGGCAAGGCGCTGGCGGCCCACGTGCGTCGCCAGTTCCCGGTGGCCCTGGTCGACGAGTTCCAGGACACCGACCCGGTTCAGTACCGGCTCTTCGACCACGTCTACCGGCTGGCCCAGGCGCCCGATCCCGAGGACCCCAGCGCCGTCCTGCTGATCGGCGACCCCAAGCAGGCGATCTACGCCTTCCGCGGCGCCGACATCCACACCTACCTGCAGGCGCGGCGCGACACCGCCGGGCGCCACGTCACCCTGGGCACCAACTTCCGCTCGGCCACCGCCATGGTGGCGGCCGTCAACCGGGTGTTCCGCTTTGCCGAGACCCACCCCGCCGGCCGCGGCGCCTTCCTGTTCCGCAAGCAACGAGGGCGAGAAGAGCGCTTGGATCAATCGGCGAGCGAGATGAAGCACAAGGCGCACGGCGCACAGGAAGCGAGACATAACGAGGGGTTAGGCGAGCTTTCGAGCACCGCGCAACGCAGTGATTCGCTCGCGCAGCCAGTGAGCCAAGTGCTCGACAATCCGGTGCCCTTCCTGCCGGTCGAGGCCAAGGGCCGGAAGGATGTCCTGACCCGTGACGGCGAGCCGCTCCCCGCCATGACGTTGTGGCATTTGACGGGCGGGCACCTTGAGTCCGGAAGCGACGCGGCTGAAGGCATGACCAAGGGCGCCTACTTCAAGGAGATGGCCGCGCGCTGCGCCACCCATATGGCCGAGCTGCTACGCGAGGGCCAGGCGGGCCGCACCGGCTTTGGCGAGCCTGGCGAGCCTTTCCGGCCCCTCAAGCCGTCGGATCTCGCCGTGCTGGTCAACAACGCGAACGAGGCCAGGGCGATCCGCGGCGCGCTGCTCGAGCGCGGCATCAAGAGCGTCTACCTCTCCGACAAGGAGGGGGTGTTCGAGACCCCGGCGGCCCTGGAGCTCGAGGTGTGGCTCGCCGCCTGCGCCGAGCCCGACAGCGAGCGGCGCCTGCACGCCGCGCTGGCCATGCCGAGCCTCGGCATGGGCCTCCACGATCTCGACGCCCTCCAGCACGACGAGCTGGCCTGGGAGGAGCGCGTGTTGCAGTTCCGCGCCTACCACCGCCAGTGGCAGCGCCAGGGCGTGCTGCCCATGCTGCACCGGCTGCTGGCCGACTTCGCCGTGCCCACCCGGCTGCTTGCAAAGAGGGAAGAATCAGCGAGCGGGATGCAGCACAAGGCGCACGGAGCACAGGAAGCGAGACATAACGAGGGGTTAGGCGAGCTTTCGAGCACCGCGCAACGCAGTGATGCGCCCGCGCAGCGATTCGTCAACGGCGAGCGGCACCTCACCGACCTCCTGCATCTCGGCGAGCTGCTGCAGCAGGCCAGCGCCGAGCTGGACGGCGAACACGCCCTGCTGCGCCACCTCAGCGAGGCCCGCAGCCAACCGCCGGCCCAGGCCGACACCCACCGCCTGCGCCTGGAGAGCGACGCCGACCTGGTGCAGGTGATCACCATCCACAAGTCCAAGGGGCTGGAGTACCCGCTGGTCTTCCTGCCCTTCATCTGCGCCTTCCGCGAGAAGAAGGCCAGCGACCTGCCGCTCACCTGGCACGACGCGGCGGGCCGGCGCCACCTTTCGCTGGAGGCAGACGAGACGGTGCTGGCCCGCGCCGACGACGAGCGCCTGGGCGAGGACCTGCGCAAGCTCTACGTGGGCCTGACCCGCGCCCGCCATGCCACCTGGCTGGGCATCGCCCCGCTCAAGGGGCTGGAGCGCAGCGCCATCGGCCAGGTGCTCACCGCCGGTGCGCCGCTCTCGACAGACGGCCTGCTGGATGCCCTCTTCCCCCTCGCCCAGGGGGCAGAGGAGAGGGAGCTGACGGTGGAGCCGGCGCCCGAGCCCGATGATCGGGTGGTGCCCATCGAGGCCCACGACGAGGCCTTGCGCGAGGCACTCACCCCTGCCCGCCGCGCCCGGGAGCACTGGTGGATCGCCAGCTACTCGGCGCTGCGGCTGGGCGTCGAGCGTATCGGGGGTGAGGAGGAAGAGCCCGAGACCGCGCTCCTGCCGTCGGAGTTGATAGCAGAGCCCGAGACTGCGCTCTTTATGGAAGAGCCCGAGACCGCGCTTTCCATGGAAGAGCCCCCCCTTCTGGAAGAACCTGAAAGCGCTCTTGAAGCCACCGCCCGGGAGATGCGCGACGAGCCCCAGGACCCGGCACAGCCTGTCCAGCAGGCGAGTGACGGTTCACTCCACCGCTTCCCCCGCGGCCCGGCGGCCGGCACCTTCCTGCACGGCCTGCTGGAGTGGGCCGGGCACGAGGGCTTCGCCCGGCTGGCCGCGGAGCCCGAGCGCCTGAACGACACCCTGGCGCGGCGCGCCAACCTGCGCGGCTGGCGCGAGCGCATCCCGGCACTCCAGGCCTGGCTGCGAGGCCTGCTGGAAAGCGAGCTGCCGGTGCCGCAGGCCCCGGAGGGGCCGGTGGCGCCGCTGCGCCTCGACCGGTTGGAGAGCGCCCACTACCAGGTCGAGCTGGAGTTCTGGTTCGCCGCCCACCGGGTCGATACCGCCCGCCTGGACGCCCTCGTCAGCGCTCACACACTGGGCGGCGCTGCCCGCCCAGCACTGGAGCACGACCGGCTCAACGGCATGCTCAAGGGCTTCATCGACCTGGTGGTGGAGCACGAGGGGCGCTTCTACGTACTCGACTGGAAGTCCAACCACCTGGGCCGCGACGACGAGGCCTACGCCGAGGCGGCCATGGCGGAGGCGGTCCGCGAGAAGCGCTATGACCTGCAGTACTGCCTCTACCTGCTGGCCCTGCACCGCCTACTCGAGGCGCGGCTGCCGGACTACGACATCGACCGCCACCTGGGCGGGGCGCTCTACGTCTTCCTGCGCGGCCAGCACGCGCCCTCCCGCGGCGTGCACCGCGAGCGCCCGCCACGCCAACTGATCGAAGCACTGGACGCCCTGTTCCGCGACGCCGAGGCCCGCCATGAGTGACCACCCGCACACCGACGAGGCCGCCCCCAACGAGGCCGCCACCGCCGAGGCCCTGCACGAGACCGAGGCGCTGTTCGCCCTGCTCGACCGCTGGGTGGCCCGCGGCTGGCTGCGCGCCCTGGACCGAGCCTTCGCCGCCTTCCTGGCCCGCGAGGTGCCGGATGCCCCCGCCCCGCTGCTGCTGGCCGCGGCGCTGGCCAGCCACCAGCTGGGCCGCGGCCATGTCTGCCTGGACCTGGCGCAGACCCTGGCCGAGCCGGACCTGGCGCTCTCACTGCCCCCGGAGGGCGACAGCCTGGAGGACCCGCCGCCGCGGCCCAGCCAGCTGCTCGGAGAGATGGCGCTGGCCGACTGGCAGGAAGCGCTCACTCACCCGCTGGTCGTCGGCCACGGCCCGGGCAATACCCCGCTGGTGCTCGACGGCACCCGGCTCTACCTGCGCCGCTACTGGCACCACGAGCGCTCGATCCAGCAGCATATCGCGGACCGGCTGGAGACACCGACGCCACGCGATGGCGCCGATAGGCGCCCCGATCAGGCAATGGATCTCGACGCTCTCTCTCAGGCCCTGGCCGCCCTCTTCCCCTCGAGCGAGACGATGGACTGGCAGAAGGCCGCCTGCACCCTGGCCGCCCGCTCGCCCTTCGCGGTGGTCACCGGCGGCCCCGGCACCGGCAAGACCACCACCGTGGTCAAGTTGCTCGCCCTGCTCCAGACCCTGGCGCTGGGCGCGGGGCAGCGAGCGCTGCGCATCCGCCTGGCCGCCCCCACCGGCAAGGCCGCCGCACGGCTCAACGAATCCATCGCCGGGCAGGTCTCGGGGCTGGACCTGACGGCGCTCGCGCCGCTGCTTGCCGGTGCCGAAGACGATACCGCCCGACTTCGCCAGGCGATCCCGACAGAGGTCACCACCCTCCACAGGCTTCTCGGTTCAAGGCCCGACACCCGCCACTTCCGCCACAACACCCGCCACCCGCTGCCGCTGGACGTGCTGGTGGTGGACGAGGCCTCCATGGTCGACGTGGAGATGATGGCAGCACTCCTCGATGCCCTACCGCCCCGGGCCCGCCTGGTGCTGCTGGGCGACAAGGACCAGCTCGCCTCCGTGGAAGCCGGCTCGGTGCTGGGCGACCTGTGCGCCCGGGCCGAGGGCGGCCACTACACGCCCGAGACCGCCGACTGGCTCACCGAAGCCACCGGCCAGGCGCTGCCCGCGGAGATGCTCGACGCCGAGGGCGCCCCGCTGGACCAGGCCATCGCCATGCTGCGCGTGAGCCACCGTTTCGATGCCGAGAGCGGCATCGGCCAGCTGGCCGGCGCGGTCAACCGCGATGAACCGGGCAAGCAGAAGCGCACCGCCATCCGCGACGTTCTTACCCACGGCTATGCCGACCTCTCGCACCTCAAGCTGGAAACGGACAAGGATCGCAGCCTGGAGCGGCTGGTGGTCTCGGGCCACGCCGCGGGCTTCCCTGATCGAGGAAAGAGCCGCGGCGAGGGCCGCACGCTGCGTGGCCGGCCGCTGCCGCCGCCGGTGGGCTATCGCCACTATTTAGAGGTAATGCAGAACCTGGAAGTCATGAAACACGCCACGCCACAGGCAGGCCAGAACGGAGAGATCAACCGCGAGGCCCTGGACGACTGGGCCCGCACGGTGCTCGCCGCCCACGGCCAGTTCCAGCTGCTCTGCGCCCTGCGCCGCGGCCCCTGGGGCGTGGAGGGGCTGAACGAGCGCATCCGCGTCGCGCTGGAGAAGGAAGGACTGATCGACAGCGGCGACGGCCGCCGGCTCTGGTATTCCGGCCGCCCGGTGCTGGTGACGAGCAACGACTACGGGCTAGGGCTGATGAACGGCGATATCGGCATCACCCTGGCGCTGCCGCAGCCGGCAAGCCCAAGCGGTGATGCAAGACGCGGCCCCACGCTGCGCGTCGCCTTCCCCGCCGGCGACGGCAGCGGCCAGATCAAGTGGGTGCTGCCCAGCCGCCTGCAGGCGGTGGAGACGGTCTACGCCATGACGGTGCACAAGTCTCAGGGCTCGGAGTTCACCCACACCGCCCTGCTGCTCCCCGACGCTCCCAACCCGATCCTCACGCGAGAGCTGGTCTATACCGGCATCACCCGCGCCAGGCACTGGCTCACCCTGGTCGAGACCGGACGCGGCCAGCTGCTGGAGGCGGTCGAGAGGCGCGTGATGCGGGTAAGTGGACTGGGCGCCGTTTGAACGTTGGCAGCCGCCCGTTTTACCGCTACCTAGAAACGCTTATATTGCACCGGGCCGAGAGGAAGGGCGCTCACCGCGAATGCCACCCCGGTCATGTCTTCGATCACCACAGGACCGGGAGAGCCGGGCTTTGTCATCACCCATAACAAGAGACCGGTTGAACCGGCTGACCGGTCAGTTTCATAAGCCAGGCAGGGAGGCGATATATCGCCGGGAGATCGCGCCCAGGGTGCGCCTCGAGTCCGGCCTTGCGCTCTGCGTGGCGGCCCTGGTCTTCGGCATGTTTGCCATTTCCGACTACCACTACACCGGCGTGAGCACCGAGCTCTACCTGCTGCTCGCCATGCGCCTGGTGGTGGTGGTCTCCTGCCTGGTGCTGGCTTTCCTGATCGGACGCAACGGCGACTATAACCGCCGAGTGTGGCTGCACGCCCTGCCCCTCTGGATACTGGCGACGGGCATCATCCTGATCATTCCCTTGCGTCCCGAGAGCCTGCCCACCCAGGTCACCGCGGTGGTAGTCGCCACCATGGCGTTCTACCTGCTGATCCCCAACCTGCTGCCTATCGTGGCCATCGCCAGCCTCTACCTGAGCCTGGGTTTCCTGGCCGCGGCGGTGGTGGTGGCGGACGCTCCTGCCGTGGTGGCACTGCGCATATCGCTGTTGCTGATCATGACCAATGCCGTGGGCTTCTTCGCCCTGCTGCGCCTGGAAAAGCTGCAGCGAAGGCAGTTCGCGCTCCTGCAGGAAGAGCGTATCCAGAACCGGCAGATGGCCGAGGAAATCTCTCATCGGAAGTCGCTGGAAGCGCAGCTGCGCAGGGTCGCCGAACGGGATGTATTGACGGGCCTGGACAGTCGCGGTCATTTCATGACGCGAGCCGAGGCGCTGCTTCAGCGCTCGCAGCATGACAAGGCGCCCTTCAGCCTGTTCATGATCGACGTGGATCACTTCAAGGCCATCAACGATACCTGGGGGCACAGCCAGGGCGACCGGGTGCTGGCGGCGATCGCGGAGACCTGCAAGCGATCCCTCCGCCCCCAGGATGTGATCGGGCGCTTCGGCGGCGAGGAGTTCATCGTGGCCCTGCCGGAGACCCACCTGAAGGACGCGCAAATGGTCGCGGAACGACTGCAGCAGAAGGTCGCCGAGTTGCCGGTGATGGAGGAGATGCCCGAGCACCGCCTGACTGTCACCATCGGCATCGCCGGGGTTCTCGACGAGGAGACCGACCTGGACGCCCTGATCCAGCAGGCCGACCGAGCCCTATACGCCGGCAAGCACGGCGGCAGGAACCGGGTCGTGATAAGTCAGGAAGTGGGTGACGAAGCTTGATAGGGAGCCATGGCGCTTTGCCATAGAGAAGCTGCCATTGCCTTTCCTGACAATGGCAGCTTTCGGCCAGAAGCTGACATTCAGGAAGGCCTGATATAAAGTTCAGATCACGACCGGAGCAGAAGCATAACCTCAAAAAGCCCATGCAATAACGATATCAATTATTTCTACAGATAGCACTTCGGTCTGAGACCTCCTAATGGTCATCCTGTCATACGACCAGCGACTCTTCCGAGCTCTTCTTCAGACAAACCTTCTCCATTCCAACCATTTGCAAACTTCACACTTTGGGATCGAGGTAGATTTTGTTCCAAAAGATCTTTTATGCGAACACGGGAAGGTAGTGATGCTCCCTCTCCAACGAAAATAGCCTCCTGCTGTGCCAAGTTCGGCAGCGTTCGAACCATTCCTGATAGTCCATCTGGTAAAAAACGAGCAACATGCTGTTGGTCAGAATGGTTGGTCAGTCGAAGTACTAGCCAAGTACCGCATTGCGAAATAACTGTGCTTTCTATATCAGCGGGACGTTGGCTTACCAACATCAATCCAAGTCCGTATTTTCGGCCTTCTCTTGCAATTCTCCGTACCGCTGATTGAGCAGATGCGTATTGAGCTTCTCCTCGGTCAGGTACGTAGCGATGAGCCTCTTCACAAACCAGAAGGATTGGGTCTTTTCTTCTCTCTTCCGAAGTTTGGTAAATCTTATATTGGAAAAGCAATCTCGCCAGCATCGCTGTCAAGGGACCCGCAACCTCGTTAGGCAATCCCGATATATCAAGAATTTTCAAACTTTCCAACCCCACACCGGGCTCTCTTTCACTTCCCACTAGCTGCTTAATTACATCTATTATGGTTAATTCCCCAAGGCACCAGTTATCCATCAAAAAATGAATCCGTGGATCTCTTCTTAAAACCGCAATTTTATCCAGTAGCGACTTAAAGATCTTGCTGAAATCACCTGCCGGTATTGGGTTAAGCTTTCCATTCTGGTTACGGGCTGCCTGCAAATAAGTAATATGGCGAACGAGCTCATCAAGACAGAATGCTCTAGGCTTATCTCTATCAAACTGCATAATTTGCTCATCGGAGACCCCCGCTACCGGACGAGGTTCATCATGTGCTCGTCCATCCCCTGGAGCGTCACCCCCATACTCAGTTGGAGCAGGTTCAGCGATACCGGCGGCAACCATTCGAGCATGAGCCACGGCTTTGTAAATTATATTGTTCTGTGAGGTAGCTTCTTGCTCCGTTTTCCCAATTACGAGGTGCCTAAATTCGTCTGCACTCATCAACCAGTAAGGCAATTTGATGGGAGTTCCTTCAAAATCTTCGGCCCCTACCGGGTCATACGCACGATAGATAACCGCTTTGTCCTGGAAAGCTGCCCCATATTCACCGTGAGGATCGATAATAACTATGTTTGGCTTTAGAGAGTCTTCACCATTAGCTTTATGACTCAACACACTGTGTAGCAGTGCAGCAACCGCTCCAGACTTACCTGAGCCCGTGGAGCCTAAAACCGCGCAGTGCATACCAAACATCTTGTCAATATTTGCTCGGCAAGGAGCAGCTTCTGTGCCCACGTAGTGACCGAATGGGACTAATGGATTACTTCCATCATCGGGCTCCTTTCCTTCTGCAGACTGGAATAACTCCGTTGCCTCTTCTCGGGTCAATAAATATGCACCTTGCTGAGGCAAAGGATAAGTGGAAACACCACGGGAAAAAATTAGCCCTCTTTTTGCCATATCCCAGATACCCTCGGCGAAGAGCTCTACTTCCATTATCCGCTGATCTGAATCCGGTGGCACTGGAATTCCATGCTCGACCAATTCCTCTGATCGCATACGCAGCAATGTAACAAAACCAAATATAATTTTTCGCCCGAAATGAATTTTTACAATATTCCCCATCTGGCCAATAGGGTAAATGCGACCATCATAACTACGCGTAAGCTCAGAAACGTCACCGCTTAGCTCAACACGTATCGAGGTACCAGCCACTTCTACAATGCTACCGATCCTCAAGGCTTCAACTGGTTTGAAATCCGTCATTTCGCGGCACCTCTAGGTCCATTTTCGAGAAGATTGGTTACACCGGCGAAAGTCCACCAGCCTCTTTCACCTCCCTCTTCTAGCTGACAAATAGGTCCGATGCTTCCGTTATAAAGACCCTTCTGCGTCATCACGAATACTCGTTTACCCCAGCGTTCTTTTAGCCAGGCATCAAGCGCCTCAGGTAGACCTCTCTCTGTTTCCATTACAAAAGCAAGAATTGCAGTATCGTTCCCCGGGCTTTCCATCGCGAGCTCAATTTCATGATTGATGTGCTCATCTCCAAAGCTATACCCGCAAATTGCTAGAACGTTGCCTTCATTGTTGTTAAGGCTTCGTCGAAATAGATCAAACTGAGCAGAAAACGGATCACGCTGAGTCGCAATATACTTTGTAGCTTGAGGGTATATCATCACCCGCTTGGCTTTCCCAGGATACTTATCTCCGAGACGGACTCTTATAAGATGGCCATCATCATCAAGATGCCAATCTATTGAACCATGGAGCTTCATAACGTGAGCGTCATACCTTTGCGCATACCCAGGTTCATCAGAACCATACCGATGGCTTCTATAGGCAATAGCCCCACCAGAAAAACCATCCCAAGATGTGTACCGCTCTAATGAAATTGAGTCTTCTAACAGCGTATCGTAGTTAGTAGTAAAGAAGCGTACTGGTGGACGACGATTTTCCATCCCAGAGCGGCGCGTACCCAGTAGCGCCTTTACGAACTTACGATGTAAGCCAATATCCACGATCGAATCAAGAGGTTCTCCTACTACTCTCTCCCCAGTCTCCTTATCATATTTACACCCCCAGTGAACAGCATGCGTTATATGATCAAGAACCTCTGCATGAGCCTTGGTCATGCTTTCCTTATCGTAAGCACTGCCTCCAATAGTTACTCTCTTACTCTTCGTTCTCTCTTCTAGTGCGTAGCAATCTCCTAAGTGCCTAATCTAAAGTTTTCGTGCATAATGTGTGTAGGATACCTGACACGGACGGAACCATGGCAAGGCGCTT
>NZ_JAWSUJ010000108.1:0-13338 GCF_033549285.1 Halomonas sp.
CTTGCAGGCGTTGATCGCGACGCCACTCGGGCTCGCCCTCATCGGCTGGCAACTGCTGCCATAGATGGCGGAACGCCTCCGTCAGCATCGCCGCCTCGAGGGTGTCGCAGCGCCTCAGCGCCGCCCGCATTCCCTTGGGCCAGGGCGGGGCATCGGTATGGGCCTTCAAGACCTCCCTTGAAAGCGTCAAGCGCTGCCACCAGCGCCGGAGGGCATCGGCTTCCCGGCGGATGCAGTAAGGTCGCTCGGGCACGCGCGATGCGGCCTCTGTTTCGGGGGCAAATTCCATTTCACTCACGACATGCTCTCCTCGGTGGCTACCGGCTCGGCACTCAGTGAGAAACCGCCGGTCTCGGCAAATTGACGAATTGCCTTGCTGCCCTTGCTGCGCCCGGCCAAAAAGCTCTGCAACTGGCGACGAGCCGCGGTCGCACGCTTGAGGTCTACCGCCTCCAGCGCCCCGCTCAGCGACTGTTCCTCGAATAGCGCCATCCCCTCGCGCTTTAGCATGCGATACCAGCGCTCGGCCCCCTTGGAAGGCGGGTGCTGGGCGTCATCAGTGGCGGCCAGTGTTTCCTGGAAGCCCTGCAGTGCTTGAAAGAAGGCGCCTTGGGTCGCGTCGTAGAACGCCAGGTCGATATGACTCATGTCGCCCTTGGCTTCGGAGGGGCGATCGAACCAGGCGTTCTTGACCTGGATGCGCACCATCCAGGCAACCTGCCGGGCCAGGTCGATGAACTGCTGGACCCAGAAGCGCAGCTGTTCCTGCTGCTCGGGCGGCACCGCCACCATCGGCATCTCGACGCTGTACCAGCCGCGTGGCTTCATGTTGTCCATGTCATAGCCGAAGGCCCACAGCCGGGCATGCTTGAGCAGTGCGGCCATCTCTTCTCCGGCACGTCGTTCCTCATCGACGGCTTCCACCTTCTTCGAGACGTAGTCCTGTACCGCCAGGGCGGGCAGCGCACCGCTGCCATCGGCATCCTGCAGCACAAGGTTCGACCAGTGCTGATAGCCAAGTCCCCCTGGCTGGCCCTTGGTAGAGAGTGGCGGCTCGCTGGGCTTCTTGGCATCGCGGCGATAGGGCGTCAGCGGATGCAGCCAAGGCCCGTCGTAGTTGGCGCCCTGCTTCTTGGCTCGGATGCGACGCACGGCGCGCGCGGCTTCGCGACCACAGAGATCGCAGCGACACGGCTCGTCCTCGAACAGCAGCCGAAAGCGTCGCGGCATCGACCAGTAAGGATGCAGCGGGTGCATGGCCTCGGGCAGCACCTCGGTGCCCTTCTTGTCGCTGACACGGGTCGGCGCCATCCACGGGAAGAGGCTGTCATCATCGGCTTGCGGAGGCTGCCATGACTGCCCGGTGCGGGTCAGCGCCTTGGGCGTCACGACATTCAGCCACAAGCGAGACCACAGGCTGGCATCGGCCGACTCCGGCAATACCAGGGTGGTCAGCGGTCCGCCGCCCCTCAGGCCGACGCGAATGCCTGCCCCGCCGGCCGGAGCATTGATCTGCATGGTGAACAGGGCCAGGGCGACGCAGTCCTCGCACATTGCCTCGACGCGCCCGCGTTTCACGAAGAAATCGGTGTTGTTCTTGATGCCGTTCGCTCCCGGCGCGTCGATCAGCAGACCGCTGACCGTGCTCTCCTTGACGTCTTCGAGCAGGTCGAGATCCTGCATGAAGCGCGGCCCGTCGCCATCCAGTTCGAAGGCAGCGTCGAAGGAGGCGAAGGCGGCTTCCAGCTCATCGATGCCGGGTGGCTCGATAAAGCGATCCAGCCAGTCGCCGTGGTCATCGGGCGGCAGCGCCGTCTGCAGCAGGCCGACCAGGAACTGGTAGGCGGCGCCCTGGAAGTCGGCCCGAGGCAGGGCAAGATCGACGATCTCGGAATCAGCCACCGCACTGGGCGGCCGGTAGACGATGGCGCCTTCCCTGGTGTGGAAAGGCAGCCATGGAGCGTTAAGCAGATTCACTTCCGTTCCCCTGGTTATCCGTGTTCGATGAAAGCTTCACTCCCCACTGGCCGTCATAGACGCAAGCGTTGTCTGCCTCGACCAGCCAGGGGCGGGTAAAACGCAGTGCCTTGTAGCGCTCCTGAAGGGCCTCCCATCGGAACTGCTGGTCACTCGGCAACTCAGCGAGCTTCTCGGCCTGGCTCTGTCGCAGTTTTACCTGGCTGAGCATGGCGGCGTGGCGCTCTCCCTCGGCCCACAGCGTCAGCTCGCCGTCGGCCGTGCGCTTGAGCAGCACGACGTTGACCGTTGGCTCATCGACCAGCCGCGTCCCGATCTCCTGCTCTTCCTGCCATTGATCGAACTCGGGATGTCGGAGATAACCCCGACCGAGCGAAAGGGCATTGAAGTTGGCCATCGAGACGGCCACCCCCTGCATGCCGCGCTGCTCCCATCGCGCCTCCTGCAAGCCATCTGGCACCAGGTCCGCAACCGGCCCGTAGACGCTCTCGATCAGGGTCCGCGCCTCATCGGGCATGCGGATCCCCCCGAGTTCGCGGAGCACGAGTTGGGTCAGCCACATCAGCGAGGTATCACGATAGACGGCCTGGGTGCCCGGCAAGGCACGTTTCAGCCATTGGGAATCCGGTGAATCACTCCACTCAGGCGCCAGAATGGCGAGCAGCGGAGCGCGACGCTGGCCACGCAGATGGCGCTGTAGACGGCCGGCACGCTGGACCAGCAGATCGATGGGCGCGAGGTCGCTGACCATAACGTCTACATCGCAGTCCAAGGATTCCTGGAAGACCTGGGTGCTGATCAGGACCTGTCCACGACGACGTTCGGCCGTGGAAGGCTTGCCCAGCCGCTCGAGAACGTCCGATTCGATACGCTGACGATCGACCATCGCGAAGCGACTGTGGAAAAGTAGACAGCGCTCGGAGTCGGGATGGCGCAGTCGCAACTGCTCGAAGGCGCGAATGGCATCGTCCACGGTGTTACGCACCCAAGCGACGCATTCCCCCGCCTCGACCGCCGCCATCACCGTCTCGAGCGCCTGCTCCTCGGTAGTCAGCCAGTCGATACCTACCTCGCGTGCCACTTCAGGACGCGTGGACAGAGGGACTTCCCGTACCAGGTCATGGCCGACCTGGGTCAATAACGGGAACGCCTGCTCCTGTAATGATAACGATGCCTGCCCCAGCCCTTCCCGCCACGCCGAAGCCAGGGCCTCGCGCATCCCGTGCGGCAAGGTAGCCGTGAGCAGGATGGAACTGCCGCCCTGGCGGGCATGATGGTCCAACAGCTGATTGAGCAGGGTCTGCATGTAGTGGTCGTAGGCATGCACCTCATCGACGATCAGTACCTTGCGCGCCAAGCCATAGAGGCGCAGCGACTGATGCCGGAACGGCAGCAGCCCCATCAGCGCCTGATCGATGGTGCCCACTCCCACATCGGCCAGCAGCGACTTCTTGCGCGAATCAGCCAGCCAGCGGTTGCATCGCGTCGTAGCCGTCATATCGTCGGAGGCATAGTCCCGATCTCCCGGCTGCTCCGCGGCCACGGCCTTCACGAAGGTGTCGTTCAGGTCGCGAGCACCATGGGCCAGCACGAAGGAAGGATGAGAAGACGCGGCGTAGAAACGTTGATGAAGACTTCCCAGTCGCTCATACATGGCATTGGAGGTCGCCATGGTCGGCAAAGCGAAGTACACCCCCTCGCCATGCCCCGCCGCCAGCAGCCGCTGGGCGAGGATGCAGGCCGCCTCGGTCTTGCCGGCGCCGGTCACATCTTCGAGGATGAAGAGTTGCGGGCCATCACCGAGCGCGAGGATCTCTGCTTCACGCTGCAACGGGGTCGGCGTAATCGACTGGCCTCCGAACCAGCTCGCCAGCCCGGCATAGGGCACCGGCTCGGGAGGCTGGGCAAACCCGGTTTCCTCGAGCGCTCGCTCGGCCCGATCGAGCGCTATCGGCCAATAGTCGGCCAGCGGCATCGCCTTCTGGCAGTAGGCGAAATGGTCGCGATTCGAGCCCAGCCAATCACTGAGGGTCGCCCAGCCGGCGACCGTCCAGCTCAAGGTCAGAAAGGTCTCACGCCATTCCGCAGAGACCAGCTTGTCGAGTGGCCACTCGAACTCGATGAGCGCAGCCCAGTCGGCAACGAACTGGCGAGCGGCCTCGTTATCGGATGCATGCTCGTCATCGCTGAAGAACTGGCCCGCATGCAGTTGCCCGGCATCCACCGGCTGTCCGTGATGGCCAAACATCGGCGCCAGCAAGGCGCGCAGGCCGTCAGCCAGTTGGCGGCGTTCACGCCGTGGTGGCAATTCTTCATCTCCACCCAGGGCACCATCCCGCCACCACTCGATCCAGCATGATTGCCACAGCAGGGCTCCCAACCGGTCATGGCGCTCGGTGTAGGCCATCCGTTCGATGGGTGGGACCAGCTCAGCGCCTTCCGGCCGAGCCAGCCCCTGGAAAGCGCGGGAAAACTTGCCGAGGTCATGCAGCCCGAGCAGGAAGACGAGGAGACGACGCAAGGCCTCGGGCGAGAGATCCAACTGATGGGAAAGGCGTTGTGCCAATGGCCGGTCGGGAGCAAGTAGATACCAGCCGACAGCGGCCACATCCAGGCTGTGATAGGGCAGCAGGTGGCAGCTATCGCCTTCGTCTGACGGTTTTGCCTTGCCCCAGTAGAGGTAATACGACATCCCTGTCTCCCCAACCCATTGCGTCTCCACCACCATACAAGCATTCTTAATCCGGCTCTGCCACGCCTGAGCATTCATCCAGCATATTCTTCAACCCGACGCTGAGTTGCGTCATGCTGGGTTTTCACCATGGACGGAAGGCGTCTCCCCATGCCAGTCACTCCGGCTCCCGGTTGGGACACCCTGGCACGCTATCGGCTGATCGAGATACTGGCACTGTGGGAGGGCCGGGTGGTGGCCTCGCAGATCGGCGAGGCCTTCGGCATCGGGCGCCAGCAGGCACAGAAGGTGCTGCGTCGTTATCGAGAGCTGGTCCCTGGAAACCTGGCCTATGACGAGTCGCGCAAGGGCTTCCTGCCGACCGTGCGATTCGCGCCTGCCTTCACCCAAGGCCGGGTCGAGGAGTACCTACATCTGTTGGGCACCCACCAGCAGCTGGCATCGCCGTTCACGGGTCTGGGACTCGGCGCGGCGAACACCGAGGCGCTGCCGATGCCGAGCCGCATGGTGTCGCCACAGGTCGTGCGGCAGGTGGTCAAGGCCTCCCGCGAAGGGCAACGGCTGGAAGTCAACTACGCCTCCTTCACCAGCCCCATGGGCGAAGATCGCATTATCGTGCCGCATACGCTGGTGTTCGCGGCGGGGCGCTGGCATGTGCGAGCCTTCTGCGAGAAGCATCGCGACTACCGGGACTTCGTGCTGAGCCGCTTCCGCGGCGTGCCGGAGCCGTGTGGCGACATGCTGGACGACCACGGGCTCGCCGAGGATGAGGACTGGCATACACGGGTCGAAGTACGCCTGATCCCCGACAGGCGGTTGCCATCCCGGGAAAGGGCCTTGATTGCCGCGGACTACGGGATGGACGAAGGCGAACTCACCCTGTCATGCCGGGGTCCGCTGGTGCTCTACGCGCTGCGTGAGCTGGGCGTGAACCCCCATCATGTGGAAACCGAACCCCGGGCCCAGCAGGTCGAGATTGCCAACCGCCAGGCCCTCACGGCATGGATCAACTGGGGATAACGGCCACCTTCGCCTCGGCATCCAGCCGCTGGGCGGTCTGGTCCACCGCGCGCAGCCAGATCAGCAGCACCGCGCCCAGGGCCACGAAGCCGCCGGCCAGCCACAGGCCGGTGTCGTAGTGGCCGGTGGCCTCGGCGAGCATGCCGGTGAGTGCCGGGGCCGCGATCTGCGCCGCGCCGTAGGCCAGCGTCATGCGCCCCATCAGCCGCGCCGGGCTCTGCGGGTAGAGCCGGCCGGCCATGGTCAGCACCAGGCTCACGCAGCCCAGGAAGGTGCCGCCGTAGAGCACCGCGCTCGCCAGCACGCCGGCCAGGCTGTCGGTCAGCGCCGGCAGCACGATGCCCACCACCTGCAGGGCCATGGCGCTGATCAGCGCGCCCAGGTAGCCGATGCGCCGGGCGATCAGGTCCCAAAGCATCACCGCGGGGGCGGCGGCCAGCCCCACCAGGGCGAAGGTCCAGTTGCCGGCGCCGGCCAGCAGCGGCTCGCGCTCGACGATGGCGACGATGAAGGTGGCGCTGATCACATAGCCGTAGCCGGCGCAGAAGTAGGCGGCCAGCATCAGCCGCATGAAGGTGCGCGAGGGCGGGGAAGCCCGTTGATGATGGCTGCCTCCACCAGCCTCGGTCGGCCTTGCGGGTCTCGGCAGCCAGCGCCAGGCGGGCACCAGCAGCGCCACGGCCAGGGCGGCGAAGCCCCACCACTGGGCCTGCCACTCCAGGGCGAGGCGCCGCATCAGCTCCACCACCAGGGCGGCCAGCAGGATGCCCAGCCCCAGGCCGGCGAAGTGGATGCCCAGTTCACCGCGATGGCGATGCTGGATCAGCCAGTGCAGGATCAGCCCCGAGGCGAGCAGCATCGCGCCGCTGCTCGAGAACCCCGCCACGAAGCGCATGCCCGCCCACAGCCAGAAACTGTCGGCCAGCGCCATGCCGGCGGTGGAGAGCACCGCCAGCAGAAGGGTGAGGCGATAGAGGGTGTCCTTGAGCCGGATGCTGTGGATCGAGGCCGCCACCAGCGCGCCCAGCATGTAGCCGGCGTAGTTGAGGGCGGCCAGCCAACCGCCCTGGGCGTCGCTCAGCCAGGTCTGCTGCTGCATCACCGGCAGCAGCGGCGTATAGGCGAAGCGCGCCACGCCCACGCATAGCAGCTGGCTGAACAGCCCGGCCAGCAGCACGCGGTAGCGCGGAGAGAGAAGAGGGGATTGGGCCATGCCTGGCGCTCCGTCGGTCCATGTCGGTGTGAGTGTCACTGCCGCCGCGGCGGTGTGGTCGGAGCTACCATATCGCACGCCCCCGGCAACCACCGGGGCCTGCGACCAAAAGGGAACCGCGCAGGAATTGTGACGGCGAGGGGCAGGGATGGGCCAACGGCGCCGCGGAGCTTGGTACCCTCAACGACAAGGCAGGACACACTGACACCAAGGAGCCGCCATGAATCCCCTGATCGCCCGTCTCGAGGCCCTCGCCGCACCCGCCATCGGTCTGGGCTGCATGAACCTCTCCCACGGTTACGGCAGCCCCGTTCCCGAGGCCGAGGCGCTGCGCGCCCTGGAGGCGGCCTTCGAGATGGGCTATCGCCACTTCGATACCGCCACCCTCTACGGCGCCACCGCCAACGAGCGGCTGGTGGGCAAGGCGCTTTCCGGCAGGCGCGGCGAGATCCTGCTGGCCAGCAAGTGCGGCATGGCCATGGACCCGGCGCTCGGCCGCAAGGTGATCGATGGGCGCCCGGAAACACTGCAGCGCCAGTGCGAGGCGAGCCTCGCGCGGTTGGGTACCGACCACCTGGACCTCTACTACCTGCACCGCTGGGACAAGGGCGTGCCCGTCGAGGAGAGCGTCGGGGCGCTGGCCCGGCTGGTGGAGGAAGGCAAGATCGCCGCCATCGGGCTCTCCGAGGTCTCGGCAGCCACCCTGCGCCGGGCACGCAGGGAGCATCCCATCGCCGCGGTGCAGTCCGAGTACTCGTTGTGGACCCGCAACCCCGAGATCGGCCTGATCGAGGCCTGTCGCGAGGCCGGCACGGCCCTGGTGGCCTTCAGCCCCCTGGGGCGCGGCTTCCTGGCGGGTGCCGTCAGCGACCCCGCGCGCCTCGAGGAGGGCGACATGCGCCGGGGCATGCCGCGCTTCAGCGCCGAGAACCATCCCCGCAACCTGCGCCTGCTGGCGGCGTTCACGGCGCTGGCGGAGGAGCTGGGCATGACACCAGGCCAGCTGGCCCTGGCCTGGCTGCGAGCCCGAGGCGACGACATCCTGCCGATCCCCGGCTCGCGCTCCATCGACCACATGCGCGAGAACCTGGCGGCGGAGCGCCTGCCGCTGGCGCCGGAAACCGTGACCCGGCTGGATGCCATGATGACCCCGGACCAGGTGGCGGGGGCCCGCTACGGAGAGGCCCAGCAGGCGGAAGTCGACACCGAGGAGTTCGGCTATGGCGGGGTTCCGGAGGCGAGTGAGCGGCGGCTGTCGTGATGGCGAGCCTGCCGGGCGAGCGCTTCGGTGGTGCCATCGAACAGATGCCGCTGGGCCTGCTGGGTCAGGGCATAGGCGTCCTTCACGCCCTGCCGGGCGCGCTCATCGCACGGTTGCTCTGGGCCCGGCGCTGACGGTGGCTGCCAGGCGAAACAACGCTGCCGGGTCGGGTCGAGCAGCGAGAACTCCACCACCTGGTCGTCCATGACCCAGCCCAGGGTACCCGCCTGATGGTATTCGGCGAGCTGGGGGGCGGCCGGGTCGAGCAGCGAGTGGCCCATGGCGCCGGGAAGGGGCAGGTCCAGCAGCTCGGCCAGGGTCGGCGCCACATCGCGTTGATGGCCAGTGCGCGAGGGACGGCCGGGCTCGACGATGCCCGGCGCATAGAGGAGGAACGGCAGCCGGGAGCGCTCGAGGATCGAGCCTTCCACCCGTGAGGTATGGTCGGACACCAGCACGATCAGCCAGGGATGCTGCCAGTCGCGGGACTCGATGGCCTCGACGAAGTCGCCGACCGCCTCGTCGGCCATGTGCAGGGTGTTGCGGATCCCCGCGGCACGTGAGTCGCTGTCGATCAGCGGGGTGATGCCGGGCGGCACCTGGGTGTCGTGGGTGGTGTTGGTGTTGATGCCGACCAGCATGGGCTCGCGCATCTCCCCCATGCGCTCCAGGACGAAGCGATAGAGGTCCCGGTCATAGACCCCCCAGTAGTTCTCGGGCCACTGGCGTTGCTCGATGGCCTCCTTGCCGAGGCTCTCCCGGAAGCCCAGCGCCTGAGCGAAGGCGCCGGTGCCACTGGTGTTCTCGTGGGACCCCTGGAAGAAGGCGGTCTGCCAGCCGGCCTGGGCGAGGCGCTCGGGCAGGCAGTCGTAGTCGTGGCGGGCCAGGTCGGTCTGGGCGATGGTCTGGCCGGGCGGGTTCTGGTAGCTGCAGAACAGGCTGAACATCCCCTCGGTGGTGCGCCGGCCGCCGGCGATCAGGTCCGCGCTGTGCAGTGAGCGCTCGGCCAGGGCGTCGAAGCGCGGCGTCACGGGGCGACCGTCGTCGAGGGGCGCCATGAAGACGCTGGCCCAGCTCTCCAGCAGCACGAAGGCCACGTTCATCCGGCGGGGCTCGCCACTCGCCAGGGCAGCGTCGGGATAGAGCCGGTCCACCCGCGAACGGGCCTCGCCGTCACGCATCCAGCCGAGCGGCACGGGCTCCAGCGCATACTTCTGGCCACGCTGCAGGCCGTGCAGCGCCGCGTAGGCACCGTTGAGGGCGGCGGTGGCGGCCTCGGGGTTGCCCAGCCTCAGGGCGTCGTCGGGGCTCTGGGGCACGCCGCTCACGCCGCCTCGCACGATCGGCACCGTGGCGACGATCACCGCCAGCATGGCCAGCTCGGGCGCGAAGCGCACTCGCAGGCGAGCCTCGGCGACGGGAACCCGCGCGAGGACGACCAGCAGCACGAGGGTGCCCAGCAGGTAGGGCCAGTGCGCGATGAGCATGCCGCCCAGGCTGCCGGCGGAGTTGGCGAGCTCCGCCGCCTCGTAGCCGACATGGCGGCCGGTCTCCTGCCAGTAGAGCCAGTCGCCCAGCTGGGCAAACAGCAGGATGACCCCGGCCGGCACCAGCCAGCCGCGACGGGGCAGCCGTTTCAGCAGGCGGGAGGCCGGCCACAGCGCCAGGGTGGTGAGGCCGGCCAGCAGGGCCGAGATGGCCAGATCGAAGCGCAGCCCCCACCACCAGGCGGTGGGCCAGAGCCCTTCGGGCGTCATCACGGCATCCGACACCAGGCGAAGGCCCCCGGTGATCAGCGTGAGGACCACGAGGAAGCGCAGCCAGGTGAGGAAGAGGCCGGGGCGTGGGCGTTGAGCGGGCGGTATCACGATGTCTGTCCGATGGTCTGTTCATGACGAGCAAGGCGTCGATTCTAGCATGGCGCGGCCTGCGGCCATGAAGCCCGGACAGGGCCCGGTAACGGGCCGTCCCCCTGGGGCGCCGCTGGTCCGGCTCGCCCCTACTCCTCGCGTGCCGCCCGCCTGCGCGCCCGGCGCCTCTCGCCCAGCCGCGACAGCACGCGGCGCATCGGCCGCCACAGCCGGCTGAGCAGCCACAGCACGGGCAGGCCGATCACCAGCCAGGGGGTGAGGAACACCACCACCAGGATCACCTGGCCCACCGACTCGAAGAACAGCGACACGCTGCGGTCCAGCGCCCGCCACAGCGGGGCGAGGACACCGTGCTGGCGGGGCTCCACCCAGCGCTGCTGCTGGAAGTCGGCCGAGATCGCCACCGTGTCGGTGACCCGGGCGAGGTGGCGCTGCTGGCCCTGCATGGACTCGATCTCGCCCTGCACCCTGGCGAGCTCGCGCTCGACCTGCAGCAGGTCCTGGATGCGCCGCTCGCTGAAGCCCCGCCCCTCCTGGGCGAGCTCCTTGAGGCGCTCGCGCAGCACCATCTGCTGGGCCAGCCGCGCCTCGATATCGATCACCTGCTGGGTGCGGTCGTGGCGGGTGACCTCCACGCCGCTGAGCGCCGGCGACTCGGCCACCAGCCGCACCGGCTCGGCGCTCTCCACCTGGTCGCGGGCCACGCGCAGGGTCAGGTAGCCGCTGGCCAGGCCGTGCCGCGGTGTCTGCAGACGCGCCTGCTCCACCTGGCAGTGCTCGCTCGCCACGCAGGCCTCGTGGGTCTCCCGGTAGGCGGCCACCAGGGCCTCGGCCTCGTCGAACTGCAGGTTGTAGCCGCGGCGTTCCTCGATGCGGGTGTCGGGTGCCTCGCCCGCCCCGTCGGCCGGGCGGGCCGCGACGGCGACATCCGCCTGGCGCACCATGGCCTCGCCGGCGAAGCGGTTCTCCAGCGAGGTAGGCCGTGGCGGCGCGGTGTCGAGATCGGGCCCGTCGCAGCCGGCGAGACCGAGGGTGGCGGCCAGCAGCAGAAGCGGCAGGAAAAAGCGAGGATGGCGGGGCAAGGCTGGCATGGCAGGCGGTCATCCCTGACGAGAAAGGAATCTCAAGCGTAGCACCCCCGCCCTGCCGCAGACGCCGCCCACGACGCTTGGTATTCTCGATGGCTATATCCATAGCCAAGTTCGAGGAATTGCCATGTGGGATGAGCGCTATGACACCGATGACTATGTCTACGGCACCGAGCCCAACGACTTCCTGCGCGAGCAGGTGGGGCTGATCGGCGAGGCGCCGCGGGAAGTGCTGTGCCTGGCCGATGGCGAGGGGCGCAACGGGGTCTACCTGGCCCAGCTCGGCCATCGGGTGCTCTCGGTGGATGCCTCGGCGGTCGGCCTGCGCAAGGCGGCCCGCCTGGCCGAGCGGAAGGGTGTGCCCCTCGAGACCCGCCTCGCCGACCTCACCGAGCACACCTTCGACGCCGAGGCCTTCGACGCGGTGGTGTCGATCTTCTGTCACGTGCCCGAGGCGGGCCGCCCGCACCTGCACCGCCAGGTGGCGCGCACCCTCAAGCCCGGCGGGATCCTGATCCTGGAGGCCTATACCCCGGCCCAGGTGCCACGGGACACCGGCGGGCCGGACACTCCGGACCGCACCCCCACGGCCGCGGAGCTGGAGGCGGCCTTCGCCCACTTCGAGATCCTCTCGAGCCGCGAGTTCGACCGCCAGGTGGTCGAGGGCCGCGGCCATACCGGCCTGGGGGCCGTGGTGCAGTTCATCGCCCGCAAGCGCCCGGCCTAGGCGGGCCGGCGCTCGCGCCCTTGCGGCACCAGCGTCCTGTCGAGGAAGGCGAGCAGCTCGGGCAGCTCCGCGTCGATATGCCGGCTGAGGTCGTGGTCGCCCGGCAGCAGGCGCAGCTCGGCCGGGGTATCGCCGCGGCTGGCATGGAGCCGTTCGGCATCGCTCGGCGGGATCACCGTGTCGTCACGGCCGTGCACCAGCAGCACCGGACAGCGCAGCCTGGGCAGGGTGGTCACGGGCGCGATGGCGTCGAAGCGGTGGCCGATCACGTGCTCCACGTAGCGCAGCACGTACCAGCCCAGCGGGACGAACGGCAGCCGCTTCCCGGCCAGCCAGCGCCGCATCATGCCGTCCGGGTGGGCGAAGGCCGAGAGGCTGACGACGGCGGCGATGTCGTCACGGCGCGATGCGGCCAGCAGTACCGCCGCGGCGCCCACCGAATGGCCGAGCAGGGCCACCGGCGCATCGGCCATGCCCGGGCGGGCGCGCAGCCAGTCCAGGGCGGCCTCGGTGTCCTTGGCGAAGCGCGGCATGGAGGAGAAGCTGTCGGCATCGCTCTCGCCGTGGTTGCGGGCATCGAACAGCAGCACGTTCCAGCCCGCCGCCTGCAGCGGCCTGGCCATCGGCAGCATCAGCTCGCGGTTGGCGCCCCAGCCGTGGGTGATCACCACCGTGCCCTGACCCTGGCCGGGTAGCCACCAGCCCGCCAGCCGCTTGCCCCGCCGCGTGGGAAGGGTCACCGTCTCCCCGGTCACGCCGTGCTCCTCCAGGGAGCACGCGATCGGCACCCGCGGCGCGGCCAGGCTGACCCTCAGCCGCCGATGGAAGAGGTGCAGCAGCAGCGCCAGCCCCGCCGGCAGCAGGCCCCACCAGAGCCAAGCCGGCACCGCGGTCATCGACTAGCCGCCGCCATTGAGCCACCAGGTGGCGGCGTTGAGGTAGGCGGCGAAGCTGACCCAGGCCAGGTAGGGCACCAGCAGCCAGGCGGCGAGGCGCGAGACCGCGGCGAAGCGGCGGATGGTGAGCACGATCAGCCCCCACAGCAGCAGCAGGTCGAGCAGCGCCAGGCCCATCCCGTGCAGGCCGAAGAACAGGATCGACCAGAGCGCGTTGGCGGCGAGCTGGGCGACGAAGGGCCAGAGGGTGTGCCAGCGCATCGCCGGCGGCGCCGCCAGGGTGGCTCGCCAGGCGGCCAGCGCCATCAGCAGGTAGAGCGTGCTCCAGGCGATGGGAAAGGCCAGGTCGGGCGGGGTGAGCGGCGGCTTGGCCAGCCCCGCGTACCACTCGCCGGGCGGGGTGGCGATGCCGCTCAGCGCGGTCAGCACGACCAGGGCCAGCCAGCCGAGTAGGATCATCAGGGAGCGAGTCGTGAACATGCACGGCCTCCTTGCCAGTCGGGCGTCAGGGGAGATTACCACACTCCCCTGGCTGCCCCGGTCGCGGCATCGCGCCCCGGGGCACCGAGCGGCGGCTATAGTAAGGGGGTCTT
>NZ_JAWSUJ010000109.1:0-13170 GCF_033549285.1 Halomonas sp.
CTTGAGGAACAGCCAGCGCGGCGGCACCTGCCAGGTCTTGAGTCGGGTGATCTTCATGCGGGGTGTCCTTCGGTAGGGTGAGTGGGATGGGGGATCAGTCCCAGGTCCGTCGCCGTGCGCTCGAGCACCGCCCGGGCCGCCCGGCGAGCGGTCTCCGGCTGGCGCAGGCGGATCGCCTCCATCACCCGGCGATGGCGCTCGAGGCTGTCCTCCAGGGAGTCGGCCTGATGCTGGGAGTGCTGGATCAGCGCGATGATGGAAGGGCGCAACAGGTGGCCCATCTGGCGCCACACCAGGTTGTGGGTGGCCTGGTAGATGCCATCATGGAAGGCCACGTCGTGCTCGGCGTGCTGCTGGTGCATGCCGACGCCGGCGGTGTCGCGCATGCCTGTGAAGGCATTCTCCAGGCGCGCCAGGTCACGGCCGTCCGCCGACAGGGCGGCCAGCTCGGCCACCTGAGGCTCCGCGGAGAGGCGGAAGGCGAAGATCTCGTGGACCAGGCGCGGGTCGGGACGTTCCAGCCCGGCCAGCCAGTCGCTCATCAGGGGATCGAGCAGGTGCCAGTCGGTGACCTCGCGTACCCGGCTGCCGCGCCCCGCGGTGCGCTCGACCAGCCCGGTGGCGACCAGGCTGGCCAGGGCGTTGCGCACCCGGTTGCGGCTCACGGAAAAGCGTTCGCAGAGGTCCTTCTCCCGCGGGAAGGCGGTCCCCGCCGGCAGCTGCCCCGAGAGGATGGCGCGGGCAAGGACCGCGGCCAGGGCCGGGGCGCCGCCATCGGCGGGGAGGACAAGGTCATCGAGCATCATCGGTTCCGGCAGAATATCTGACCTTATAGTAAGTAATGTCAGACATTTTGCAAGGAGAAGGTTGTCGGGACAGGCATCCAACGTCGAACGGAAGAGTACAAAAGGACGCGCCCCGGACCATGGCCCGGGGCGCGTCGTGCGGGGCGGGCGCGTCTCAGGTGCCGCTGGTGACGGCGACCGGGCGCTGGCTCTGCATCAGGCCGAAGTAGAAGAGCCCGCCCAGGGCAGCCCCCATCATCCAGCCGTAGCCTTCGAGGCCGGAGAGCGCCGGCACCAGCACGGTGGAGATCGAGAACAGCGCGGCGCCGCCAAAGGCCAGCAGTGCGCGCCGGTTCCAGCCCTTGACGTAGTAGTAGGCGCTGCCCGGTGCCGAGGAGAACAGCTCCTGCATGTCCAGGTGCTGGCGCTTCACCAGATAGTAGTCCACCACGATGATGCCGTAGAAGGGGGCGACGACCGCGCCCAGGGCATTGACGAAGCCGGGCACGCCGATCTGGCTGATCAGCGAGACCCAGAGGGCGCCGACGAAGAAGGCCAGCACGGCGGTGATCAGGCCTCCCACCTTGAAGCTGATCTTGCTGGGAAAGAGGTTGGCCAGGTCGTAGGCCGGGGGGATGAAGTTGGCCACCAGGTTGATGCCCACGGTGGCGGCGAAGAAGGTCAGCGCCGCGACGATGGTCAGCGGCAGGGAGTCGACCCGCTCGACGATGTCCGCCGGGTTGGTCAGGGCGTCGCCGAACAGCACCAGGGTGCCGGCGGTGATGATCAGGGCGATGAACGAGAAGAAGGCCACGTTGAGCGGCAGCCCCAGCAGGTTGCCGAGCTTCATCTGGCGCTCGGTCTTCACGAAGCGCGTGAAGTCGCCGAAGTTGATCACCACCGCGGCGAAGTAGGCGACCATGGTGCCGACGATGGCGAGGAAGGCGCCCACGGCGCTGCCGGAGCGTTCGGTATCGGCGCTGAAGATGGTGCTCACCGCGGGCAGCAGGTCGCTGCCGGCCTGGAACCACACCACGATCATCAGCACCACCATCACCACATAGACCAGCGGGCCGGCCCAGTTGAGGAAGTGCTTGATGCGCTCGATGCCTTGCCAGAAGATCGCGATCTGGAACAGCCAGACGATCACGAAGGAGAGCCAGGCCACGGCGGAGAGGCCCAGGAAGGTGCTTCCGTCGCCGGCACCGACGAAGGCGGTGATCAGCAGGGCCACGGCGGTGGAGGCGAAATAGGTCTGCACGCCGTACCAGAAGATGCCGATGATGGCCCGCAGCATCGCCGGCAGGTTGGCCCCGCGCACCCCCATGCTGGCGCGCACCATCACCGGGAAGGGGATGCCGTACTTCACGCTGGGCTTGCCGGTCAGGTTGACCAGGTACATCACGATCACGCCGGCGAGGATGATGGCGGCCATCACCGCCCAGCCATTCAGCCCGTAGGTCAGGAACAGCGAGGCCGCCAGGGTATAGCCGAACAGGCTCTGGATGTCGTTGGACCAGACGTTGAAGATCTCGAAGGCACCCCAGCTGCGCTTGCTATGTGGCAGCGGCGCCAGGTCCTCGTTGTAAAGCGTCGGGTCGATCGTCTGGATGTCCAGTTCGCTCTCTTTCATCGCGGTCACCATTGTCATGGTTGCTCGGGCGGCTCGACCGGAGGCGGTCGCGCCGTCGTGCCGTGCTTACTGGCAGAAGCGCTGGCAGGGGGCCCAGTGCTTCATCAGCAGGAAGTAGGTGAGGCTGGCCGGGATCAGGCTGGCGTACCAGGAGATGGAGGAGAAGGTCAGGGCGGCGACGATGCCCACGCCGGTGGCGGCCAGGGCGGCCAGGTTCACGCCCCGGTAGGGGCCGTTCTCGTCATAGAGCTTGCCCAGGTCCAGGGTGCGGCGGCGGATCAGGTAGTAGTCGACCACCAGGACGGCGAAGATCGGGCCGAGGAAGGCGGAGTAGGTCTGCACGAACAGCTGCAGGCCGGCGGCGGAGTCCGGCTGCACCAGCTTCCAGGGGAAGGTGGCGAAGGCCAGCAGGCCGACCAGCACCGTGGCGGTGCGGAACTTCATCTTGAAGACGTCCATCAGCACATAGGTCGGCGGCACCACGTTGTTGAGCACGTTGGTGGTGACCTGGGCGAAGGCGATGAACAGCAGGGTGGTCATCAGCAGCGGGGTGTTGTCCACGGCGTTGGCGAACACCTGGATGGGGTCGGCGACGCCGGTGGCCTCGGAGACCATGAAGCCGATCAGGCCCATGAACAGGGTGCAGGGCAGGATCGACATGGCGTAGATGGTGGTCAGCATGCCCTGGCCGGTGCCGGTCTTGTGCTCGCGGGCATAGTCGCCGACGTTGAGCATCATGGTGCTGTAGATGCCCAGGAACAGCATGGTCGCCCCCCAGAAGGGCAGGCCCCAGGAGCCTTCCATGGTCAGCAGGTTGGCGGAGAGCACGTCGCCGTAGCGCACCACCGTGCTGTAGAACATGTAGACCAGCGAGGCGAGGATGAAGGCGCTGCCGATGTTCTCCAGCCACTTGATGCCCTGGAAACCCATCACCGACAGGCCGATCTGCAGGAGCTGGAAGGCGATGAAGAAGAACACCAGGTTGTCGAAGCCGAACAGCGTGGCCGAGACCATGTTCAGCGCCCCGGCGCCGATCCAGCTCTGGAAGCCGTACCACACCACCGCCGGCACCGCGCGTACCAGGCCCGGCAGCCGCGTCCCGGTGAAGCCGAAGGCGCTTCGTGCCTGCACCATGAAGGGGATGCCGTACTTGTAGCCGGCGGCGCCATTGATGGCCAGGGCGATGCCGATCACGAAGCAGCCGATGGCGATGGCGAGCGTCGCCTGGATCAGGTTCAGCGTGCCCACCACGCTGGAGCCCATGGTGAAGGTACCGATGGAGACGCAGCCGCCGAACCAGGCCAGGAAGTAGGAACCGCGCCCCATGATCCGGGTTCGCTGCGGGGCCAGTGACTCCTCCCCGGGGGCCTTGGTGCCGCGGTCGGCGGCGGGTGAGAGGGAGGCGGCGAGCCCCGCGGCCGCGGCCGTGCTGTCAGGAGTGGGATGACTCATGGTGATGTCCTCGCAAGTCGTTTCTGTGCTTGTGGTTGTCTTCCGGCAGGCGGCTGCCGTGGAAGGCTTGCGGCGTGGCGTGCGCCTGTGGCGCGATGCGTTGTGGTTGTTCGTTACGGTTATCGATGCACGAAGCGTGCCGTTCAGCGCTCCGGCGTCAGCTGGGAGAAGCCTTCGAAGCGCCCCGTGAAGGGCTTGGGTCGGGGGAAGGCCAGGTCGCCATGCTTGCTGGTGCAAAGCCCCAGGCCGACCAGGGCCTCGGCCAGCTTGACGGCGGCGGTGACGCCCTCGACCACCGGCAGGCCGACCTCGCGGCTGATGGTGCCGGTCAGGTCGGCCATGCCGCCGCAGCCCAGCACGATGGCGCCGATGTTGTCCTCGTCGCGGGCCCGCCGGCACTCGTCGATGATGCGCACCAGGGCGGCATCGCCATTCTCCTCCAGGTCGAGCACCGGGATCTCCGCGGCACGCACCCGCCGGCAGTGGTGGGAGAAGCCGTACTGCTCGAGCAGGTGCTCGGCGATGATGCCGGTGCGCCCCAGGGTGGTGACGATGGAGAAGCGGGTGCTGACCAGGGTGGCCATATGGAAGGCGGCCTCGGCGATACCGATCACCGGCGCCCGGGTCAGCTCGCGGGCGGCCAGCAGGCCGGGGTCGCCGAAACAGGCGATCACGTAGGCATCGGCGCCCTCGCGCTCCCCGGCCAGCACCTCCTCGAGCACGCCCACTGCGCTGACGGCCTCGTCGAAGTGGCTCTCGATGGAGACCGGCCCATGGTCGGGATGGCGCGCGGAGACGCGGGTACCGGGAGAGGCGATGCGGCTCGCCGCCTCGCCGATCGTCGCCGTCATCTCGGCGCTGGTATTAGGGTTGATGACGCGGATGTGCATGTCGCGGGCTCTCCTGGGCTATTTCGTGAACAAGATAGTTTGTCTTTGTACACAAAATAGCCTGCGCGAGCATAGGCCGCAAGTCCGGATGTGTAGCACCGCGAGCGGAAATTTAAGCCATAAAAATCATATAGTTAAGATTTTTGTCAGGTGAAGTCCTCAAATGTCTCCCGTATCCAGGCGCGGTATGTGGTCACGGCTGGCGTGCGTATGAAGGCATTTACAAGAGAGTTAAGTATACAAGATGCGAGAGTCGAGGCCTGACTAGTGCGAATCATCGTTCCGGCCATCGGTGAGGGGTTGCGGATGACATGGGTACACTCTATCTTTGTATTGTATACACGATATGCGCCGCACTCCGGCTCCCTTGCCGGAGAAAGGTGCCAGAACAACCAGGACGCTTCGCCATGACGCACCTCCGCTCATCCGATTATCCCCGAGACCTGATCGGCTACGGCCGCACCCCGCCCCACGCCAACTGGCCGGGCGGGGCGAGGATCGCCGTGCAGTTCGTGCTCAACTACGAAGAGGGTGGCGAGAACTGCGTGCTGCATGGCGACGAGGGCTCCGAGCAGTTCCTCTCCGAGATCATCGGTGCCCCCGCCTTCCCCGATCGCCACCTGAGCATGGAGTCGATCTACGAGTACGGGTCGCGGGCCGGGGTGTGGCGCATCCTGCGCGAGTTCGAGCGCCGCGGCCTGCCGCTCACCGTGTTCGGCGTGGCCATGGCCCTGGAGCGCCACCCCGAGGTGGCCCACGCCTTCAAGGAGCTGGGCCACGAGATCGCCTGCCACGGCTACCGCTGGATCCACTACCAGGAGGTGCCGGAGGAGGTCGAACGTGAGCACCTGCAGAAGGCGATGGCGATCTTCCAGCGCCTCTATGGCGAGAAGCCGCTGGGCTGGTATACCGGCCGCGACAGCCCCAACACCCGCCGGCTGGTGCTCGACGAGGGCGGCTTCCTCTACGACAGCGACTACTACGGGGACGACCTGCCGTTCTGGACCCGCGAGGCGGACAGCCAGGGCGTGGAGCACGACCACCTGGTTGTCCCCTATACCCTGGACAGCAACGACATGCGCTTCGCCGCGCCCCAGGGCTTCAACACCGCGGATCACTTCTTCACCTACCTGCGCGACGCCTTCGATGTGCTCTATGCCGAAGGGGAGGAGGCGCCCAAGATGCTCTCGGTGGGCATGCATTGCCGCCTGCTGGGCCGCCCGGGCCGCTTCCGCGCCCTGCAGCACTTCCTCGACCATATCGAGGCCCACGACCGGGTCTGGGTGGCACGCCGGGTGGATATCGCCCGCCACTGGGCGGAGCATCATCCGGCACCGGCGCGCTGAGTCACATCGCACGCTAGGGTGAGTGCCATCCTGGTGAGTCTTTGAACTGCCGCTGCCCGAAGCGAGAGGCGCCGGGGGCAGGTCGTAGAGGGGGTCCTATGCCAGGGATGGCATCGGTAGCGCCCAGGGAGGGGTTCACAGCGCCCCCTCGTAGACCTGTCGCCGGAACAGCCTCGCGCGATGTCTACGATGGCACGGCTTTCGGCCCCAACGTTTTTCAGGACACCCCATGAAACCACGTACCTACTACGCTCCCGTCGGTGGGCATCCCCCCCAGACTCAGCTGCTCTCCGACCGGGCGGTATTCACCGAGGCCTATGCCGTCATCCCCAAGGGCGTCTTCGGCGACATCGTCACCAGCAACCTGCCCTTCTGGGAGAACACCCGGCTGTGGGTGCTGGCGCGCCCGCTCTCCGGCTTCGCGGAGACCTTCTCCCAGTACATCATGGAGGTCGCCCCCGGTGGCGGCAGCGAACGTCCCGAACTCGACCCCGAGGCCGAGGGCGTGCTCTTCGTGGTGGAGGGCGAGATGGTGCTGACCCTGGCCGGCGAGCGCCACCGCATGGTGCCCGGTGGCTACGCCTTCCTCCCGCCGGGCAGTGACTGGCAGGTGAGTAACGAGGCCGAGGCCCCGGTGCGCTTCCACTGGGTGCGCAAGGCCTACGAGCGGGTCGAGGGCATCGAGGTGCCCGAGGCCTTCGTGGTCAACGAGAACGACATCGCGCCCAACGAGATGCCGGACACCGAGGGACGCTGGGCGACCACGCGCTTCGTCGACCCGGCCGACGTGCGCCATGACATGCACGTCAACATCGTCACCTTCCAGCCCGGCGCGGTGATCCCCTTCGACGAGACCCACGTCATGGAGCACGGCCTCTATGTGCTGGAGGGCAAGGCGGTCTACCACCTCAACCAGGACTGGGTGGAGGTCGAGGCCGGCGACTTCATGTGGCTGCGCGCCTTCTGTCCCCAGGCCTGCTACGCCGGCGGCCCGGGGCCCTTCCGCTACCTGCTCTACAAGGACGTCAATCGCCACCCCAAGCTGCGCCTGGGTGGTCGCTGATACCCACGAGAGGGGCGCCGGGGACAGGTCTGGAGGGGGTCCTATGCCAGGGATGGCATCGGTAGCGCCCAGGGAGGGGTTCACAGCGCCCCCGAACAGGCCTGTCCCCGGGTAAGCCCCGATATATGGCTGTTCTGGATTGGAGACTGACATGCTGGAACTGAAAGCCGAACCGCTGACCGCCGAGGCCTTCGCCCCCTTCGGCGACGTCATCGACGCCCGCGTCGCGGACTGGTTTCCCATCAACGCCGGGCGCACCCGGCGCTACCACGACCTGGCGAGGGTCGAGACGCTGGGGGAGGAGGCGAGGACGCTGATCAGCATCTTCGTCAGCCAGCCGGTAGCGATACCGCTGGAACTGGACTTCCTGGAGCGCCACCCGCTGGGTAGCCAGGCCTTCATGCCGCTCCACGAAGAAAGATTCGTGGTGGTCGTCGCACCACCGGGGGACCGGATCGATCCCGCCGAGGTGCGCGCCTTCGTCACAGACGGTCGCCAGGGGGTCAACTACCATGCTGGCACCTGGCATGCCATCCAGTCGGTGCTCGAGCGGGAAGGGGAGTTCCTGGTGGTCGACCGCGGCGGCGAGGGGAGCAACTGCGACGAGCATCCGGTAGCGGTTCGCGTGACCCTCTGACGCACCGCCCGAGCGGGGTGATGTGCTGCTTTTATTGATACCCAAGCCCTTGAGCGGGCTTGGGTATTTCTTTGGAATCAAAAAATATGAAAATATTTTTCATAAAATATTGACGGCCCGCGGCGAGCTACCTAGCCTCTGTATACAGAAATATTTTCCAAAAAAATAACAATCCCCTCACAGGAGGAAGCGTCATGACCCGCATGACTGCCGCTGAAGCCGCCGTTCACGTGCTCCGCAAGGAAGGCATCGATGTCGCCTTCGGGGTGCCGGGTGCCGCCATCAACCCCTTCTATGCCGCGATGCGCAAGCTGGGTGGCATCGACCATGTCCTCGCCCGCCACGTCGAGGGCGCCTCGCACATGGCCGAGGGCTACACACGCACGAAGGCCGGCAACATCGGGGTGTGCATCGGCACCTCCGGCCCCGCCGGCACCGACATGATCACCGGGCTCTATTCCGCCTCGGGCGACTCCATCCCGATCCTCTGCATCACCGGCCAGGCGCCCCGCGCCCGGCTGCACAAGGAGGACTTCCAGGCGGTGGACATCCAGGCGATCGCCGGGCCGGTCACCAAGTGGGCGGTCACGGTGCTCGAGCCGGCCCAGGTGCCGCGCGCCGTCCAGCACGCCTTCCAGCTGATGCGCTCCTCGCGCCCGGGGCCGGTGCTGATCGACCTGCCCATCGACGTGCAGATGAGCGAGATCGAGTTCGACCCGGACACCTACGAGCCGCTGCCGGCCTACCGGCCCGCGGCGACCCGGGCCCAGGCCGAGAAGGCCATCGCCATGCTCCAGGCGGCCGAGCGCCCGCTGATCGTGGCCGGCGGCGGCATCATCAACGCCGATGCCTCGGACCGGCTGGTGGAATTCGCCGAGCTCACCGGGGTGCCGGTAATCCCCACCCTGATGGGCTGGGGGGCGATCCCCGACGACCACGAGCTCATGGCCGGCATGGTGGGGCTGCAGACCTCCCACCGCTATGGCAACGCGACCCTGCTCGCCTCGGACTTCGTGATGGGCATCGGCAACCGCTGGGCCAACCGGCATACCGGCTCGGTGGAGACCTATACCCGCGGGCGCACCTTCGTCCATGTGGACATCGAGCCGACCCAGATCGGCCGGGTGTTCGGGCCGGACTACGGCATCGTCTCCGACGCCGGGGCGGCGCTCGACCTCTTCCTCGAGGTGGCCCGCGAGATGCAGGCCGCCGGTCGCCTCAAGGACCGCACGGCCTGGGCGGCGGAGTGCCAGGAGCGCAAGCGCACCCTGCTGCGCAAGACCCACTTCGACAACGTCCCGGTCAAGCCACAGCGGGTCTACGAGGAGATGAACAAGGCCTTCGGCCCGAACACCCGCTACGTCAGCACCATCGGCCTGTCACAGATCGCCGGCGCCCAGTTCCTGCATGTTCACAAGCCGCGCCACTGGATCAACTGCGGCCAGGCCGGGCCCCTGGGCTGGACCATCCCGGCGGCGCTGGGCGTGCGGCGCGCCGACCCCGAGGCCGAGATCGTCGCCCTCTCCGGCGACTATGACTTCCAGTTCATGGTCGAGGAGCTGGCGGTCGGCGCCCAGTTCAAGCTGCCCTTCATCCACGTGCTGGTGAACAATGCCTACCTGGGGCTGATCCGCCAGGCCCAGCGCGGCTTCGACATGGACTACTGCGTGCAGCTCTCCTTCGAGAACGTCAATGCCGCCGAATTGGGCGAGTACGGCGTCGACCACCTTGCCGTGGCTGAGGGGCTGGGCTGCAAGGCGCTGCGCGTGACCCGGCCAGAGCAGATCGGCCCGGCCTTCGCCCAGGCACGGGAGCTGATGGCCGAGCACCGGGTGCCGGTGGTGGTCGAGGTGATCCTCGAGCGTGTGACCAACATCGCCATGGGCACCGAGATCGATGCCATCAACGAGTTCGAGGAACTGGCCGAGAGTGTCACCGATGCCCCCAGTGCCATCACCGCCACCGTCTGACCGTGGTTCGTCGAGACACTATCCAGAAGGCAAGACGCAAGGAGTTCGATATGCCCAAGTTTGCCGCCAATCTCAGCATGCTGTTCACCGAGGAGGCGTTCCTCGACCGCTTCGCGGCCGCCGCCCAGGCCGGCTTCAAGGGGGTGGAGTACCTATTTCCCTATGACTACCCGCCGGCCGAGATCAAGGCGAAGCTCGACGACCATGGCCTGACCCAGGTGCTGTTCAACCTGCCGGCCGGCGACTGGGGGGGCGGCGAGCGCGGCATCGCCTGCCACCCGGATCGGGTGGAGGAGTTCCGCAGCGGCGTCGACCAGGCGATCGAGTACGCCCGCGTGCTGGGCAACACCCAGGTCAACTGCCTGGCCGGCATCAAGCCCGAGGGCGTGAGCGATGACGAGGCCCGTCAGACCCTGGTCGGGAACTTGCGCTTCGCCGCCGAGAAGCTCGAGGCCGCAGGGATCCTGCTGATCGCCGAGCCGATCAACACCCGTGACATCCCGGGCTTCTTCCTCGATCACACCGAGCAGGCGCTGGCGATCTTCGATGAGGTGGGAAGCGACAACCTCAAGCTGCAGTACGACATCTACCACATGCAGATCATGGAGGGGGACCTGGCGCCGACCATCGAGAGGCACCTCGACCGCATCGCCCATGTCCAGGTCGCCGACAACCCGGGGCGCCACGAGCCGGGCACCGGCGAGATCCACTACCCCTTCCTCTTCGCGCACCTCGATCGCCTGGGCTATACGGGCTGGGTCGGCGCCGAGTACAAGCCGAGGGCGGGCACCCAGGAGGGGCTGGGCTGGTTGGACGCGACTCGGTAGACACCCTATCGACACCCCAATGACAACAGGAGAGAGACCATGAGCAAGATCGGATTTATTGGCCTCGGCATCATGGGCCGTCCCATGGCGGGCCACCTGCTGGACGCCGGCCATGAGCTGGTGACGGTCAAGCGTGGCACCCTCGATGCCACCCTCGCCGACAAGGGCATGCGTGAGGTGGAGACCCCCGCGGCGGTGGCCGCCGAGGCCGAGGTGATCATCACCATGGTGCCCGACACCCCCGACGTCGAGGAGGTGCTGTTCGGCGAGGGCGGCGTCACCGAGGGCCTCAGGCCCGGCACCCTGGTGATCGACATGAGCTCCATCGCCCCCCTGGCCACCCAGAACTTCGCCCGCTGCATCCACGAGGCCGGCGGCGAATACGTCGATGCCCCGGTCTCCGGCGGCGAGGGTGGCGCCATCAACGCGGCGCTGACGATCATGGTGGGCGCCACCGAGGAGGGCTTCGAGCGCGCCCGACCGATCCTCGAGGTGATGGGCAAGACCATCACCCACATCGGCGGCCATGGTGCCGGCCAGACCTGCAAGGTAGCCAATCAGATCGTGGTGGCGCTGACCATCGAGGCGGTAGCCGAGGGCCTGCTGTTCGCCTCCAAGGCCGGGGCCGACGTGGCCAAGGTGCGCGAGTCGCTGCTCGGCGGCCTGGCCCAGTCGAAGATCCTCGATGTCCATGGCGAGCGGATGATCAGCCGCTCCTTCGACCCGGGCTTCAAGGTCCGCCTGCACCAGAAGGACCTCAACCTGGCCCTGGACGGGGCACGCAGCCTCAACCTGGCGCTGCCCGGCACCGCCAACGCCCAGCAGCTGTTCCAGGCCTGTGCCGCCCACGGCGGCGCCGACTGGGACCATGCCGGCATCCTGCGGGCCCTGGAGGCGCTGGCCGACCACGAGGTGGGCCAGGCATGAGGGGCTCGTGCCCCTGTACAGGTCGTGAGTTCTACCCGCCGGCTCTCCCGAGCCGGCGGGCAACAGGGAGGTGACTGCTCCCTGACGGCAGGCGTCGGGTCGTCGCCTGCCGGATCGCCGACGGCGATCCTTGCCCGGTGGCGGGTTCCCCCTGAAGCACCCCGCTCGTCACCGGGCCTTTTTCGTGAAGGAGATCCCCATGAATACCCTGACGCCGCTGGTCGCCCGCGACCCGGTCGAGACGCCGCGGGCCTGGCTCCGGCAGCTGGCCGAGCACGCGGTGGCGGCCGTCCATCCCGATGCCCTGCTGCCCGCCGTGCTGCCCGCGCCGCCGCGCGGCCGCACCCTCGTGGTGGGGGCCGGCAAGGCCGCCGCCGCCATGGCCGCGGCACTCGAGCGCGCCTGGCAGGCCCGCCAGCCCCGGGCGCCCCTCGCGGGCCTGGTGGTGACCCGTCATGGCCATGGGTTACAGGGCCATGGCCCGCAAGGGCAGGGTGGCGACTGTCGCCATATCGAGGTCCTCGAGGCCTCCCATCCCATGCCCGATGACCTGAGCGAGCGGGCCGCCCGGTGCATGCTCGAGGCGGTGGACGACCTGGGCGAGGACGACCTGGTCATCGCGCTGATCTCCGGCGGCGGCTCGGCGCTGATGAGCCTGCCGGCACCGGGCATCGCCCCGGCCGAGAAGCAGGCGATCAACCAGGCCCTGCTGCGCTGCGGTGCGCCGATCCGCGAGATCAATGCCGTGCGTCGCCATCTCTCAGCCATCAAGGGCGGCCGCCTGGCCGCGGCGGCCCACCCGGCCCGGGTGCTGACCTGGCTGATCTCGGACGTGCCCGGCGACGAGGCCTCGCTGGTGGCCTCGGGGCCGACCTTGCCGGACGCCACGACGCCCGCCGGCGCC
This sequence comes from Halomonas sp., assembly GCF_033549285.1. Taxonomy (GTDB): domain Bacteria; phylum Pseudomonadota; class Gammaproteobacteria; order Pseudomonadales; family Halomonadaceae; genus Halomonas. The sequence continues at coordinate 12,435 of NZ_JAWSUJ010000109.1, forward strand.
CTGGCGATCCTCGAGCGCCATGGCATCGCGGTGCCCGCGGGGGTGCGCCGTCACCTGGCGGCCGATGCCCCGGCCCCGCATCCCGGGGAGCCGGCCTTCGCCCGCGACGCGAGCGAGATCCTCGCCCGGGCCCGGGATGCCCTCGAGGCGGCGCGCAACGCTGCCGAGGCCGCGGGGTTCGAGGTGCGCCTGCTTGGCGACGACCTGGAAGGCGAGGCCCGGGAGCTGGGGCGTGCCCAGGGACGCCTGGCGCTGGCCGCCCGCGACGGACGCCGCGCCCCCCTGCTGCTGCTCTCGGGGGGCGAGACCAGCGTCACCGTGCGGGGCGACGGCCGGGGCGGGCGCAATGTCGAGTACCTGCTGGGGTTGTTCGAGACCCTGCGCGGTGCCGAGGGCATCCATGCCCTGGCCATCGACACCGACGGCATCGATGGCTCCGAGGACAATGCCGGGGCACTCTTCTCGCCCGAGGACTGGGCGCGTGCCCGGGCCCGGGGCCTTGACCCCGTCGAATATCTGTCACGCAATGATGCGTATACTTTCTTTGCGGCCCTCGATGACCTGATCGTCACCGGGCCGACGCGCACCAACGTCAACGATTTCCGTGCCATCCTGGTACTGCCGAGGACCCCATGATCCGACCGCTCCCTGTTCCGCCCCACACCCCCATCCGTCGCACCAAGATCGTCGCCACCCTGGGCCCGGCCAGCGACCGGGAGGGGGTCCTCGAGGCGAT